>JAAELL010000268.1 GCA_024226735.1 bacterium | reverse complement strand
GCGCCGGGGCGCGCGGACACCCGGAGCCACTGGGGGCCCAGCTGCCGGGACACGGGGACACCGCAGCCAATCGGCCGGACTGCCGAGACGTGGGGACACCAGCACCGCCCCGGGCCGAACCGCCGAGACGTGGGGACACCCGCGGCTAATCGAGTTAACTGTCGGGGCTGCGTCGCACGTCGACCCGCGTCGCAAGTTAGCTTGAGTAGCTGCGGGTGTCCCCGGCACCTCAAGTCACAGCCCGGCACGTCAACTCACTGCAGCGAACGTCCCGAGCCCATCGAAACCGGGGAGGGGTCTCGGGGATCCGGAGCGCAGGGAGTCGGGAATCGGGGACACCCGCAGATTTGTCAGGTTCTTGCCTCGGCGAGACGCCCCGCCTCCCGACGAAGCACCGGGTCCGCTGGCCACGCGGCTCGTGGGTGCGTCAAGACCCCGACAACTCTGCGGGCGTCCCCCACGTCTCGGCGGTTCCGCCCCGCCTCCCGATGAGACACCGGGTCCGCTGGCCACCCGGCTCGTGGGTGCCTCAAGACCTCGACAACTCTGCGGGCGTCCCCACGCCTCGGGGCTGCGGGGCTGCGGGGCTGCGCCACTTGGTGGGTAAGCGTCCGACGCACCCCATCTGGCGCGCCGCCTGATCCGTGCGACCCTCGCCTCTTCACGACAGGAGGTGTCGATGTCAGCACGGATCACGGATCGGGAGCGGGAGGTGCGGGCGCTGCTCAAGAAGCAGGCGTCGAGCGGGATGACACTGGCGGCGTTCGCCAGGTCGGTGGGGATGCCCGCCGGGACGCTGTCGTGGTGGAAGCGCGAGCTTGGCCGCCGCGAGGTGGCGCGAGCGCCGTCTGCCCCGCCATCCGCGCCGATCCCCCCGCATCCGGCATGGCTTGCCGTCGAGGTTGTGGATGACGAGTCGCGCGGCGCCGCGTGCGTTGCGCCGTCGGGCGCTGCTTGCGCACCGCTCTTGATCCGCGTCGGCGAGCGGCTCGCCGTCGAGGTTCCTGCCGACATCGACGCCACCCACCTCACGCGCGTCGTCGCCGCGCTGCTGGCATGCTGACGCTGCCGACATCGGTCCACATCTACCTCTGCGCGCACCCGGTGGACCTGCGCCGTGGCGTGGACGGACTCGCTGCGATCACGCGCGAAGTGCTCTTGCGCGAGCCGCTTGAGGGCCACCTGTTCGTGTTCACCAATCGCCGCCGCACGCGCGTTCGCATCCTGGCGTTCGATGGCACGGGCTACTGGTTGATGACGAAGCGGCTCGAGGCGGGACGCTTCACCTGGCCGCGTGCGCGGCCGGGCCAGCGCACGGTTTCGCTGCGCAGCGAGGAGCTCGCGATCCTGCTCGCGGGCCTCGACGTGATCGTGCGCAAGCGCCCGCGCTGGGAGCGCCGCTCGGCCTGAAGAAAAACGTCGAAAAGCCCAGAGAAACGCTGCATCCAAACTGGATCCAGATTCGCGAATGTGCACCATCGGTGCCCATGCCGACGTCGCCGACCATCGCCGAGATCAAGCGCCTCAAGTGTGCGCTCGACGATGCCCAGACGACCATCGCTGCACGGGATGAAGTGATCGCCCAGCGCGACGAAGCGATCACCGTTCGTGACGAGACGATCGCCGAGCTCGCGCGCGATCTGCGACTGACCAAGCGCGAGCTGGCGTATCTCAGGAGCAAGCCCTTTCGCCCCTCGTCGGAGACCCTGCCCACTGGCCCCACTCTCTTCGAGCAGCTCGGGCTCGCCGCCCAGGACCTCGCCCCCGACGACGAAGGCAGCACGCTGTCTGCGCGCGAAGAGAAGCAGCGCAAGAAGCGCGCGCGGCGCCCGCGCGGACGAAAGCCGCTGCCCGAGCACCTGCCTCGCGAGCAAGTCGAGATCGCGCTGCGCGACGAGGAGCGCTGCTGCGACGCCTGCGGCAAACAGCGCGTCAAGATCGGCGAGGACACCAGCGAGACTCTCGAGCGCGTGCCCGCGCACTACGTCGTGCGCGTCACCGTGCGCGGACGCTACGCCTGCCGCTGCGGCGAGGGCGGCGTGCGCAGCCCGCCCGCACCGCCGCGGCCGATCCCCGCGAGCTACGCCGGTGCGTCGCTCATCGCGCACGTGCTCGTCGGCAAGTTCGCCGACCACCTGCCGCTGTACCGCCAAGCGCAGATCTTTGGGCGCGACGGACTCGATCTCGGGCGCTCCACGCTCACCGACTGGGTCGGCGGCGCGGCCAAGCTGCTCGAGCGCCTCGTCCAGGTCGTGCGCGATGAGGTGCTCGCACACACCTACCTGCAGGCCGACGAGACGCCAGTCAAGATGCAGACCAAGAAGGGCGCCAAGGTGCGCACCAAGGACGGCTACTTCTTCTGCTACCGCGCGCCCGAGAGCGACCAGCTCTTCTACGACTTCCGCGCGGGCCGCAGCCGCGACGGACCGAGCACCGTGCTCGCGCAATACAGCGGCACGCTCCAGGTCGATGGCTACACCGGCTACCGCGAGGTGATCGACGCACGGGGTCTTGGCGCCGTGGCGTGCCTGGCCCACATCCGGCGCAAGTTCCACGAGGCGTACGACACCGCGCCGCGCGAGGCGACTCTCGTGCTGCTGCTGATCCGGCGGCTGTACCGCGTGGAGAAACGTGGCAGGCGGCTCTCGCCCGACAAGCTCCAGATCCTGCGCGAGCGGCGTAGCCGGCCCGTGTTCGAGCGGCTCGGGCGCCTGCTCG
>JAAELL010000267.1 GCA_024226735.1 bacterium | reverse complement strand
TGTGCGTGCCACAAGGCGCGGCGACGACGCAACTTCGCTGCCAATACGGTGATACTGGGATTGGTCGCAGGAGCCGCAACGCCGTGGCGCGTGCATGCGGGCCGGGATACGACTGCGAATGTCTGCATCACACCACTAGCTCCGCTTGCCTCGTTCGATGCGCTCGCGCAGGAACTCCCGACCGACGTTCAGCTCGTTGTGCACCGTTCGCACCGACGTCTCGAGCGCATTCGCGATCAAGTCGTACTCCAGCCCCGCGAAGTGGCGCATGTCGATGACGCGGGCGGCGCGCGGGTGGACGCGCGCCAAGGCTTCCAGCGCTTCGTCCAGATCGAGAAGGGCCTCGGGACGCCGGGTCTCGGCCTTCGACTCGTGCCAGCTCTCCCGCCCCCGGTCGCGCTTGACCGCTGCGCGGCGGCGAGCGTGATCGACCAGTGTTCGACGCATCTCGCGTCCGACCTCGGTCCAGTAGGCCGCCACGTCCTCCGGCTCGCGCTCCGGGCTGCGGCGGAGACGGAGGTACGCTTCGTTCACGAGCGCGGTTGGGCCCAAAGTGTGCTCCCTGCGCTCGGTGCGCATCAGCCGAGCCGCATAGTGACGCAGACGGTCGTACAGACCCTCGATCGCTTCCGGTTCCCGCTCGTTCATGGCGTGCTCCTCCTATCGAGGCCTCTCGGGCGCGTCCCACAAGACGTACGCCGCCCAGATGCGCGGGTCGACGCCGGAACGGGCCGCCGCCCGCTTCGCGGCGGACAGCGCAGCGATGCGTGGGACGCTTCCTGGCCCCCACGCCTCGTAGAACGCAGCGACGAGCGAGATCGAACTCTCGTCGCGCACGCGCCACAGCGACGCCAGCACCGAACGCGCGCCCGCGGTGAGTCCGGCGCGGGCGAGACTCGCGACTCCCTCCGAGTACTCGGTCGGTCCACTCGATGACTGACACGCCGCCAGCACGAGGAGGCTAGCGCGGACCTCGAGCGCGTCGAGCTCGTGGAGGAACAGAAAGCCGTCCTCCTCTGCATCCTCGTCCTGGGCGAGGGCCAAGTAGCTGTTGACCGCGTTTTCCGTGTCGCCCACGCCGTGGCAGCCGACGTGCAGAATCCAGCTCTCCCGCACGAGCCGGTTCGACTTCAGCTGGTCCTCGGTCGCGTCCGCGCGCGTCAACAAGTGCACACCCGGAAACGGCTCCTCCCCAGCGAGTCGCGCGTCGGCCTCGACGACTTCCCGCAGCTCACGCGGAAAGGCCGCTGCGACGATCTCGGCGACCTGCCGCGCCTCCGTCGCCGTACCGGGCAAGCGCACGAGCGACTCCCCTCGCACTGGGTCGCGCACCGGGTGAGCACCCTCGTTCGCGTACACCGGATCCGCGAAGGCGACGAAGACCGGCGCGTCCGCGGCTGGACGCGAGCGCGGAGCCGAGTGTGCGATCTCGCGCAGGACGGTTCCTGAGTGCACGTACGCGACGTCGAAGTCGCGGATCAGGAAGGGCCAGGCCGCGCGCTCTTCAACGGCTTGGTCTCCCTCGGCGAGTGCTTCGTGCAGCAAGATTTCGAACGGGATTGCCTGTACGGTCGCCGACGGCGAGATCCAGAGTTCATCGAGCTCCCGCTCGTCGAGCAGCGGCGTCACGTGCTTGCGCCAGCGTGCGCTCAGGGGCTCGAGATCCGAGGCGCTGAGGGGCGGCGCACCGTCCTTCCAGCGCTCGAGCGCCTCTTGGAGCGCCGCGACCTCCGAACGGATCGCCGCCCGTTCGCCAAACATCGCAACGTCGATTCCGTCGCGGGTGACGACGAAGGCGACCAACCTACCGTCGCCCTCGAACAGCTCGACCAGCGCCCGTCTTTCGTCGAGCAACGCCTGCACGTCGGAGGCGAGCACGGGACGCGGAAAGCGCACATCGAGCCGGGTACCGGTCAGCCGCGCACGCTCGAAGAACGACGTGAGCTCGCGCTCCAGCTCACCGATCGTCTCGTCGATGTCAGCCAGCTCTTCCTTGCGCCGATTTCGCTCGCGCACGTCACGTGTCACCGGCAGGCCCAAGAGCCGTGTCCGTGCGGCGAGTGCGTTGCCGAGACGACGGGCGAGCACGTCGGACTCCTCGCGTAGCTCCGGCGGCAACGCCGCTCGCAGACGCGCGCGTGGTTCGGCCAGCCGCTGGGCCGTGCCCAGCCCGTGGTGCAAGGACAGCGTCTCGTAGGCGAGTCGCTGGTGCTCGTCATCGTCCGCATCGAGCACTCGCAGGGCCGCGACAACATTGCCGCTCAGCGTCCCGTACTTCTTGCGAAACGCGTTTGCGGTGCGCTCGCCCAGCCCCATGATCGTGCGCACGAGCTGCGCTTCGAGCAGACGTGCGACCTCCCGAAAGTGCCGCACTGCGGCCTGTGGGCGCTCCTGCTCGAGGTCACTCTTGCCTCGGTACTGCTCGGCAGCGACGCGCAGCTCCGGTGCGACGAGCGTGGCTTCTCCGAGCTCTTCGAGTCCCGCGTCCGCCTCCTCCCAGCGCCCGAGGTTCAACAGGATCGACACTTCCTGCACCGCGAGCGCCTGACCGAAGTAGCCGTCGGCCGGCACTCGTTCTCGCACCTCGCGGATCTTCGCCAAGCCTTCCTCCGAAGCGCCCGTCTCGTCCAGCAGAATCGCGTACGTGCTCCACACGCTGACCCACTGCGCCATCGACGGCTGCACACCGCGCTCGAACTCCTCGATCAACCCTTCGAGGCACGCGCGTGCGTTGTCGAAGTGGCCGCCCTCGAGGAGTTGGATTGCGAGCACGTGAAGGACGGACATCGAGAGGCGCACGTCGGCCGCCTTCTTGGCGAGCTCCTTTGCCCAGACCAGCGACCGGACCGCGTCCGCGGTGCGCCCGAGCTCGCGATACGCCTTCGCCATCGCGAGCTGGGCGAAGCCCTCGTCTCGCGCGTTGCGCGCGGCGGCATCGGACTCCTCGTAGTAGCGCAGCGCGTCGCGGACGTTGCCGGCAGCCATCTCGAGGTTGCCGAAGTTCAGGAGCAGCTGGGAGCCCACCGCGACCCCTTTGGCGCGTGCTCTTGCTATCCAATCTACGTACACTGCTCGCGCCTCCCCCAGGGCCCCGCGATCGTGCAGGATCGAGCCGCGCACGATCGCGACGCGCTCCGCGAGCGCCGGATCGTCGCGCACCTTGTCGCCTGCGTCGGTTAGCAGCCCGGCGGCGCGCTCCAGCCTCTGCTCGGCCGCGTCGAGATCCCCGGCGAGGTACAAGTAGCCCGCCTCGTTGAGCTTGTTGTCGATCGCCAGTCGCGTCTCGCCGAGCTCGAGAAAGAGGCGCGACGCCTCCTTCGTACTCTCGGCAGCCGAACCGGAACGGTTGAGTCGCGACAGCACGTAGCCTTTCGATTGCAGAGTGCGTGCGAGGCGGTCTCGATCGCCGATCCCCTCGAAGGCCAGCGCCGCCGAAACGTATTCCGTCAATGCAAGCTCGAGGTTTCCGCTAGCGAGGTGCGCCTTGCCCTTCCAGTGCAGCACGGACCCGAAGCGCATCTTGCGGCCGGCGTCGCCGAACCGCTTCGCCGACACGCCGAGCTGCTCCGCGGCGGATTCGGGCCGGTTGAACTTCTTGAGCAAGAAGTAGCCCCACGCGAAGTGCAGCTCGGCCGCGTAGTAGCGCTCGCCCGCCGCTGCGAGCTCGTTGGCCAGCTCGTCGACGCGAGCCTGCCACTCCTCGAGCTCAGCGTCCGTGGGGCTCTCGACTTTCGTGAGCCGCTCGGCGAATTCCGTGTACGGACCCGGCGGCTCGGGCTCCTGTGCCAAGCGCGGGACGCCGGAGCAAACGGTTGGCAACAGGATCGCGAGCAGGGTGCACCAGCGCGAAAACCGACGAAGGGTATCTCGCATCATCTCTCCTTCTCTCCGTGTTCCTCGGTCGACCAGCCCAGCCCTCGCGCGGCGAGGTCGAGCAGCATGACGCGCCGCCGGCCGTGCGCCTCCGAGCATCCCGCGACGACCTTGCTCAGGAGCGCGTGCGCGTCTCCCAGCAACCCGGCTTCAATGAACATCGCGCCCTCGACGAGCTGGTCGAGCGCCGCGTCGCCCGTCGCCGGTATCCCGGCCCGCAGGTCGTCGACTCGGCGTGGGGAAAGGAGGCGGAAGGTTTCGGCGTCAGGGAGGTAGAGCTCCTCGAGCTCTCGATCCGGTGGGACGTCGAGACGCACCAGCCATTCATACGCGCCCGGAGCAAGCGTCCGTTGCGGCGTGGACGAGAGCCGTCCCTCTGCGTTCGGGGCGCGGCTGACGGGCACCGTCTCCTCGTAGACGACGTCTTCCGGAGCGCCGTGCTTCCAAACGCTCAACCGATAGGTCGCGCTCGCGTCGAGGCCGATTAGCGCCAAGAACTCGAACGTCGGTGGATTGCGCGACCAGAGTCCACGCGGTGCGTGGAGCTCGGCTCCGCGCGCAACCGATCGGAAGGACGCGATGAACTGCAGGCAGGCGCGCACCGCCTCTTCGCTCTCGGGCTCCAGCGCGAGGAGTCCGCACGCATCGTAACGCTCTGCGAGCCACGCAATCTGCAGCTCTTCGGCGTCGTCGAGCTGCTCTCCCTGCGCCTTGCGCGCCAACGCGCCGAAGGCGTCGTTCAGCTGCTTCCAACGCTGGCCGCGGTGCACCGTGAACGCGAGCAGTCCGGCGGTCGCGACGCCCACGCAGAGCACCTTGCGCCGCGAGATCCACACCAGCGCACGACGTCCCAGCCCGGGCCTGCGCGCCAGCACGCTCTCGTCGTTCAACAGCCGTCGCAACTCGTCCGCGAGCCCTTTTGCGGAGTATCGCCGTCGTGGGTCGTGCGCGAGCGCGGTCTCGACGACGATCGATAGTTGCGACGGAAGTCCCAGCGCCTCGTGGTCGAGCCGCTCAGGGTCCCGCTTGCCCGCGCTGATGAGCGCGAGCGTGTGCATGTCCTCCGCATACGGCAGCGCCCCTGCGAGAAGCTCGAACAGCAACAAGCCGAGGCAGTACACGTCCGTGCGATCGTCGACCTGTCCGTCCGCGCGTCGCTGCTCGGGGCTCGAGTAGGTCAGCGTCCCGACGATCTGACCCGAGAGCGTGATCCGGCACGCCGGGTCCGCGTCGATGAGCGACGCGATGCCGAAGTCGACGATCTTCAGCTGGCCGTTCTGGTCGACCAAGACGTTGTTCGGTGTCAGGTCGCGGTGCACGACCCCCTGCGAGTGCGCGTGCGCGACCGCTTCGGCGGCGGCGACGATGAGCTCGAAGCGTTCGCGTGTCGTCGCGTCGCTGCCGGTCGCGTACCGGGTGATCGGAAGCGCCCCCTGCACGAGCTCCATGGCGCAGAAACGGTGTGTCTCACCGTTCCAGTCCGCGGTGCCCGAGTGGTAGATGCTCGCGATCCCCGGATGGTCGAGCCGCGCGAGCGCCTCCATCTCGCGCTCGAAACGCTGGGCCAACACGCCGCCCGGAGCGGACGACTTGACGAACTTCATGGCGACGGGCCGATTCGTGCCAGCCTGCACCGCGCGAAAGACCGCCCCCATCCCGCCGGTGCCGAGGAGTTCGTGCAGCGCGTAGCCTTCCACCGTCGGCGACGTCGTCTCGAGCCAACTCGTCAAGATGGGGTCGACGATAGCGTCGATGTCCAACGGAGGTGAAGGTTCGCCTGGCGTGGGTTGCATGGACGAGTCGAGACCGATCACAGTCCCCGAGCACACATCAAAGGATACGTCGCAGCCCCGCACCGCCTGCATCTCTTGCAGAGCACTTGCACGTCAGCCCGCCTGCCTGTTCAACGCTCGCCGCAAGCTCGACCGCACACGACTGAGTCTCGACCGCAACGTGCTAAAGCGCACGCCGAGGTGTTCGGACAGCTCGCGCTGAGTGTGGCCGTCCGCCAACATCTGCATCATCTCCCGATCGGTAGCGGGGAGCGATCCGATCGTGTCGAGCACGCGCCGCTTCTCTTCATCGGCACCGATTCGCTCGGTGAAATCGCATATCGGCGCGGGCAACACGTCGAGGTCGCCGTCGAGCACCGCGAGCCGCCGCCGCCCGCGGATGAGGTCGAACGAGCTGTTGCGGGTGAGCGCCACCAACCACCGGCGCGCGTCCTCACGAGTGGGCAAGGGACGGTTGCACTTGAGGGCACGCATCGTCGCGTCCTGCACGGCATCCTCGGCGAGCATGGCGTCGCCGAGGATGCGGCGCGCGGCGTCCAACATCGGTCGACGGTTCTCACGCAACGCCCCCAAGGTGCTGTCCCTGGGGCCCGCGATCTCCTCGGCCCTGTCGTTTTCGGTGCTCATCGGTCGACTTCTCCCGCCTGCTCGTTTGCCTGAGCGTGGACCGTGACCCCCCACTGCACCGAATCCGCGAATTCTGAGAGATCTCGTCCGCGCGTCAGGGTCGTTGCCACGAAGGGCCCGAGGGCTGCGCCGTCGAGCCGGCTTCGGCGCCGCCGATCCCCTCGAGGTCGGCACCCCCGAAGGTCCGGCAGTTGCGGGATACGGTCGCGCCCAATGACTGCCACCATTCCCTCGGATGCCCGCGGCCGATCACGCCCGGCCCATCGTTGAGCGAGACGTCGCCGCCGTGCATCGCGATCGCGCCCCCCTCGAGCGCCAGCCCGACGCGGTTGTGACGCACGCGGCAATTCCAAGTCGACAGGCGCGCCTCTCCGCGCACGGCGATGCCGTTCTCGGCGCTGCCCGTCACCTCGCTGCCGACCATGCGCACCGTCGCCGAGCGCTCCGCTACGACGCCGACCCGCCCGCAGCCCAAGAAGCGGCTGACGATCACCTGCGCCTCCGGCAGGCCCGAATCCGAGGAGGTCACGAGCAGCCCGATCATCGGTCGACCGCGTCGCTCACCGCCGACCGCGACGCCGTTCAACTCGGCCTGCGCGACCGACTCGAGCTTCACACCGAACTCACTGGCGTCGATCGAACCACCGCGACAGCGGACGCTCGATCCGCGCGCCGCCTCGACGCCGATCTGGGCGCCGCGGACGACGCACGACACCAGCGTCAGCTCGGCCCCCTCACCGACCAGGCGCAGCGCGGTCGACGAAGACCCGGCTTCCACGGTGCAACCATCGAGCACAAGCGCCCCGCGGTCGACCTGCACGCCGTCGTCGACGCGCAGGGTGATCCCTTCGAACGTCGCGACGCGGGCAGTCACCCGAAGTGGGTCCCCGGCCGGTGTACGAACGACGACGCCGGGGCCGTTGGCAGTGATGCGCACCGCCTTGTTCACGACCAATCCCGGCTCCGCGTAGACGCCGGGCGCGAGAAGAAGTCCGTCGCCGACGCGCGCCGCGGCGATCGCTTCCTTCAACGAGGTGTAGGCACCCGCGCCCAGAGCGTCGACGAGCAGGGTCCGCGTGCTCGGCGCCTGCGCCGGGCTCTGTCGCTGCGGCGGTACGACACTCGAACCACTGCCCCACAAGCGCCCCAGGTCGACCTCCCACACTCCTTCGTAGCGCCAGCGCCGATCGCCGACCGCGCGCCGGCGCTCAGCCAGCGCGAAGTCCCATCTCTGTCCGTTCTCGAGCTCGAGCTCGAGCTCCATGAGGTCGCTCGGAACCGACAACTCGAAGCGTCCATCTGGACCGACGGGACTGCGCCAACGAAACGGAAGCTCCTCGTGGCGCTCGCTGATGCCCTGCACTTGTGCCACGCCGCCGGCGATCGACGCGCGACCGTAGACGCGCGTGAACGCGCGCATCAGCGGTACATTCAGGGTCCAGCCGTCATGGCGCGCCTCGATCTCGACCGTGTGCGCGCGTATGAGGTAGCCCGGGGCGGACACCCGCAGCTCGTGGCGACCGGGCCGCAAGGTCAGCGTCGATCGAGCACCGTCGGCGCTCTGCGCGAGTTTGTCGAGCTCGATGCGGGCGCCTGGCGGCGCGAGGTCGGGGCTCGTCGCGTCGTGCACGTCGACGGTGATGGTCACTTCGCCGGGAACCTCCTCGCGCGCATCAAGCTGCCCGACTAACGCATCCCAACCTGCTCCGAGCCCTTCGTCGCGCCACGGCCCGAGAGCGGCGATCGACCACGTGCTCGCGGTCGTCGCGGTCACTGGGGAGCCGTCCGTGTGCACCGACGCCCAGCCGTCGAGCACGATCATCGCACGCAAGCGTTCGGCGTCCTCCGACTCGCACTCGATCCACGCGCGCAGCGTCGCGCAGGTGATCGGGCCGGAGTCCTTCCCCTCGACGAGTAAGCCGATGTCGTCCGCCAGTTCATCGGTCCCGGCCCCGAGAACGTAGAGAAGCAGGGGACCGCTCTCCTTCCGCGCGAGGTCGCTCGCCGCCTCGATCCGCTCGCGCAGAGCCGCGCGCCCGCCGCCCGCCGGTGTGAAGTGGCCGATGGAACGCGGGTCGAAGCCGTGCGCGACCAAGCTCTCGAGCACCCGCTGCGCACGCCTGTCGGCGATCCCCTCGGGCAGCGACTCGAGACCGCGTTCGCTGAGGACGACGACGGCTCGCCCCGGCTCGGGGGCCCTCCAGGTCACGTCTTCTGACAAGAGCGGGTCGAGTTCCTGGGACAGCGGCGCCACGTCGAGCGTCGGTGAGGACGACAGGCACGCGCAGGTCAACGCGAGGGAGGCGACCGAGAGACGAAATCGTGAGTTTTGCATCGTGGCTCCTTGAACGGGGCAGCCTTGCGCGGCGTGCCACCGAAGAGAGCGCGAGCCGAGCGCGATGCGCTGCAGCAAACCGGGGAAAGAAGGCCGCGCGAAAAAGGTTCGCTTCGGCTGCAGCAGATTCGACTCCCACTGCGCTGAGTCAGATGAGCGCGGACCTTCCAGGAGCCATCCCATGCCCTTCCATAGCTTTGTCGACGAGAACAAGATCAGCCGTACAGAGCTGAGCCACGTCACGCGCCGGCACTTCTTCGTCGCCCCGGTACACCACGGTCTGAAGAGCCAAAAGCACGACGGCCCGTACGTCGCGACCTTCACGAATCGACCGCTCACTGACTCGTATGCCGAGCTGTTCGACGCCGTTCAACCACTAGGCTACGGGTCCTTCGTCGACGTCTTCCAGCCGCACGTGGGATACCGCATCGTTGGGGACGGTCCATTCCCCGCCGTCCAATCGGTAATCCCGCGCAGCAGCAGCGACGTCTTGAAGGGCGACGTCCTGCACCCCGAACACCTCCTGATGCACGAGGCGACCGCCTCCTGCCAACAGCCGGCTTTCGCCCAATCGACGCAAGCCGTGCTCGGCGACAACCCCGACGAGCGCGGGCGCCGCATCTTTCTGCAGCTGCGCAAGGACCTGCGCACCATCGCGCTCTTCTCGTCCAGGGCCGAGGCGATCCCCGAGGTCTTCTCGGAAGTCCTGGACGAGTGTGCGCTCCAACATGGGCTGCCGACCTTCGCCCACGGCGCACCGCTGCCCGACGGCTTGCGGCAAGAGCTCATGCACCTGTTGATCCACGAGCGCGGAGATCGCCCCGCGAAGCTGCGCAAGGTGCTCGAGGAAACGACGGGCGATTGGCGCGCGCTCGCTCGCGATAAGGAGAAGCGCAAGGTGCTCGAGCAGGTCGTCTCGGAGTTCAGGGATCAGATCGTGCGCCGCCGGGGTGGGCAGACGAACCACCTGCAATTTCGCGGCAAGCTGCTCCGGCGCTTGATCGCCGAGAAGCTGCAGGCGCGCGCCGACGTCGTCGTCGCCTTCCGCGATGGCCGTCAGGCGTTGCACCGCGTGCAGCAGACGCTGCGCAACAAGGTGCTCGCCTCGATGCCCCTCCAGTGGCTGCTCAGCGCCTACTACAAGGTCCCGATCGTCGACGAGCTGCCGTCCGATGACATGGCGGCGCGCGACGCCGCCGTCGGGCGCGCGATCTGCGACGGCATGGAAGGCGTCGTCGCCGAACCGATCGAACGGCTCGGACCAGAGGCCAAGGAGCAGTTCGTCCAGGACCTCGAAGGTGCATTCGATCAGCTCCTCGACCTCCTGCTCGCAACGCACGAGGAGGGCGCGGCCGAGAGCTTGATCGAGGAGCTCCCCGAGGAGCTGCGCGCCGTAGCGCGCGAACTCCTCACTGCCCCGCGCATCGCCGCCGCGCTGATGCTCGCGTCCGGGCAAGTGTCGACGAGTGCCCGCCAGCGGGGTCTAGCGCGCGAAGCATTCCGCATCGCGTGCAAGTCGGCGATCCGGGACGTGCTGTGTCCCGCGCTCTTTCGCGAGGCGGTTCTCTCGCCCGCGGCACTGCGCAAGGAGCTCACGCGCGACGTGCTGGCGAACTTCCTCAGCTCGGTCTTGTTCCAAGGCTCGGGCGAGCTCGACCTCACAGACCTCGCCGACCGCTACATCGCGGCGATCGAGACCGCGCGTCCCACCGGTGACTTCCGCCAGGTGAAAGCCGATTTGGTGCACGAGTTCCTGAACCTGCTTTCGGTCGAGTCGGAGGGGCTGCAAGGCAACGTCGTCGCACTCGGACGCATCCTCGAGCCGCTCTACTCCGCCCGGCTCGAACGCAAGTACGTGAGCCGCATGATTCCGAGCGCGCGACGCGCGAACGGACACCCACGCGCCCTCACGCACGATCAGCCTAAGTCAATCGTCAGCGCCGTCGCGCACCACCGCGTTCAGCAGGATGTGACTCGTTTGTCGCAGGGCGACGAGGACGTCGGTCCGAGCTCGCCCGACGGCACGTGGGACGAGCAGGCGCGCGCCAAGATCGCCGCAAAGATGCCGCCCGGCGAGAGCGCTGAAGAGGTCTCGACCGAGCTCGTCACCGACGTCGTCCGCGACCTCCTCAAGAGCGAGACCTTCACGACGCACCTGCGCGAGGATCTCGAGCTACACGAGCGCACGCTGCACCAGATCTACGCGCGCTACGAGAAGTCCGCCGGCCGGCCCGAGTTCGCCAGCCGCGTGGAGAAGATGACGCTCGAGCTGATCATGCTGGAGAACGAGCGCGAGCTCGGTCTCGGGCTCATGTGCACGAACCTGTACCAGCTCCTGATCGACATGGTGGAACACCTCGATCCGGAGCGCCCCGATCTCGAACGGTTCATTCGCACCGTGTCGCTCACGCGCTACTTCGACGCCGATAGCCTGCGCGGGAACGGCGTCACGCAGCTGCGCAAGACGCTGGAGCTGCAGACGATCGAGAGCTTCGGCAACATCGTCAACTTCGTGTCCGAGATCCGCGGCTTCGAGTACATGCTGGAGGCCCTGCAGGTAAGCGCCGGCCGCGACGACGCCGAAGTCATCGTCGTGAACGCGACGGCGGACGAGTTTCTGCATTGGTTGCGTACCGACAACCTGGTTGAAAACAAGGGGCGTGGGCTCCTGCGCGCGGGGAAGCTCGTCGAGCCTTACGCCGACTCCAGCTGCCACCCGTCGCTCGTCTTCATGACCCCGAGCGCATTCCCGGAAGGCGATCAGGCGGCTTGGCTCGAGAAGCTGGCGGCGTTCCGACTGCGCGAGACCTTCGGCATGGTCATGCCGCCCATCTCCCTGTCGACGACGACGACCCAACTCGGCGAGGGCGGTGAGCCCATGTGGCAACGCGAGGGCAGGGAGTGGATGCAGATCGCCGAAGGCTGCCCCTGTCCCGTCCTTGTGCTCGGTCCGTCGCCGCACCTCAACGACCCGGCCGGGAGTTTCCCGACGCTGCTGCCCGCCGGCTACCTCCTCGCCGTCCACCTGCTCGGGCGCAGCCCGAAGCAGGACGTCCATGAGGCCAACGTCGCGCCCCTCTCCGCCGGCAGTTTCCAGGGCATCCTGTCAGGCTTCGCACCCCTACGCGAGTCGCTCGAGCGCGTCGTCGTTGGCAAAGCCGACACGTGCTACAGCTTCGCGGCGAGCTACTACCTCCACTTTCTGCTGCTCGTGCTCGCGACGGCCAAGGGCCGCCAGAGCGCGCGCCAAGTCGACGGGCGCAAGCTGCTCCAAGCCTGCGTCCAGAACATCCACACCGAACGCTTCCGCAGCTGCGCGGACCAGTTCAAGGACCTGCTCATCGAAGGCGAACGACTGCTGTTCGCGCTGGGCCAGGAGGCATCCGCCACGACCCCGCTGCGCAGCGTGCGCGTCACCCAGCGCAAGAGCGAGGAGACCTCGGAGAGCTTCGACGTGGACAACGTCGAGTTCTTCAACGCGACCGTCGAGCAGCTGCAGCTGCTACCGCCGACCGAGTCCGCCTGAGCGCGCGCCGGTCCGACCGTCCCACCCCGAACCCACACGAGTCCATGGTCCTCACTGCTACCTTTGAACGAGCCGGCGAATCGACCGCCTGGTTTCAGAGCTACAACCCCGCCGGCTACCGCATCTCGTTGGCTCTGACGCCCCAAGTCGGGTTCAGCGGCCACTTCTACGTCTACCTGATGGAGCGCGCCGATGCCGGACGCGCCCTGCAACCGCTCGAGGTTGCATCCGGCGGCGAGCGCCTGCGGGGGAAGCTGCGCATCACCGACGAAGAGCGCGACTACGTCCTCGACAACATCGATCTCACGAGCGTGCAGGTCTCGGTCAGCCGGCAGCAGAAGCAACGCTGGATCGAGTTCACGTACGACCCCGCGGTGACCGACGACAAGAAGTTGCCGATCACGATCGCCAAGAAGGGCGAGCGGCGCCTCGAGAACAGCCACCTCGGCTCGGCGTACGCGTATCAGCTCGACGACGACCCCGAGAACCTGTACGGCGTGTCGGCGCGCTTCTCCGGTGCCGACGCGAACATCGTGCGCCTGCACACAGCGGGCTGCGCCTCGAACTCGTGGCTGCACAAGGCACTCCAAGCCCACGGCGGTGACCTGGGTTTCCAGAACATCACGTGCCAGATCCCCGACAACGATTTCGAGGCGACGACGGGCAACTTGATCCGGCTCTACGTCGAAGAGTCATACGGCGAGCTGATCGACTTCCCAACGCCATCGATCGAGGCTCTGCTCAACGCAACGCCGGCGCAAGCAGCCACGCTCCCACGTCTGCGCATCGACGCCCTCAGCGCCGGTGACCACGTTCGTCATCAGCAGCAATCGCACTTCCATCCGGTCTGCGCCTATCAGACGCTCGAGACGGCGACGCTGCACTTCGATCAGGGCCACAACGGCAACCTGCAGTTCGTCTAGTCGGGAGGAGGCAGCCGTGCTCGAAGTTCACATGCCCGACCCCAAGCTGACTCTATCCGGGCCGAGCGCCAAACTTACGGCGCAGGTACGAGAGCTCACGTTGTACCGCCGCATCGACGCGGGGCTCGCGTGGTCGTTCGCTGTCGTCCCCGCGCCCGGAAGCGTCGTCGCGTTGGATTCGAAGGTGGCGGAGCTCCTCGTGTCGGGGAGTGTCATGGCCTCGGTGATCGCCGGCTCCTACGTCGTCTGTCCGCCGTGCGCGGTCACGGGCTGGGCGCCCGCCGACGGAGCGACACCGATTCGGATCGACGCCGAGGGCGACGAGCGCGAGCCCGCCGAGGGGCAAGCCCCTGCGGCGACGCAGCCGCGGCGGCGCGTGTTCTCCGGCGAGAACGTAGTCGAGATCCTGGCGGAGCTCGACGCCGCTCTCGAGCTGCCCGAGGCGCTGGCGAACTCACTGCGCAGCATCGCCTTCGACGGTTCGTGGTTCGGCACGGTGGTCCAGGACTTCGCGAGCGACTGGGACGCCGCGCTGCACGTGCTCGAGCAGCTGCCGCGACTCGCCGGCGACTCGCCCGTCTGGCCAGTCACAGTCACCGCCAGACTGCAAGGCGGCGTCGCCGGCCGAGTCGCCACCTGGCCCCACGCATCCGCTTGGCGCGCGATCGGTGCCACGAAACAAAGGCGCATCGCCCCCCCGCAGGCGTCCGTGCGACTCGCGGGCGTCTCGCCGGCAGCCCCCTACAAGCGAGCGTTCGGCAAGGGCGAGCTCACGGCTGCCATCGTGACGCTTCTCTGGGCGGGGCGCTCGTACTCGGACGAGGCTTGGACGAACTGGGTCGCACGAGCGCTGCCGCTCTTCTTAGGGGACATGGAGCACTCCGTCGTCGGAGTGCGCGACCGGCTGTACGCTCCCGGTGCCGGCACAGGCTTCGCTTGGGAGACCGAGCTCGAGCTCGCTCCGGACGACTGCCGGCTCGTAGGACCGCGCCCTGAGCGAGGCCTCGGACCGTGGTCCGGCACCGGCGTCGTGCGGGACGGGAAGGAGCGACATCCTTGGGTCGATGTCGCCTTGGACGGTTTCGAAAGCAACCGGAATACGATCGCGGGCCTCGCAGTCAGCCTCTCGACCGGCGAGGACGAGCGCGGCGGCGTGCACATGCCGCTCGCCCCGGGCAGCCGCGTCGACGTCGCGTGGAGCGGACGACTTGGAGAGCCGCTGTTGGTGCACGGCAACGTGCGCCACAAGGTCGCGCGCTTTCCGTCCCCCTCGATCGACTTCGAGACTCAGCTCGGCTTGAACGTGCCGGCCGTGCACGCGACGCGCATGGAACGCCTCACGATCGAAACGGCGTGTGGCGTCGAGTCGAACAACCCCCTCGTTTTAACCGCCGCCGGAGCCCGTCTCGCGATGAACGGGTCCGTCCGAACGTCGAAAGCATGAGCGTGGAACTCTCCGCCTGGCTGCTTCTCGGAGCATCGCCGTCCGCACACCTGCGCTCCTTCCTCGAGGAGCATGGACTGTGGTCCCTGCACGACTTCACTCCACGGCCGCGAGCATCGCTCGAGCTGCACGGCGACGAGGTCGTGATCATGACGAGCGCCCCCCAACGGCTCGTCGCGGCGTTGCGGCGCCATGGGGATGTCTTCACCGACGCGCCGGGGAGCGTGTGCGCCGTCGTCGACCGCAAGCGCATCCAGCACGAGGGCCGGTGGTTCGACATCGAGTGGCTCGGACGCAACCCACGCAAGCCCTACGATCGTCGGCGTCTGCGATTCGTCCAAACCGCGACCACACCGGTCGACAGCCCGAACGACGGTGGCCGAATCGTGACGAGCGAGCCGGGCTCCGACGGATGGTCGCTCATCGTCGAACCCGTGCACGTGACGCTCACGCCCGACGCGTGCCCGCGCCTGCTCGCGGCGGCCGGCGCCGGCGCCGGCGCCGGAGATGCTCGCGTCCTGCCTCCCACGCGCCGCACGGGACACCCCGAGTACTTCGCGCCCGAGCGTAGGCGAGCGCGCGCGGCCCTGGCCGAGTCGATACTCGCGACGTGCCCACCCTCCGAGCGGCCGAGCGCATGGACCTTGTGGCGACTCATCGACGACCCCGACTTGATCGATACGCTCTGCGACGGCGGCGCGATCCACCTTCTCGACGAAGACAACCAGGCATCGCGCCTGAGACTCGAGCTCTTCGACGCTGCCCCCCAATCACCGGAAGGCTACCGCGCTGCGGTTCTCGACGACGGTCGCGAGCCGAGCCGTCCAGTCGAACGCGTGCTGCGCGCCGTGCGCGGCGATGTGCTTGCGCAGCTGGGCGCGGGAGCTGAGATGGACCGGCGTGCGCGACCGGTCGCTTGGGACGTGCGCTCTCCCGTGCAGCGCGACGAGGCGACCGGTGTCGACGGAGGGTCGTGGTCCTACCTCGCCAGCGCGTCCGCGCACATCGCGGAACCGGAACGCAAGCGCTTCGATCAGCTCGTACTCCTGCCCGCGCGGCCACACGGCAATCGTGCACCGGACAACGATCTGGCCGAACGCCTGCTCATCGCGCACTTGATCCGCTGCCCGTGGTCGGAATCGACCGACCTCACGGCGTGGCGCGAAGCGGTCATTTCGATCCTCGTCCTGGAAGAGCCGGGGCACGCGCTCGACGCACGTCGCCGCGTCGAACGCTGGGCCGTCGACGGCTGGCCTCGCATCGTGCGCCCGGTCGGTGCCGAGCGCCCCGTGCTGGAGCACCGCCAACCCGAGTACGCCGAGCAGACCCTCGCTTGGCGCCTTCAACTCCCCCTTGGATTCGTACTGCGCCAGACGGGCGAGCTCGTGTGGGACGACCCGCAAGGCCGCTTTGACGAAGCACAGTTCAACGGACGAGCGAATCAGACCATGCAAACTCAAGACTGCTACGACGTTCCGCCGCCGACGGCCGGAGACACGGCCCGCAGCGAGGTGATCGAGCGCTGGTTCGAGGCGCACCGACTCCAAGCGAGCTTCCACCCCGATGCCTGCCATGGACTGCACCGTTTCGAGCTCGCGGCGTCCGTGCGCGTGAGGCTCGAGGACACACGGCTCCTGCTCGACGTCGGCGACCTCAGTGGCGTCACGCCCGACTGGTATCCGATCGAGCTCGGCGCTTCCCGCTGGATCTCCGGGAGCCTTCACGCCGGTGAGACTTCCGAGCTCGTCTTCGACGCGGCGCTGCGGATCAACCGCCCGTCGATCGAAGCCGAAGCGGGGTCCGACCGGCTCTTGGAGTTGATTCTCGAGGTCGCCGACGCAACCTCGATTCCGACGTTCCCCAGGCCCAGTCACCTCTACCTCGGCCGCCTCCGCTGGCACCGCGCGGACAACCGGTTCGAGTTCGTGTGGCGACCCACCGTTCGGCGCTTGTGCGCCCTGGGCAACGAGAGCGAGGAACAGCGCGACTGGACCCTTCCCGTGCGTCAGCGCGTCCAAGGTTGGCTCGAGTGGATCGACAACCATTGCGGCTCCTCGAGCCGGTTGACCGCCTTTCTGTACCACGCGATCGAGCTCAAGCAATGTTGGCGTGAGCTCCTGATCCCCGATCTCGCCGAACGACTCGCGCGCGGAGCCGCGCTGAAGTCGGCGGCGAACAACCAGGGTATCCCGCTCGCCCGCGCCGTCCGCGCGGCGGTCGCGGACAAGACGGCACTCACCGGCCTTCTGGGCGAGCAGCAGGTCGCCCAGCTCGCCGAGCTCGCGCACGACCCCGCCAACTCGCTCGCCGAAGGCTTCCGGCGCCTGCCGCGTCCGGAGCAGGTGGAGTTCTGGCCGACGGGCTCCGACCAGCTAGCGGTTACGTTGCAGACGAACCTGGCCGTGAACTGGCTCGAGCTGCGCCTCCCGATGGCGGACGAGTCTCCGCGCGGCGTTCACCTGCGCTGTGACGACGTCCTGCTGGAAGCGGACCTCGCCCGCGAGCCCCGCGGTTCCGCACACGTGTACCGCGTGTCCGCGCAAAGCCTCGGCGGCAGCGAGACGCTCCTCGTCTCGGGGCTCTCCGCGCACCAGCGTTCCCTCGAAGTCTGGGTCTCTGAGGAATCTCGATGAGCAACAAGAGCATCCGATTGTCTGCACTTACAGCACCGTTCGCGACGCCCTGCCCGAGTGGATTCACGGTGCCGCCCGCGCTCGAACCGATTCTCGCCCCGGTCGCGTTGTACGCGCCGCGCAACGCCTACGGACGGTGGTGCGCCGCACTCGCCGCACTGCTGAAGGCACGCAACGAGCTGGAGCCGGAGGACGCCGAGGAGATCATTCGGACGATCGCGAGCCCGCTTGTCGCGCGCGCACCGGGTCTCGACATTTGGGGCCGAACCACCGCCCTGATCACGGTCTGCGTCGCTTCCCATGCGCTGTCGCAAGTCTGGCCGGCCGGACTGGCGCAGGCGCTCGACGTCCCGACCGCGGCGAATCAGCTCGAGCTGCTCGCCGACGTCGTCACCGAGCTCTACTCCCACGCGTGTTCCGACCGGGCCAGCAGCGCCGCCAGTCTCGCCTTCCTGGAGATCGCGCAAGCCGCCGCGCTCCACCCGGGCCTGCTCGAGCTGCTGCGCTCGGGCTCGAACGAGCGACACGCCAACGTCGCGGCCTACCTGTACGCCGTCGGCGTGCTCGACGCGGGGCACGACAAGGCGCCGCGCAAGCAAGATCGGTTGCAGCGCTTCGTCGCCTCCTGGAGATCGCCCGATCGCGCGAAGGCAGTCAACGCGCCGTTCATGCCGGTCTCGTTCGCCGGTCGCCTGCGCTTGAAGTTCAGCGGGAACCGCAACCGCTGGCGCTGGCGCGGGGCGTGGCGACTCGTCGCCAGCGTCTGCGCGGCTCTGACGTTCGTCGCCGGTTTCGCACTCGTCTGGATCGGGCGCCGCGAGGTGGCGCGCTACACCGAAGAGCACATCGAACCATTGCTCGCGCAGTGGCAGACGGAGCGAGAGGAAGGAGCACGATAGTGATGGTCTTCAGTCGCATGTTCGGCGCGCTGCGCAGAGTCCTGACGAACAGTCGCAGGGGGCCCGCTCGCGCAGCCCCGCAGCCGATCCGCATCACCGAGATCGGCGGGATTGGCGCAGGCAAGACGACTCTCGTCCAGGGCCTCATTCAAACGCCGACCGACCACATCGCCCCGCGCGGGATCTCGTACTTCATCGAGCCGACGGGAAAGACGATCGACGTGTTGGGCCCGCACTACCCCAACCCGACGACGGAGCCGACGGTGCTCTACGATGGCTGGATTCGCATCGACGGCGAGGAACGGCCGCTCGAGCTGCTCGACACGCAGGGCGGCCTGCTTCTGGAAGAGCCACCGCCGAAGGGCTTGGATCCCGAGGACTACCCGCCCTTGTACCAGGCGAGCTGCAACTGCGACCTTCTGATCCTCGCCCTCGCGCCGGAGGCCGTCGAGCAGCTTCCCGAGAACGATCGCCTGCTGCGACACATGCTCTCGCACCTTCATCTGGCGACGCGCAACAACCCGGAGTTGATGGTCGCCATCGCGTTCACGAAGGCTGACGAATACGGCTCGTCGGACCCGCTCCCGATGCGAGTCGTCAGCGGGCGACGCGCGATGCGTGCGTTGCGCCGCCTCCGCCGCGACCGTCGAAATCCGGCGGCGCTCGAAACGTTCTTGCGCCAAGCGGCACGCCACTCCGCCGGCCCGCATCCGATCTTGACGCAGCTCATGAACAACACGCGTCAGCTCTGGCTGGAGGTCGTCAACTGGCAGAGTCCGCGCGCCGGATGGCTCAATGGATACTGTCTCGCCGCGAAGCCCGCACGCGGCCTGTTGCGGGGTTGGAGTCAACCGGGGATCGTACCGCTGTTCGGAGACTTCTTCGAGCACCTGCGACACACGCGCAGCAAGCCGCGGCTGGGCTCGGCGCGCGTGCTCCTGTCGTTCGCGCTGGGCCTGGCCACGCTGGCGATCGGAATCACCTCGTTCGAACGCGGCACAGTGATTGCCAGTGCCGGGCCGAACGATCCGCTGCCCGGAATCGGTCGCCCGTGGCCCACGGTACGCAGCGCGCTCGAGGGAATCAGTCGAGCGCGAGCGCAGGTCGCGGCCGAACTCATGCGGGAGATGCGCGGGCCCACCGCGCGCAAATGGTCGGACATGGACGTCGCGCTGGACGACCCGGAGCTGGACGCGGTCAAGGAGGACCCGCTGGTCCAGGACCACAGTTCCAAGCTCACCGAGCTGCTCGCGAGTCTCGACGAGGTCGAAGTAGCAATGGAGCAGTGCCGAGCGCTCATGCAGCCTTGGGCCCAGGAGGATGAGCGCTGGGCGCCACATATCGAGCAACTGTTGCGCGGATTCGCCGCGCTTGCCCAGCTCGCGCGCGGGCACGTCAAGGGTTTCGATCCCGCCGAGGGCGAGGTCGATCTCGACGTCGCCCTCGAGACCTGGCTGACCGCGCGGCGCAGCGCACTGGGCGTCGACGGAATCGGTCGGCCGATTCTGCGCTGGCTGCGTCGCGCCAACCTTCGGCTCGGCGCCATCGACAGGTGCGCGAAGGCACACGAGCACTTCTTCCCCTCGAATCCCTACAGCGCCAAAGCGCTGGACTGGAGCAACGGCGCCAGGCGACACGATGAGCGCGGCGACCGATTCTACGTCGACCGCGAGCTCGACCCGCCGCTTGCGCTGCGAGTCGAACACGTGGATGGCCGCGTCCAGGAGATTGCCATCGGTCGCGATGCGCGCGTCGACGGCACCGTCGCAGAGGGTGGTCGCTTCCACGTCACGCGGACTGTGCGTCGAGTGACGCTGTCGCGCGGCGACGGAGCGCCGCGAGTGCTCGGCTACAAGGCGTGCGATGAGCCCTCGTCCCTTGCGGCGCTGCTCGACGCCGTGCGAAATCCGCTCGAGGTGGGCGGAGGCCTGGACCCGGCGTTGGGGGTCGCTCCGCCCGACTGGCTGGCGGACGTGCGCGCCGGTCTCGAGCTCGTCGACTTCACCTGGTTCGAGTGAGGGCATCGCCGTGCGCATCCGCTACTACCTATTCGGCAAGCCCCCCACCTCGGCCGACGCTTCGTCCGACCGCGACTACCGCTTCTTGCTCGCGGACCCGCCCACGGCGCGCGCCGATTTCGATCGGCTCCACAGTTGGCTGGCCCCCCTGCTGCAGCACTTGGCGGCTGCGCGCGGATTGGGCCGACTGGAACTCGTGCTGCCGTACGCACAGGCGCGATCGTGCCCGCACGCCTTCGCCGAGCAGCCGCACGGATGGGTCTACTTGCGCGTGCTCACCGGCCAACCGGCCGACCGCCACGGGAGACCCACCTACCGCTACGACGCGACGTGCCTCACCGCCGGTGAGCTGAGCGATCTTCGCCACAGACCGTGGCTCCTGGAAAGCGTGCTGCCGGAAATCGCGGCCTGGCCGTCGACGTCGACGGCGATCTCCGAGCCGCAGCCCGAACTGTTGCCTGCCGTGCCCGAGATTCCGGCCGCAGTCCATGCCCTCTTGGCGCGCGGCCGAGAGCTGCTCGCGCAAGGTGGCTCGCTCGCGATGCTCGCGGATCCGGTGAGCCTGACGCCGTCTCGTGCACTCGCGTCGTCGCTGTTCGAGTCGAGCGTGCGCCAGGGCCAACGGCCGGGCATCGTCCTCGAGCTCTCGGCGGAACAGGTGCAGCCGGTGCTGGGGGAAGGCCGGTGGCCGATCCGCATCTCGACGGTCCTGCCCTTCGGCGTGCTACCCGATGGCTGGACGGACCTCTTGCAGGTGGGAGAACGGCGCAAGCTGGCGGAACTGGAGTGAAGCACCTCAACCTCCGCGCCGACCTGTGCTGCAGCCATGGCGGCCGGGTGGTTCTGCCCATCGCCGCCGGGCACAGCTACCTCATCGAGGGCTCGGACGCGCTGCTCGCGTCCGACCTCGAGGGTGCCCCGATCGAGGGCTGTCCGCAGAGTGGGCGTGGAATCGAGCGGTGCAAGCACGTGACCACCGTGCTGACGGGCGTCGTCCCGGACCTCAGTGTCGACGGCGGCGCGCCCGTCGATGAATCGGTCCTCGCCCTCACGGACGGCTGTCCGCCGGGGCTCGTGCGACTCGTCGCGCCTCCGCCCACCTGTTCGCACTCGCTCGGCGCACTCGTGCCGGCCCCGATGGATGCGCGCGAGGGAGCCGAGCCGCCGCGCGCGACGTCGAGCTCGCGTCCGGCGTCGGCCGCGCACAACCAGTCGCCGGGCCTGGACGTGTCGCTACTGCTCGACCTCTCCGAGGTGGATTCGGTCGCGTCGGCGCTGCCGACGCGTTTCAAGATCCACGTCCGGGTGCTGCAGGAGAGCGGGTGCTTTGAGTGCGCAGTCGAGCTCCCGCGCGACGGGCAGGCGGTGCGACTCGAAACGGGCCTCGACGCGCGCCTCGAGAGCTGGGTGTTCGCAACCAACAACCCCTTCTGGTCGCAGGCGGACGATCTGACGCCGACCGCTGTGTCCGCGCCTTGTGTCGCCCCTCCGCGCGGCAGCCCCGTGCGTCTGCGACCGGGCGCGCGCGACGCGCGTTGGCGCGGCACGTGGTCGGAGATCCTCGCAGACGAGGATCCGCGGCCCCCCTGGCCGATCGTCGCGAGGGCCAATGGACTCCCCTTCGACGACCCGCGCAAGCTGCCCGCGTGGTCGCTCGTCCGGCTTCCCGTGCACGCGCCCGCACGGGTGCGACATCTCGAGCTCGAGCTGCGACCGACCTACCCGCTTCTTCTGAGCCTCGATCGACTGACCCCGTCCGTCGCGCGACCCGTCGAGGCCTTGTGCGACCAACTGGCGACACCGACGATCTTGAGCCGCGTCGAACTCGCGGCCGCCTGCGTGGACCTCGAGGAGCGCAGCGGCCGGTCGCGCCTCGGAACGGCGTTTCGCTCCGTTCCGAGCGGTCCGCGGATCGACCGCCATCCGCAGCCGCGTCGGCGTCTGCACTCGATCCTGCTCGACGCATTCCGCTCGCAGGTCCGCGAGCGTGTCCCCCCTGTCGAGGACGAAGCGCGCCGGTTGCGGGATGCGTTCGATCTCTCGGACACGGGCTGGTCGCGGCTGCAGGACGAGAGCCGCGCGCTCGCGCGGGCGACCCCGATGCACCTCTCGTTGTGCGGACCGAGGCGCGCCCGCATAGGGGAACCCGAGTCAAAACTGCTGCGTCCGTACCTGCACGCTGCGACGCAACAGGGCCCCGAACCGGTCGTGCACGCGGCGCTTTCCGCGCTGACACGATTCCGGCAACTGGTGGAGTTGCTCGATGGCGCCTCGGCGTGGCCCGCGGGGCACGACGGGCTACTCACCAATCGGGAGGCGTGGGACGCGTGGTTCTCGGACGCGCACGTGCGACTGCAGGACACGTCGGATCCCGTCGATCCGCTGCCCGGGTCGACGTCGATCTCGCTCGTCGGCTGCGCTTGGCAGCGCCGGATCGCGGACGTGCTCGCCGCGACGAGCGTCGCGCTCTTCGACTACCTCGACTGGTTCGAGGCTCGCAGCCGGACGTTCGTGCAGCTCGCTGTTCACCGATCGCTCTACATCGAAGCCGCGACGCCGCTCTTGGAACTGCGCCTATTCTTCGGTTCGTTCCTCGTCACCGAGCTGAACGCGGGCCAGGTGTCAGAGTTGTACGAGGCTCTGAGCGGCCGCTCAGACCTCTCCGAGTTGCGCGCAGTGCGACGCAAACTGCGCGCGCGGTCAGGCCTCGCGCGCGCGCGCGGCCGCCTGCTGCAGTTTCGCGGACTGCTCGCGGCCTTCGTCACGCTGGAGATCGTGCAGCGCTGGGCCGATTCCAACGAGCCCGTCGACCGCGACTTCGTGCGCGACGCAGTCGAGGTCGCCCAGCTAGTGAGCGACGGCGCAAACCACCTGGTCGCGACGCGGCTCAATCCACTGACCGGCCGCGGGCTGCGGGGCTTGCAGCCGAGCACGCTGCGCAAGATCCCGGTGGCCAAGCTCGCGCAGAGGACGACGCGCGTCCTCGCGCTGGCAGCGATCGCACTCGATGGGCTCGATCTCTTTGACGAAGTGCGCACCGGCAACGAAGTGCGCGGGCTGCTGTTCGGCAGCTCGGTTGGGCTCGGCGTGCTGTTCTTCCTCGGCGTCGTCTCCGGCCCGGTCGCGATCGCGGGGCTCTTGGCGACATCGATCCTGCTCGCCGTGACCGAGCTCACAGCGCGCGAGAAGCTCTTACGCGACTTCCTGCGCGCCACCGAATTCGGGGATAAAGGGTTGCAGATCGACGGGCATCCGTTCCGCGACTTCACGTGGACCGCCACGGCATGGGACGCTCGACGCGAGAAGTACCTCGAATGGCCACACGGGGGTGCGGTCGACAAGTTGCGTGAGCTGCACGACCTCCTGCGCGAGCTCCAATGGACCCACCGAGCAGCGCGACTCGAGGCCAGCCTATTCGTCGGCCCGCACCGGCACGGGCCGTGCAACGCGGTCGTGCTGGACATTCAGCCGGATCCTTTGGTCTCCTCTACGCCGGCGGCGACGCTCGCCGTGGAGGGGTTGCTCTCGGCGCGTTCCGACCGCATCTCGATCGTCGCGCGCGCGGGTGGAGCGGAGCTGCTCGTCGATCTCGAGACCGAGGATGCCCCGGAGCAACCGGAGACACACGTCGCCCGCCGCGGTGGCGTCGACTGCGCTGTGGCACCGCGCAGCGCGCTCGTGCGGAGTCTGCGCAGCGGCGACGGCGTGCCCACCTTGCTCGTCCTCCCCCCTCCCCCGCCGTTTCACCTGCGCATGCGCCTCCCGGCCGCGCCGCAGTTTCCGCTGCGCCTCGTACTGATGCCGCGCACCGTCGCCGCGAAGGGCGAAACCGACCGCGCGCTCGGACGTCACACGCTCGAGCTGAACGATGCGGACGAGCGGCGCCCGGTGCGCGCGGCGGAAGAAGTGCACGGGTATCTCGCGGGGGATCGGTTGTCCCTGACGCCACCGCCGGGGTACTTGGGGCCTGATGGGTTGCCCACGTTGTGAGGTGGTCTACCGGCTGCCGCCAGCTGGTGTGATGCAGACATTCGCAGTCGTATCCCGGCCCACATGCACGCGAACTCGGGATAAGACCGCAACCGTCTGCATCACACCACTAGATCGGGTGCAACACGGGGTCCGCGATGGGGTTACGCCCGACCTGCAACAGGCGACGACGGAAGCACCGGCCCAGAGCAACAGCGCACTTGTATCGGCTTGTCATTGGATGACTCCGGTGAACGGAAGGACGACGAAGGTGAGCACCAACAACAGGACCGCGCCCATGGAGAGCACAGCCCTCCAGTTGCCGAGGTTGAGGGCGTAGCCGAGGCCGAAGCGGTCCTCGACCATCATCGAGGGGTCGTCCCGGTTCACGTAGAACGCGCCCCAAACCCAGTACGTGTTATCAGCGAGTCCACCGGTCAGCGGTGTATCCACCGAGCCCTTCTCGAGCAGCGCCCCCCCCTGCCCGGACCCCCCGAGGATTCGAAGCAAGCTCCAAAACATGAAGGCGAGCATGGGGAGGAAGATCAACAGCAAGTAGTAGCTCAGGGATTGGATCTCTCCCCGCGCCACGCGCATGTACTGAACAGCGAACGCGGTCAGCGTCAGGCTGAAGAAGAGCGCTATTCCGCCGAACGTCTGCACCTGGACGGAGTTGTAGGTCTCCTGGGCTGCCGCCGAATCGCTGCCGGTTCCGGCACGCACCGAGCGTTTGGCTCCGGCCACGAAGACGCCGAGCAAGGCGAATAGCGAACTCAGCAGCATGCTGAGGCACGGGAGATAGAGGACGGACACGAGCGACTTGTCGGCGAGCTCGTCGGTGCGGCGCAGGAACCCGAGATAGGTCGCGACCTGGGCCGGCATGCTCCTGAAGCTGACCGCCGCGTAGGCAATCGTCGCGAGTCCCGTGGCGAGACAGATAGCCAGCACGATCTTGGCGAAGGTCTCGGTCTTCGATGCGTGCGTCGAGAGCGGCGCCGAGGACACAGCGGCTTGCCGCGCGGCGGCCGGCGGCGCCAAGACGCGCGCTCTTCGGAACATGCGCAGGTAGAGGATCGGAGGGCTCAGCAACAGGACCGCCGTCCCGATGAAGTTGCCCGCCAGCGGGGAACCCGCAAGGCCGATCGAATAGCCCACGGCCAGGGAGAGCGCCATCACCAGCACGCAACCAAGGCTCCAGCTACGCACGAGCCCTCGAACCGCGCCTCCGTCGGCGACGGCCTCGCCCACGTAGGTTCCAAAGACCAGCCCCTTGCGCGTGATATGGGGAAGGACGAGCAGAATCCCGCCGACCAGGAAGACGCGGATCGTGAGAGCCGCGGTCGCAATGAAAGCCTCACCCATCCTGGTTCTCCTCGTGTCCCGGACTCAGGGCCAACACTTCGGCCCGCGCCAACTCCTGCAACTCTTCAATTCCAACGCCCGACTGCCGCAACCGCGCGAGCGTCGTTCGCAGGTGATCCAACAACCTTGCACGCACCGGTTGCTCGGCCGGCGCCGGCTCCGCGACAGTGGCACCGGTCCGATCGCGAATGACGATGAAGCCCTCCTCCTCGAGGAGCCGGTAAGCGCGCGCAATCGTGTTCAAGCCCACCCCGAGATCCCGCGCGAGCTGGCGCACCGAGGGCAGTGCAGTACCCGCTTCAAGGGCGCCCGAGGCGACTATCCGTCGCACCTGGCCGGCCACCTGCTCGTAGACCGAATCCTCGTGATTCCGGTCGATTGTGATGGTTAGGGGCACGAAAGGACTGTATACCGGGTGGTGTACAGCCTGTCAAGGCCCCACCTCCCCCACCTCCCCGGGGACTCCGCGATGGGAGTCGATTCCCTTCGATGCCCTCCCGCTCGATCTCCCGGAGCCCGAGCGCGAACTCGGCGATTCCCGAGCAGGTGAGAGGCGACCACGAGCGCCGTCTGCCCGTTGGCGAGTGAGGGTCGGACCTTCGACTCGCCCCGGACCTGCAGCCATCCACATGAGACACATGTCCACCGTTGCCAAACCGAAGGCCCCAGTCGTTCAGGGTGATCCTCATCCGGGGATCGTCGTGAGTACCGTGCTCAAAGCTAGACGCGCGCTCCTCGCAGATGAAGGTGGTCGGACCTGTGAAGAGCGCAGCCCACGATCCTCGCAGAGTGGGAGGGCGGCTCAATGCCACCAGCGGGCTCGCGCCGTTGGGGTCGACGCCTTGCACAATACCGGAGAGAGCCTCGCCAAGGCCACGCGGCACGGAATCGCCGCGTCCGCACCGATCGAAGCCGGAGGTACAGCATGATCGGGATATCCGAGTTGCCGGTCTCCCTGGCGAACGCCTCTCCCGCTCAGCTCGTGCGCTTCCGAGGCTTCCTCGCCACTCATTGCGAGCAGAGCGCGTCGCGGAATGGACTCGAGATTCCCTACTGCGTCTGCGGTCAGGGGCCACGGACCATTCTCGCCCTCGTCGCGGGATGGGGTGGGATCGAGACGGTGTACGAGACCATCCTCGCCTTCGAGGAGCGCAACCGCATGGTCATCGTGGACATCTCCGCCTTCGACGACCCTGACGAGATGAGCCACGGCATCAACATGGTGCTCGACGAGGCGGGAGTCGACCGCGTGGTCCTCATGGGGCAGTCGCTATCCGGAGTCCTCGCCCAACTCTACTTCCGCAGGAATCCCGATCGCGTGGACGCCGTTCTGCTCACGAACACGCTAGCCCCTAAGCGCGAGCGTTGCCGCAAGTGGACTCGACTGCTACTCGCCTGGATCCCCTTCCCTGTTCTCCGGGTGCTCCTTCGCAGGAAGATGCGCAGGCTTGGACACTTCGATAAGGAAATCCCCGCGGCGGTCGAAGAGCGGCGCCGCTTCGCCGGGGAGCTCATGGCTTCGCAGGTGGATCGGTGCTTCACACGCGAGCGGATCAGCAGGATCCTCAAGCTCGGCTGGTGCTTCAACGAGGAGGGCGAATACTCCGCCAGCGAACTGTGCGATTGGCGAGGGCCCGCCCTCCTCATCACGAGCACAGACCGGAGAACCCGGGCCGAAGATCCTTTCATCCAACTCCCTTGCGCATCGCGACGCTCATCGCCCCCAAGAGCAGAACCGTGGTCGCCACGGTGACGAGCCACAGCCGCCGATCCGTGCGGAACATCGGCAGGCCCATCAGCAGGATCGCGCCGAAGAATAGCAGGAGATAGGGTACGAGGACGTCGTAGCGTTTTGGAGACCGGAACTCGACCGGACGGACGTAGTCCACGACGACCATGAGCGCGACAAATCCCAGGTACACCGCCGGACCGCTCCATTGCAGCCAGCCGACCCGCGCACGCGAGAAAACGACGAGGGCCATGGCAGCCGGGACCGCGAGCGCAATCATCACGTAGCCGAGGAGGTGATTGATCGAGGTGCTGCCAGTGCGCATGCGCGAAAGGAACCCCGCCGCCTGCAGCACATTGATGGCATTCACCACACCCCACACAGTGAGCGCGGCCCACTTGGGTTCGACATTAGGCTGAGCCACGCATGCTGTGTAATACATTACCATTCATGAGTCCAGGGCAATGCCGAGCCGGGCGCGTCCTGTCCACAATCTCGGCCGGCGCTGACCGGGGCGGACGGGCAAATCCCCCATTCCCCGACGAGCTCACTGCCGAATCGCAACCGAGTCGGGCCGGCCAAGCTCGAGCAGTAGGGTCAAGACGTTGCAGGCGATCCGTGCCTCGACGCCTGCGCGTCCGACTTTCGCGCGCGGAGCCGGTCGCCGATGATCGACTTGTACCGGAAGATCGTGTTCTCGACGGTGCCTTGACGGTGGTAGCCCGACTCCTTCTTCCACCGACGGCGACCGATCTTCTTCACTCGCTTGATCGTTCGGTCGCGAGCAGCGGATCGCTTCCCTCCCCTCGATGCGTTCGCTGTCCTCGCTGGCGGGACTACGACGGTCGCGCCCCGAGCGGTGGCCGCCTTGTAGATGGAGATCGTGTCGTAGGCGGCGCCCGCGGTGAAACCGGCGACGTTGGCGTCCACGGCGTTGATCAACTCGACGCCAGTCTTCGCATCGTCGGAGCTCGAATCGGCGAGCACCTGCGCGACGATCGCGCCCATCCCATCGACGCCAAGGTGGAGCTTCTTCCATCCGCGCTTGCCGTTTCCCCCGTGCTTCGCGGCTGCCCATTCGCCTTCGTCCACGATCGAGAGTCCACTGCTGTCGACGATCAGATGGATGGGCTCGCCAGTTGGGACTCCGGGTGGACGCGCGACTCCATCCTGGCCAGTGTGAGCACCGGAGTTGCTCGCGCGGCAAGAGCGCGCCTGGTGGCCTCCTGAGCGGGGTTTGGACCGTCGATTGATGCACCAACGCATCAAACGCCAGAGAGTCGACCTATCCACGACCGAGTCTCTCGGAGAGGAGTCGATCAAGGTCGACGTTGACGTGACCGGTCAACGCTGGCTGCGCGTGGAGGTTTGGGACATCGCGACGAACGGTGCGTTCACTCAGCCCGCTTGGCTGCGCGAAGGCTGATCAGGTAAGACATGGAACGAACAGGCGGAACGCGTGGGATCGGAGCTGCTCTTCTCGACCTGACTTTCGAGACAGAGTGTCGGCGTCGCCGTCTGCGCTGGACGTGCAGATCCCGGTGCCGCATGCTCTCCGGGGAACCTGGTCGGGGCTCACATCGAGCCCCCCCTCTGCCGCGTGTCTCACCAGGCGCCGGGCCCCGCGATTTCATGATCGAATCCACTCCCGACCTCGCCCCCGCTTCGCTTGGAGACAAGCTCGCCCGCTTCTGGAGCCTGTCCGGCAAGAAGATCCTCGACATCGAGGAGAACTACGACAACACCAACGGCACGCCCGTGTTCACCGTCGCCGGCCGCTATTCGACTCGCGGCTGGACCGAGTGGACCGAGGGTTTCGTCTACGGCTCGGCTCTGCTGCAGTTCGACGCCACCGGTGACGAGTCGTTCCTCGAACTCGCGCGGTCGTGCGTTGTTCAACGCATGGCATCGCACGTCTCGCACATTGGCGTGCACGATCACGGATTCAACAACCTGTCGACCTACGGCAACTTGCTGCGTCTGATGGTCGAAGGCCGGATCCCGCAAGACGACTGGCAGGCGGACTTCTACAAGCTGGCGATCAAGGTCTCGGCCGCGGTGCAGGCCAGCCGCTGGTCCGACATCCCGGGCGGCGGCTACATCTATTCGTTCAACGGTCCGCACTCTCTGTTCGTCGACACAGTTCGCTCGTGCCGGATTCTGATGGCAGGTCATGCCCTCGGACACACTCTGATGGGTGAAGGCGACAAGCCGATCTCGTTGCTCGGCCGTGCCGTCCAGCACATCGCGGCGACGGCGAAGTACAGCGTCTATTACGGCGAAGGCCGCGACGCTTACGACGTGCGCGGACGCACGACTCACGAAGCCGTGTTCAACCGCAACGACGGGGCGTTTCGCTGCCCGAACAGTCAGCAGGGGTTCTCCGGTTTCACGACCTGGACGCGCGGACTCGCCTGGGCGATGCTCGGTTTCCCCGAAGAGCTCGAGTTCCTCGAGACGTTGAGCGATGCCGAGCTCGAGCCGTACGGTGGGCGCGCCGAACTGGAAGCGCTCTGGCTAAAGTCAGCCGAGGCGACCTGCGACTTCTATATCGAGAACACGCCGACCTGTGGCATCCCCTATTGGGATACCGGCGCGCCGCTGATTCACAAGCTCGGTGACTATCTGGATCGGCCGGCCGAACCGCAGAATGACTACGAGCCAGTCGACAGCTCGGCGGCGGCCATCGGCGCGCAGGGTCTGCTCCGACTCGGTCGCTACTTCGAGCGGAGAGGTGATCCGCAGAAGGCGGCAAGGTACACGCAGGCCGGCCTGACGGTCAGTAACACGTTGTTCGACTCACCGTATCTGAGCGAAGACGATTCGCATCAAGGTCTGATCCTGCACAGCATCTATCACCGTCCGAACGGCTGGGATCACATACCGAAAGGCAGCCGGATCCCCCACGGCGAGTCGAGCATGTGGGGCGACTACCACGCCCGCGAGCTCGCGCTCTACCTGCAACGCATGATCGAGGGTAGACCCGAGTTGACCTTCTTCGGTGGAGTGACGTCATGAGCCGGCCGGTCGCATTCATCACCGGCGGAAGCCGCGGCATCGGCTACGGCTGCGCGCAGAGCCTCGCCGGAGCCGGGTTCGATCTGGCGATCAACGGCATGCGTGAAGAGGGACAGATCAGCGCCGCGATCGACGGCCTCGAAGCCCTCGGCGCGCGGGTCGTCTACTGCCGAGGCGACATCGGTTCGACCGAAGCGCGGTCCGCGATGATCGATCGAGTCCGCGCCGAGCTCGGCAAGCTGAACGTGCTGGTCAACAACGCCGGCGTGGCGCCGAAGGAGCGCGCGGACATCCTCGAAGCGAGCGAGGCCAGCTTCGACCATGTCCTCGGTACCAACCTCAAGGGGCCGTACTTCTTGACCCAGATCGCCGCGCGCTGGATGATCGAGCAAAAAGCCGCCGACGCGGACTCTTTCTTCTGCATCATCAACGTCGGCTCGGTCTCGTCGACCACCGTCAGTACCAATCGCGGCGAGTACTGCGTTGCCAAGGCAGGACTGTCGATGATGAGCGCGCTCTATGCAGCACGGCTCGGACCGCACGATATTCCGGTGTACGAGGTTCGTCCCGGAGTGATCAAGACCGACATGACCGCCGGTGTCACCGGCAAGTACGACAAGATGATCGAGGACGGACTCTGCGTCACTCCGCGTTGGGGATTACCGGACGACATAGGCAAGGCCGTGCGCGCGCTGGCCGCGGGCGATTTCCCCTACTCGACCGGCCAGGTCATCATGGTCGACGGCGGGCTGACACTGCCACGCCTCTAGGACTATTCATGAGCACGATTCTCCAACAGATCGGCGCTTGCCGTCTCGTTCCCGTCATCGCACTGCACGACGCTGCGCAGGCCGCGCCGCTCGGCGAGGCCTTGGTGGCCGGCGGTCTGCCCTGCGCCGAGGTGACCTTCCGCACGGCAGCAGCGGCCGAGTCCATCCGCATCATGGCGGAGAACACGGACCTCCTGGTCGGCGCCGGCACGGTCCTGACGATCGATCAGGTCAAGCAGGCGGTCGATAGCGGAGCCAAGTTCATGGTGTCGCCGGGCTTCAACCCGAAGGTCGTCGGTTACTGCGTCGATCACAACATCCCGATCACACCCGGCACGAGCAATCCGACCGACATCGAGATGGCCCTCGAGTTGGGCCTCGATGTCGTCAAGTTCTTTCCGGCCGAGGCGTTCGGCGGATTGAAGACCTTGAAGGCGATGAGCGCACCGTACTCGGCGGTCAAGTTCATTCCGACCGGCGGCATCAACGAGTCGAACCTGCAGACCTATCTGGCATTCCCAAAAGTCCTGGCCTGCGGCGGGAGCTGGATGGTTCCGAACAAGTTGATCGGTGAGGGTCAATTCGACGAGATCGCCGCCCTGGTCCGTAGCGCCGTGGCACTGGCGCAATCATGAGCATCCAGCTTCGGCCCGCCTCCGAATGCCAGTACGACCTGATCTCCCTCGGCGAGATCATGCTCCGCCTCGACCCCGGTGAAGGCCGCGTGCACACGGCCCGTCAGTTCCGCGCGTGGGAAGGTGGCGGCGAATACAACGTTGCCCGCGGGCTGCGGCGTTGCTTCGGCCTGAACACGGCGGTGGTCACGGCCTTTGCCGACAACGCGATCGGTCGTCTGATCGAGGACTTCATCCTTCAAGGCGGCGTCGACACGCGTTTCATCAGATGGGTGCCGTACGACGGCGTCGGCCGCGAAGTCCGCAATGGTCTGAATTTCACCGAGCGCGGTCACGGCATCCGCGGAGCGGTCGGCACACCGGACCGCGGCAATACGGCGACCAGCCAACTCCGTCCCGGAGACGTCGACTGGGACGAGATCTTCGGGCGGCAGGGGACGCGCTGGTTGCACACCGGTGGCATCTTCGCCGCGCTGTCGGATAGCACTCCGGAGTTCGTCATCGACGCGGTGCAAGCCGCAAAGAAGCACGGCGTCGTCGTCTCCTACGATCTCAACTACCGCCCTTCGTTGTGGAAAGCGATCGGCGGTCACGCGAAGGCGCAGGAGGTCAACCGCGAGATCGCCAAGTACGTCGATGTGATGATCGGCAACGAGGAGGACTTCACGGCCTGTCTCCGATTCGAAGTGGCCGGAGTCGACGAGAACATCTCGAACATCGAGATCGACAGCTTCAAGGCGATGATCGAGACCGCGGTCGCGGCCTTCCCCAACTTCAAGGTCACAGCGACCACGCTGCGCGGTGTCAGGACCGCGACGGTCAACGACTGGTGCGCGATCGTGTGGCACGACGGTGAGTTCTTCGAGTCTCGACAATACGCCGAGCTCGAGATCATGGACCGCGTCGGCGGCGGCGACAGTTTTGCCAGCGGCCTGATCTACGGCTTCCTGACCTCCGGCGACCCCCAGCAAGCTGTCGAGTACGGCGCGGCCCACGGCGCTCTGGCAATGACGACGCCGGGCGACACCTCGATGGCTACGCTCAAGGAAGTCACCAAGATCATGCGCGGTGGCGGTGCTCGCGTGCAGCGCTGAGCTGTGCCTCCTCAAGACTCGTCCGAGGGGTCATGCGGCTGTTCTCGTGTATCTGTGATGGAGCCCGCCGACCTGGGCGACCGCAACGGATCACTCCGGTTTCGGGGAGTTCCACTGCCCTCGTCTCGGGCGTGTCCTTGTCGAGAGACAAGTGAGTTCGGGCTCGGTGATCGGAGGATCGTGTCGGGCGTGACGATCGTCGCGACTGCGGCGAGAGCGCTGGTGCACACTGAGGTCTGTACCCCCGAGTCTCATGGCGACTCTGGCGCGCGCACCCCCCGGAGTAGCGGCTCCAAGAGGCGATCCGGAAGGGACTCGAGGTCCGTCGTACCGACGTTCTCAGGGCCGACTTGGCCATCGAGCAAGAGGCCGGCGAGGCCGTGGACGAGTGACCAGAGCGAAGTAGCAGCAAGTAGCAACTCCTCGCCCTCGGACACGCCGGCGAGCAGCTCGGTCACGGTATCCAGCAGCACTTGGAATGAGCTGTTCGCCACCGCATACAGTTCAGGACAATCGCCCGCCCTTTCCGAGGCGGGACCGAACATGAGCCGAAACAGCGATCGGTTGCGCAACGCGAAGTCGACGTAGCCTCGCCCGAGCGCCTTCAGGCGTTCGCACGGCTCCAACTCTTGCTCGGCCAACCCCACGAGTTCCCTCGTCAGCCGAGCGAAGCCCACCAGGGCGATGTTGGCCAAGAGGGTGCCCTTGTCCTTGAAGTGGCTGTACGGGGCTGTCGGCGAGACCCCAGTCGCGCGCGCGACGCGGCGCAGACTGAGGCGATCCAGGCCCTCGGTTTCGAGGATCTCGATGCCCTGCTCGATCAACGCGCGCCGCAGATCGCCGTGGTGGTAGGAAGTTCGTTTCTCGCTCAATCCGCTCCCGTCTGGCGGCCGCCGTGCGCCTCACCGCCGATGTTCCGACTATACCAATCTTGACAATGCTAAGATTGCGGCTATCCTGCATGAATCGGTGTCGAGACCAGACCGGCGTCGAGACCAGACACCGAGTGCTCCAGGAGTGATTGCGCATGAGAAGCCCATTCGTCGCGCTCGTCGTCTGCCCTGCCGCCCTGGCCTTGGGCCCCTCTGACACGACCACCGAGATCCAGCCGCAAGACGCGTTCGAGTACGTCGCGGTCCCCGAGGTACGCCAGGATCCGAAAAGCCGCACGATCGAAGTGGCCTACGTGCACATGAAGGGAAAGGCCGGCGGCGTGCCCACTTTCGTCTTCTTCGGCGGGCCCGGTGAGTCCGCGTTGGACTTCGGTTCATTAGAGGCGTTGAGAGCGAGCCACGCCGAGCTGCTGGACGTCGGAGACGTTGTGTTCGTCGAGCAGCGCGGCGTGGGCGCATCGCGCCCAAACCTCGATTGCGAGCCCGTTCACCTGCCGTTGGATCGGCCGCTCCAACGCGCTGACTTCATGGCTGCATACGAGCGGATTCTGCCTGACTGCATCGAAGCAGCCGGCGCGGACATGCGCGGCTATACGACAGTCGAAATCGCCGATGACGCGGAAGCGATTCGGCGCGCCCTCGGTAGCGAGCGCATCAACCTCGTCGGTGGTAGCTACGGCGCGCAACAAGCCTACTATTACATTCGCCGCCACGGGGATCGCGTCAACCGCGCTGTTCTCTCGCAGTTCCTAACCCCTCACGCTGCCCTTGTTCTGCCATCCACGATTGATGACTACATCCATCAGATCGGCGAGCGCGTGGGTCCTGCCTACGGCTTCGATGTGGGTGGAGGCGAGAGGCTAGAAGCACTGATGCAGTCGGTGTACGCCGAGGTAGACGCCAGACCTGTCGAGATTCAGGTCGGTGACGCGACCCTCGTCGCCGGCCGAACCGACCTGGAGATCCTCACGGCTCTTGCGCTGCGCCGGACCCACGAGAGCTGGTCGTTGCCCGCCCTCTTCGGCCAAATGAACGAGGGCGAGTTCGGATCCGTTGGACCGGCCATGCTGCAGTTCTATCGCGGTGGCCTGCCGGTCAACGCCGCGGTCCTCGCTCTTGACAGTGCGGCGATGACCGACCGGGAGCGGCGCGCCCAATTCGCGGCTGAGGTTGGCGAGTCGCTCTCCGGCCACGGTGCGCACCTGCCCTTTCCCGACGTGTGCGAGCACCTCGAGCCAGGTCACGTTCCGGAGACCTACTTGGACATCGAAGCGCTGGGCGACGTCCCGATCCTGTTCATTCAGGGCGAGCTCGATGCACGTGCCCGGGATGAGGACCTGAGCGCGCTGGTTTCCAACGACGAGAACATGCGACTCCTTCTCATAAAGAACGTGACTCACGACCTCGGGCGTTCCGTGTCGGACACGATTGACGCTGAGCTGCGGGCCATTACGAGCGGTTTCCTCGCAGGAGGGGAGTGGCCTGCGGTGTCCGAGATCGAGGTTCCAGTGAGTCTCAAGTGACGTACCTGCCCCCCCCATGCGTCAGCGGCTAGCTCGCCAGCCGTCTCTTCGGAAGCGGTGAACTGGTCCAGCGAGTTTCGGCAGCCCATGAGCACGGATTCGGGTTCGTTCGCGAGGTACTCGGGACGCTGCGGACAGACCGGTGCGACGGTGCGACGCGGTTCCAAGCGGCCGGTCTGGCTTGCTCAGGCGGCCCGTCGTAGCTCGGCGACCGGCAGATGCGGCCGGTTCTCGAAACGACTGAGCATCAGAGTGACCCGCGCGCCGCACTTGCCCGTGATCCGTGCAGGCGGGCTGGCACATCGACTCTTCTTGGGCCTTGCCCGGAGTCTCGTCGTGGACGAGTCCCAGGCCGACGACCTCGTGCAGGATGCCTGGGTCGCGGCGATCCGCTTCCCACCCTCGGCCCGAACTGCGCGAGGGTGGTTCCGGAAGGTGCTCCGTACGAAGGCGGCCAGAGCGAGGGAGGAGGCTCTTGATCGTCGCGCGGTCTCGGTGTCGGGAAGTGTGCCCGGAGAGCGCGGGGAGGCGGGTACCATCCCCGGCGTTCGACGACCGTTCACGAAGCGGAGCCACGCTCACGAGACCGGCTTCGAGCGGGCCGCCACGGTCCAGCGACCGGCTCGAGGTCCGCGTCAACCGTCGATCGCGAAGGGATCGCCTTCGAGGTCCACCTCCGGGTCGAGGTGCGTCTCGATCTCCCCGTACTGCACCGTCGAGCCGCCGAAGGCGGCGGAAGCAAGACTCCCGACCCAGCGGAAGGGGATCCACACACCCTCGACCTCGCGGTAGTCCTCGAAGCTCGTGACCTTCCCGATCGACCCGAAGGGCATCTCGACCGCGCTGTAGGCGCGCAGCGGCAGCCCGGTCGCAGGATCGACGAGGTAGACCGTGGCGGGTGCATCCTTGGAGGTCGCGCGGACGGCCAGCACCTCGCGGCCTGCCTCGTCGGGGTGGTCCGTCCGCGCCAGGACCTCGACGGTCTCGTGGAAGCGACGCCAATCGCCGACGACGACTGCCAGGCGCCCGGTGATCGCAGCGGCACGTTGCGACCCAGTGATCTCACGCCGGCGCCCGCGCCGCGACACCGTCGCCGCGCGGGCGCCGTTGCAGACCGTCGCCGCGAGCCCCTTCTCCGGGTCGCCGGTCTCCTCACGCGAGCGCAGGAGACCGTCGGAGATCAGCACGTCGATGCCCTCCTGGCCGGCGGTCGTGGTGTAGGTACCGCGCAGACGGAAGAGGCCCAGGCTCGAGAGAGCGCCGTCTCCGTCCTCGCCGAAGCGCAGTGCCATGAGCGCGTCGACGCTCGGGAGACCGGGATCCGCGACGAGCCGCGGCGCCGGGCCCTCGCCGGTCGACGCCGGGGCGACGAAGGCCGCGATCCGACCCTCCGCGTCGCGCTCGAAGCCGACCTCGAGCTCCTCGCGCCCGCGGACCTGCCAGCGCAGCGGATCCTCGGTCGGCACGAGCTTGAAGGAAGCGACCTCGGGAACGTCCACGGTGAGCGAGCCCTCGCCGTCGGCGTAGACCGTGCGCACCATGCGGCGCTCCTCGCTCCAGTAGTGGCCGACGTACGGCCGCAGCTCATCGGGGACCTCGGCGCGTGCCGGCTCGTCGAGGAGCCAGCGGTCGAGCTCCTCCTCCAACTCGACGCCTGCCGTCGTCAGCACGGTCTGCGTGAGGTAGAGCACGATCAGGTCGCGCTCGGGCCAGGCCCAGGCGAAGGTGCCGTCCGATCCGGAGTGACCGAAGAGCTCGAGCTCGTGCCCCCGGGTCCAGACGCGCCAGTGCTGCGCGTAGTAGACGCGGCGGCCCGGGAAGGTCGTCGGGAGCGGCGCGAGCGAGGCCGGGGTGAGCCCGCGGCGCACGGCCTCCGGCGAGAGGACCCGCGTCGCCCCGACCGTGCCCTCGTCGATCCACAACGCCAGGAAGCGCGCGTAGTCCGCGGCGGAGCAGACGAGCCCCTGCGCGCCCTGCAGGAAGCGGTACCGAGGGCCGTCCGCGGGGCTCCAGACGCGCTCGAAGCCGCCGCCCTCCTCGAGCGCGTAGGTGCTGGCCATCCGCGTGAGCCGCTCGTCGTCGGCCAGCCGCGGCACGAAGGCTCGCATCCCGAGCGGCGCGAGCACGCGCGCGGCCACCAGCGCCTCGAGATCCTGGCCGCTGGCGACCTCCATGGCGGCGGCGAGGGTGTTGGACCCGGCGTTGCTGTAGAGGAAGTCGGTCCCGGGCAGGAAGCGCGTCGGTCCGAGCTCCGCGCAACACTCCGCCATCGCCGCCAGCGAGCTGGCGCCCATGCAGACACTCCACTCCAGCCCGCTACGGTGCGTGAGCAGATGCTCGACCGTGATGTCTCGCGCGCGGTCGCGATCGAACGCGGGCAGGTAGCGCACCACCGGCGCCGCGGGGTCCAGCACTCCCTCGTCGATCAGGGCCTGCGCTGCCGTCCCCACGACCGGCTTGGTCATCGAGCGCAGGTCGTACAGCGTCCCCGGCTCCATGGCGACGCCGTCCTCGCGGTCCTTCCAGCCCCAGGCCTCGTGCAGGACCGTCCGGCGGTCCTTGACGACCAGGAGCTCGGCGCCGACGACGCGCCCCTCGTCGACGAGGCGCCGCGCCGCCGCCGCCAGCCCGTCGAGCGCGGCGCGCGTGAGGCCGACCTCCTCGGGCGTGGCTGCGGGGAAGGCGAGCTCCTGCGCGCCAGACAGCGGAACCAGAAGGAGGGTACCGAGACCTGCCCGGAGGCGTGTGTAGGGGAGCTTCATGGGGATGCCCTACGCGCCCGGGCATGCTTATTCATGCCGCCGTCCTGCGCCGCGGCCACGCCCCCGTTGTGTCCCACCGTACGGCCGCGCCGCAACACGAGCCCAGAGCGTGACTTGCGCTCCGCCACCATGACCCGGTTACGGTCGGCTACTACCCGCTCGGGGTCCTTGTCCCGACGGCCTCGGGCCGGGTGGAACCGCGAGCGGCAGCGGATGATTCCGGATAGCCTCGACGACCCGGGCACGGCCGATGTTCGCGTCCCGCTCGAATCGAGTTCCACAACGGGTACGCCTACGGCGGCCGCGTCCCCGGCGGACGCCAGGCCTTGGTGTTCGAGCGCTCCTCGAAGGCGCTGGCCGCGCACCCGATCACCGACGGCAGCAAAGCAGCCGAGCGCGTGGACCGCGTGGCCACCTTCCTCGGGTGCGCCTTTCGGCCCGGCCCAGACTTCACCTCGCTCCTGACCTTTGAAGAGGGAGCGCACTCCTTCGCGCCCGACCAGCTCTACAACTTCAAGCCCGAGACGGAGCGGCTCGCCATCGACGGCTGGTCCCAGGGCGCAGTGGCGCGCATCGGAAAGGGCCGCGTGGCGGTCTTCGGCGAGGCCGCCATGTTCACCGCGCAGGAGCTACAGAACGGTCAGGTGAAGTTTGGCATGAACCATCCCGCCGGAACACAGAACGCGCGCTTCCTGCTCAACCTCGTGCACTGGCTAGTGGTGTGATGCAGACATTCGCAGTCGTATCCCGGCCCGCATGCACGCGCCATGGCGTTGCGGCTCCTGCGACCAATCCCAGTATCACCGTATTGGCAGCGAAGTTGCGTCGTCGCCGCGCCTTGTGGCACGCACACGCGAACTCG
>JAAELL010000266.1 GCA_024226735.1 bacterium | reverse complement strand
GAGGCCAAAGATCGACGCTCTATTTCGCAAGGCGTCAAGGCGCTCCTGCGCCGAATCGTCGCGGGCCTGAATCGACTGTGGAACCGCACGGGAGGCATGTTCATCGATCGGTACTACGACCACGTGTTGCGCACGGCGACAGAGGTACGGCGTGCCATCGCCTACGTCCTCTTTTTCGATGTTGCTTGCTGGCACCACGCCTGATGGCGTGGCAGCGGTTCAACGCCATCGCGCCTGGCCACGATCGATCCTGGACCCGCTCAGCTCCGGCCTCGCCTTCGATGGTTGGTCGAGCCCTCCGCGCATCGAAGACACAGACTCCGCACCGGTTCCCGTCGTGCCCCCAGGCACGTGGCTGGGCGCCGAGGGATGGCTCCGCGCGGGCCCGCTCTCCCCGACCTCCCCCTACTGACTCCCCAAAGTATCTGCCCTACCAAGATCGTCTTGACGGCCGCGGCCGCGCGAAGCGCGCCGGCGACGCAGCCCTCCGGGCACGCAGCGCCCGGCCCCATCCCCTTCTCTTCTCACCCCGAGGGCCCAGACCCCATCCCGCTCCTTGCTCGATCCCGAAGCCGAGGCCGGCTCCTACCACTCCGCGCGCGGCAGCGCCCTCCCGCGCTGGCGCTTCGGCTCGCGTTCGAGTCGCCGCCTGAGCGCACCCCGCAGGTGGCGCGCTGCGGCCAGCAACTTCGTCCGCTCGGCGGGCCGTCCCTGCGCCGAGCGGGCGGCGAAGTAGGCGTCTAGGAAACTCGTCTGCTCGTCGTCGCTCAAGAGCTCGGTCGCGTCCAGGAAGAGGCACGCCAGATCGTACGCCGGGCCCCTCGTTCCCCAGCCCGTCCCGCCGGCCCAAGCATCCAGGAAGACGATGCGGCGCTCCGGCCGCGCGCCACGCACGAGCAGGTTGCGTGCGAACAGGTCGTGGTGCACGAAGCCAAGGGCGTGGAGCCTGGCGACCTCGCGCGCCAGCTCGGCCAGGACAGTGGCGCGGCCGGGCGCCTCTCCGTGCGCCAAGAAGTCCTCGAGCGTCTCGGTGTTCGGGATGTATTCGGTGAAGAGCGCCTGGTAGCGGGGCAGGCCCGTGCGCCACAGCACCGCCGCGGCCAACGGGCGGGGGGCCTCGAAGTGTCGCTTGCGGAGCCAAACGAGGTGCTCGAACTCGCGCAAGCGTGGGGGGCTGCGCCGCAACACGTGCCGTCGCAGGCCGTGCCTCCAGGCAGGGCCGCGCGCCAGGGCGCCACCCTTGAGGTAGCCCTCGTGCTCGGCGATGGGGCAGAGCTCGGCGCTGCGCCGGCCCTCGCGCGCGTGCTGCACGACCAGCTCTGCGAATGTCTCGCCCAGTGGCTCGGAAGCTGCGACCCACGTGAGCTCGCCCTGGTCGCTCGGGCACACTCCGCGCATCGTCAACGTCGCTTGCGCGCCGCGAAGAACGTCTGCTGCGAGACGTAGCGGAAGGTGTGCTCGTAGCCGACGACGTCGGCGCCGGCACGCTCGACGCGGGCCTCCAGCTGGTCCTTCTCCACTGCGACGCGCGCGTCGCGTCGTCCGCGCCGCAGGCCGCGCCGCCGCCGCCAGGCGTGCCACGAGCCGGCATCCCAGAACGACGCGATGACGAGCTCGCGCGACACGCGCACGAGCTCGGCGAGGGCCGCGTCCGCGGCGGCGGGATCGGCGAGGTGGTGCAGGAGCCGCGAACAGACGACCGCGTCGAACGTGTCGTCGCGGAAAGGCAGCTGCCAGACCGAACTTCGGACCACTCGGTCTTGAATGTGAGTCGTGAGCATCTCCTGCGACACGTCGACTCCCGTGCAAATGCGATCCTGTGCGCAAATGGCGTCCCTCAGCCGCCCGGAACCGCACGGAACGTCCAATACTCCTGCTTGGGAGCGCTCAGATGAGAACCGAGTGAGAAGCCTGGAGACGATGCGCGGGTCGCGTTCGCGTGCGCGTGTGCTTCTCCAACGCGCGTCCCGATACCTCGAGCCGGCTCCCGCGGAGACCCACTTGGAGTCGACGCTCGAATCACCCGTCGTAATCCGCGTCATGGTATCGGTCTTGAAGTTGACAACTTCGTAGCCCACGATTCGTCGGCGACATTTTAGACATTCGGGCTCGTCACGCACGGGACCGGTTGGCGTAATGTCGGCCATAGACGGGCGTCACGCACGGCGAGCAAGAGCGTGTCGTCCGATCTCCTCCTCTTCGGAGGGTGCAGGTCTCTCGGGTGCTGGCAGGCTACCCTTCTCTCTCGGCCTGTTTCCTCCAACGCCCCCGACTCGGTCCTCATCCGGGTTGGGGGCATCCTCACTTGTGGCGCTGCCGTTGCCGCCCGGTGTCGCGAGCGTGATTGTCTCGTGTCCTTCGTGCAAGGAATACGCGATTGTTCTGGGCGTCTTCGAGGAGAGCGTGCGCTCGAACCCCAGCGCGCGTGAGTTAGAGTCAGGCATGCTTCGACTTCGTGCTGCCACCGCTGGTCTGACTGCCGTTATGGGCGCGTGGGCCTGCACTTCCGCGCCGACCCGTTCCGCGGAAGCCATCCAGGTCATCGACGGGCTCGTCTACCACCTCGGCGATGACAGCACTCCCGAATGGGACGAGGCGGCCCCCGAGCCCGACGGCGAACGCCTCGATGTGACGTTCGTTCCGCGCAGCGCGGAGGGCGAGCAGCTGCTCGTGCTCGAGCAGCGACACGTCGACAACCCCTGGCACGTCGAGCTCAACGGAGAGCGCGTCGCGACGCTGCGCGTCGGGGCGGAGCGCGTCGAGGAGATCTACGTCTTGCCGGCTGGCGCGCTGCAGGCGGGCGAGAACCATCTGGCGCTCGTGCCGGAGGTCGCCAGCGACGACATCACCGTCGGCAACCTGCGCATCGTGCCGCGCTCGCGGCGGGAAGAGCTCGGCCTGCGCACGGTCCGCGTCCGCGTGCGCGATGCGGAGAACGGCGAGCCGCTCCCGGCGCGTGTGACGATCACGAACGGAGCCGGTCGGCTGGCGCGCGTCTACTACGCCGAGTCCGTGCACGCGGCGGTCCGCCCCGGGGTGGTCTACACCTCGCGCGGTGCCGCGAGCTTCGAGCTACCCCTGGGCGAGTACCGCGTCCTTGCGACGCGGGGCAGCGAGTGGGGACTGGGTGAGGCCGACCTCTCGGTCGGCTCGGGGTCGAACGAGGTCGAGCTCGTGCTCGCGCGCGAGGTCGACACGAGTGGGTTCGTCGCGTGCGACACACACATCCACACGTTGACGCACAGCGGTCACGGCGACGCGTCGGTCGAGGAGCGCGTCGTCACGCTGGCGGGCGAGGGGGTCGAGCTCGCGATCGCGACCGACCACAACCACAACACCGACTACACGCCGCAGCAGTCGCGCGCGGGTCTCGACGACGCGTTCACTTCCGTCGTGGGCAACGAGGTCACGACCGACATCGGCCACTTCAACGGCTTTCCGCTCGACCCAGCGGATACGGTCCCCGACTACGAGCTCACCGACCCCGTCGCCCTCGTCGCCGAGATCCGCGAGCACGGGGCCGAGGTCGTGATCCTGAACCACCCGCGCTGGCCGAACCACCCCGACTCGCCGTTCGGCACCGTGGCGCTCGACCGCTTCTCGGGGGAGCGCAAGCTGGCATACCCGCTGACGTTCGATGCGACCGAGCTCGTCAACTCCGACACGCGGGAGCACGATCCGATGTTCCTGTTCGTCGACTGGTTTGCCCTGCTCAACCGGGGCGAGCGCGTCGTGGCGGTCGGCTCCTCCGACTCCCACACGGTCGGCTCACCGGTCGGCCAGGGCCGGACCTACGTCAAGAGCTCGACCGACGACCCCGCGCGCATCGATCTCGACGAAGCCTTTGCGAACATCCGCGAGGGGCGCTCCTCGATCGGGCTCGGGATCTTCAGCGAAGTCGAGCTCCAGGACGGCGCGACCCCCGGCGCGCTCGCCCCCGTCCGCGGCGAGCGGGTCTCCGGCACGCTGCGCGTCGCGGCGCCGGCGTGGGTCGACCCGCGCACCGCGACCGTGTTCGCCGATGGTGTGCCGGTGTGGTCGGCGGAGCTCGCACCGGACGGCGAGCCGTTCGATGAGCGTTTTCGCTTCGAATTCGCATGGCCGTACGGCCACGACGCTTGGCTCGTCTGCGTCGTCCTCGGTGACGACGTGGGGGGAGCGTACTGGCCTTCGGTCAACCCCTACACGCTCGCGGCGACCAATCCGATCTGGCTCGACGGCGACGGCGATGGGCGCTACACGAGCCCACGCGAGACGGCCGAGGCGATGCTGGGCGGTGGCGGCGGTGGTGGCGGCGGTGGCGGCGACGGTGCGATCGCTGTGAGCGACATCGAACAAGCCCTCTCGACTTGCGACGATGCCGTCGCGATCCAGGTCTTGTCGGCCGCGCGCAACGAGTGGATGGCCGCGACCGAGGAGCGTGTCCGCCGGGCCGCGGGGCCGCGCGCGCGCGAGGGCCTGATCGAACGCTATCTCGAGTCGCTGCGCGCACGCTGAGCTGGCATCGCACGCGGACGTTGCGGCGATCCATGCGCACGCTTCTGAGTCGACGCCGATCGTGAAAGGGGGCGTGCGAGCGGATAGAATGCGGCGATGGACTGGATGGACGTGAAGGCCGTTGCCGCGGGCAGTGGAGAACAGGCGCCGCGCGAGCCGGCGCCACGCGACGCCGCCGGCGCGGTACCCGTTCTTGGACCGATCGAGGGACTGCTCGATAGCCTCAACCCACCGCAGCGCGCCGCCTGCGAACACGAGGAGGGTCCGCTCCTGATCCTCGCCGGTCCGGGCTCCGGCAAGACGCGCGTGATCACGCACCGCATCGTGCACCTGCTGACGACAGGTCGCGCGCGGCCCGACGAGATCCTTGCCATCACGTTCACGAACAAGGCCGCGCGCGAGATGCGCGACCGCGTCGAGAAGCGACTCGGCGGAACGAAGGGGCTGTGGATCAGCACCTTCCACTCCCTGTGCGCCCGAATCCTGCGGCGTGACGCGGAGGCCCTGACCGGCTACACGCGCGACTTCTCGATCTACGACACCGGCGACCGCAACCTGCTGCTCAAGCGGCTGATCAAGGAGCTGGGGTTCGATCCCAAGCGCTTCCGGCCCGCCGTCGTCGGCGGCTGGATCTCGAACCTCAAGAACCGCGTCGCGGCCGATGGCTTGCGCCTCGACTCGGATGGGGGAATGGAGGGCGAGGTCTACGACAAGGTGCGCCGCGCCTACGAGGCGGCGATGCGCGAGAACAACGCTCTCGACTTCGACGACCTCTTGCTGAAGGTGCTCGAGCTCTTCGACGAGCACCCAGGCATCCGCGACAATTACTCGCGGCGCTTCCGTTTCGTCATGGTGGACGAGTATCAGGACACCAATCGCGTGCAGTACCTCCTGACGCAGCACTTCGCGAGCCACCATGGCAACCTCGCGGTGTGCGGCGATCCGGACCAGTCGATCTACGCTTGGCGCGGCGCGGACATTCGCAACATCCTCGACTTCGAAAAGGACTACGGGGCCGCCGAGCTCGTCCGGCTCGAGCAGAACTACCGCTCCAAGGGCACGATCCTGGCAGCTGCCAGCGCCGTGATCGCGCACAACAACGCGCGCAAGGCGAAGGACTTGTGGACCGAGGACGAGGACGGCGAGCGCATCGCGGTCCTCGAGTGCGGTGACGAGAACGACGAGGCGCGCGAGATCGCGATGCAGATCCAGGGCTTCGTGGGACGCGGTGGGTCCTACGGCGACATGGCCATCTTCTACCGCGCCAACTTCATGCAGCGCGCGATCGAGAGCGCGCTGCGCCTGGCGCGCGTGCCGTACCAGATCGTCGGGGGCCTCGAGTTTTACTCGAAGCGTGAGATCCGCGACCTCGTCGCCTATCTGCGGCTCGTCGTGAATCCGGCCGATGACGTGGCGTTCGAGCGCGTCGTCAACGTTCCCGCGCGTGGTGTCGGAGCCACGAGCCTGGCGCGCCTCTCGGAGTGGGCGCGCGGGTGCGGCGTGTCGCTCGTCGTCGCGGCGCGCTCGAGCGAGGCCCTGGAGGCGATCCGCGGTCGTGCCAAGAAGGGGCTTGCCGAGTTCTCGGCGCTCATCGAACAGCTCGTCTCCCTGCGCGAAGCGTCACCCGCCGTCGTGCTCGACTTCTTGCTCGAGGAGTTCAACCGTGAGCGCTGGCTGCGCGAGATGGACGACGGCAGCGGCACGGACGACCGCGAGGCGAACATCGACGAGCTTCGCGCTCACGCCGAGGAGTACGACCGGCTGCATCCCGATGCGGGCCTGAGGGGCTTCCTCGAGGAGGTCGCGCTCGTCAGCGACACCGACAACATGGAGTCCGACGTCGCCAAGGTGACGCTGATGACTCTGCACTCGTGCAAGGGGCTCGAGTACCCCTACGTGTTCATCGCTGGTGTCGAGGAGGAGTTGCTGCCGCACGCGCGGGCTCTCGCGGAGACGATGGATCCGGACGCCGGACTCGAGGAGGAGCGGCGCCTGTTCTACGTCGGCATGACGCGCGCGCGCGAGCGGCTGTTCCTGTCGCACGCGGGCACGCGCCTGTTCTTCGGCGAGTCGCGTTGGACGCGCAAGTCGCGGTTCCTCGAGGAGATCCCGGGCGAGCTCGTCGAAGGCGGCCGGCCGGACCTCGAGGAGGACGAGGCGCTCGGCGCGTACGAGCCGCGCGAGGTGGACGCGGGACTCGCGGTCGGGCAGGTCGTCGTGCACGACCATTTCGGAACGGGCACGATCCTGCAGCTCACCGGTTCCGGCGTGAACGCGCGCGCCGTTGTCGATTTCGTCCATCACGGCACCAAGCAGCTGCTCCTGCAGTACGCGGGATTGAGCCCGGCCTCATGACGGCGACCGGCAAGCTGACCGAGCTCGTCTCGCAGCTGGAAGCGCTCGTGCACGAGGCGCGCGATGCCGACGTCGCCGACGAGTTCTTCGCCGCGATGCGGCGCGTCGCCGCGGCGGACGCCGTCATCGAGCGTGAGGAGCACGGCGCTGACGAAGTGCCGATGCGCTTCGGCATGATCGGCGACAGCGAGGCGATGCGGCGCGTGTTCGACCTGCTCGAGAAGGTCGCTCCGAGCGACGTCGCGGTGCTCGTTCAGGGCGAGACCGGCACGGGCAAGGAGCTCATCGCGCAGGCGCTGCACCGCTACGGGTCCCGGAGCGACCAGCCGCTCGTCGCCGAGAACTGCGCAGCCGTTCCCGCCAACCTCCTGGAGAGCGAGCTCTTCGGGCACAAGAGGGGTTCTTTTACGGGGGCTGTCGCAGATCGGAAAGGGCACTTCGTCGCCGCCGACGGCGGGACGGTGTTCCTCGATGAGATCGGCGACATGCCGCTCGAGATGCAGGCCAAGCTGCTGCGCGTCCTTCAGGACGGCGAGGTGCGGCCGGTCGGTGCGAACAAGACCAAGCACGTCGACGTGCGCGTCGTCGCGGCTACGAACAAGGACCTGCCGACCATGTGCAAGGAGGGGACGTTCCGCGAGGACCTCTTCTTTCGCCTGAACGTCGTCACCGTCCATCTGCCGCCCCTGCGCGAGCGCGCGGGAGACATCGCCTTGCTCGTACGTTGGTTCCTGGCCCGTCTCGAATCGGAATTCGGGCGGAAGGCGGGCATGGAGCCGGAGGCCCTGGCGGCCCTGGAGGCCTGGCGCTGGCCTGGCAATGTGCGCGAGCTCGAGAACGAGCTGCGCCGCTGCGTGGCGCTGACGAGTGGCTCGATCTCGGTCGAGGACCTGTCACCGCGCATCACGGCGGGGGTATAGCCGGGCTCATCGGGTACCCTGTTCGTTTCGACCTGTCGCCATGACGCCTGTTCGCACCCTCCTCCCCTCGTACCTCCTTGGGGCCCTCTTCCTGTGGGTCCTCGTCGTGGGGTGTGGCTCGGGCGCGAATCTCGAGGTCGCTCGCAAGCACATGCGGCGCGGGAACCTCGACGCCGCGGCCGCGGTCCTGGCGGACGGTGAGGGTGCCGAGGTCGCGCAGCTGCGGCGCGAGGTCGAGCTCCGGCGGACGCAGCGCGAGGAGCTGCGGCGCGAGCTCGATGGGCTGCGCGCGCGTCGCGAGGCGATGACGGGCGACGAGCTCCTCGCGGGGCTGGACGCTCTCCTGTCGCGAGCTGGCGACAAGGTCGAGCGCGAGTGGGTCGAGCTCGAGCTGAGCGCCGCGGTCGACTGGGCCGCCGAACGTCGCTCGGGTGTGCACGCGAAAGCGGACCTGTCGATGGAGAGGCGCGCGGACGTGGAGGACGCAGCGACGGGTGCGCCGCCCGCGCCCCGTGTCGCTGCTGACCCGCTGCTGCAACTCGTCCTCGAGGACGTCGACAACGCGTTGCGCGAGAAGAGCTGGAGGCGCGCGATCGCGATCGCCGAGATGGCGCTCGAGGATGCGCCGGAGTCTGCGCCGCGCGCCCTGGCCTTGCGCGATCAGGCGTTGGACCGCGCCGGCGAAGAAGCACGTTCGCTCCTGGCCGACGTCCGGCGCGTGCGCGAGTCCGAGGGGGCCCAGGCCGCCCGCGCCAAGCTCGCGGAGGCGCTGTGGCGCTTTCCCGACCGCGGACTGTCGCGCGACCTGCACGCGCTGTCGCGCTCGTTGACCGCCGAGACGCGCGCGCCCGTGCGCGCCTTACCCGCACCTGGCGAGGCCGAACGCGAACCGGAGCCGGTCGCGGTCGCGAAAGCGTCGGACGCTCCGGAGCTACCGTCGGCGCCGGCGGACACCGAGCCCGCGGCCGAGCCGGCGCCCAAGGAGGGCACCGACGCGAGTGAGCCGGCGCTGGATGCCGAGCTCGTCGAGGAGATCGAGCTCCTCGCAAAGGGGCTCGTGCACGCCGACGGATTGGCGCTCGAGGCGACGTTCGAGACGCTCGCGGGTCTGGCGGACGAACACGAGGCCGCGCGCGCGGCGCTCGAGACAGCGCTGGCGGAGCGGCTCGAACGCCTCGAGCGGCAGCTGCGCTCGGGCGCGACGCTCGGGCAGCTCGAACGTGTCGCGGGTCAGCGGCAAGAGCTCGACGCGACGCGCAAGGATGCGCTCGGGCTCATCTTCGACACGAAGAAGTACTTCTATCCGTACCGCCCCCCCGCGGTGGATTCGAAGAAGGCGTCGACGTATTACGCCGTGCAGCGCGAAGTCGATGAGCTCGTCGGGCACGTACGCGAGGTGTGGGACCGGCCGCGCGACGTGCAGTTGCCGCGGCGCTTCCGCGAGGCGCTCGTCGATCGCGCGTGGTGGAGCGAGCACGCTCCGCCCGAAGCGCTCGAGGCTTCGGAGCTGCCGGAATGGCTGGATGGGATCGAACCCGGGGCGGAGAGCGTCTCCCTGCACGATTTCGCCTGGGATTCGGGCGAACGTGAGGAGCTGGCGCGCTCCCGGCGCGTGCGTGTCTTCAACCGGGCCCGCTGGGAGCGTCTCGTGTCGGAGCTGGATCCCGAGGAGCGCCCGGCGAGCTCGGAGCAAGACCAGGTTCGCGTCACGAACGACTACCGCGCGATGTTTGGCCGCCGCGCGCTCGCCTGGAACCCCGCGCTGCAGGAGGCTGCCCGGGGACACTCGGAGTACATGGCCAACACGGGCGACTTCGGGCACTTCGAAGAGGACGCGGCGCGTCGAACGCCGCGCAACCGCATGGTTCTCGCGGGCTACAAGTGGGGCGTGAGCGAGAACTGCCACTGGGGTGCGGGCGATCCGAAATCGGCGCACGAGAGTTGGTGCGGATCGAGCGGTCACCACCGCAACCTCCTGCGTACCGGACACAGCGAGATGGCCAGTAGTCTCGCAAGCTCTTACTGGACCCAGAACTTCGGTCAGGGGACCGAGTTCCAAAGCGACATGGACCGATGGCAAGACTGATCCTCACTGAAGGCGACCAGCGTCGCCGCTTCCGTCTCAATCCCGGCACGCTCACGATTGGCAGCGGCGAGACCGCTACCTTGACCCTCGCGTCCGACGAGGTCGCCGAGGTGCACGCCGAGCTCGAGTACGACGGCGAGCAACTCGTCCTGCGCACCAAGAAGGGCGTGATGCCCGCGACGTCGCGTGGCCGCAAGCTCGGCACCGAGCACACGCTCGAAGCGGGTGTGCCCGTGAAGATCGGCGACGCCGAGCTGGTGCTGGAGACCGACGAGTCCGCCGCGCAGCCCGCCAAGGCGCCGGCGCGCGCGGGCGCCGGCACGCGACGCAGGAAGGTCGTCGCCGACGCGCCGGCCGGCAAGGCGCGCCAGCCGGTCGTGGAGTCCCGCCGCAGGACGACCTCCGGCAAGAGCATGCCCACGTGGCTGATCCTGCTGCTCGTCGCCGGTGGAGCGGCCGGCGGCTACTACGTGATCGGCGGCTTTGCCGAGTCGGCGGGCAAGCGCATGGTGTCGGAGATCTCCGTCCAGCACAACGTCGAATCGGCCCTGGACGAGCGCGACTTCAACACAGCGCGCGCCGAGTTCCAGCGTCTCGACGAGGCGGTCAGCGAGGGCATGGTCCTGTCCCCCGAATGGCAGGGGATCTTCGACGGCCTGCGCAAGCGCACCGCTGAGGTCGCTGCCGCGGCCGACCTCGCCGAGTTCAACGTGCGCGGCACCGAGTACCTGCAGAAGCAGATCAGGAACTTCGAGAAGACCTACCTACGCAAGAACACGCGACCCGCGGCGCGCGTCTTCGTCACGCGCCTGCGCCAGTTCAAGAAGGACTTCCCGCAGCACTCCGAGCTCGACTGGTGCACACGCATGGAAGAGCGCTACGCGCCGATCGCCCAGCTCCACGAGCCCGATACGTTCGAAGACGTCAAGTTCCAGCTTCGCATGCTGACGGGCGGAATCCCGAAGGACTTCGTCCACTCACGCGAGATCGTCGACATCTTCCTCAAGACCGCCGACGAAGCCGGCCGGGACAAGGTGCTGGCACTCTGGGACGAGAAGGAGGGCGAGCGGCAGGAGTACTTCGACGACCGGATCGAGCAGGCGAAGTACTTCTGGGAACGCGATCAGAGGGGCAAGGCGGTCGAGGTCTTGGTGAAGCTTGTCGCGCTCGTGGGCGACCCGGAAATGGCGGACGACGCTGCTGGCCGGATCGCGGCGATGGGCGAAGACGTCGTGCCGGCGATGCGCGGGTACAAGAACGATCGCCCCGAGGACTTTGCGCTGATGATGGAGAACGGGGTGATGAACGCGTTCCTGTCGGAGCACGGGTTGTTGGAGTAGGGCCACGCGCGGCTTCGGCCTCTGGATAGGGCCCCGCTAGGCTCCGCCCACCGACCCGATCGGACTCGCCTCGAACTCTCCCGGCCGCGTCCGCCACCGTGGCTGGTGCCAAGCCCACTGCTCCGGCGTCGCGCGGATCCAGCGCCCATACACCTCATTCAGCCGTTCCGACAGCTCGATCGTCGCATCGCGCCGAGGCCGATCGCGGTCGAACTCGAGGGGCTCTTCGACGGACAGGCGGTAGTGCTCGTCGTCGATCGCGACGCAGCGTACTGGCACGAGCGGGACGCCGACCACGCGGGCGAGGGCGGCCGGGGCGGTCATCGTCAGCGCCGGGGTGCCGAGGAAGGGGAGGAACTCGCCGTCGAGGCGCCGCACTTCGAGGTCGGCGAGGAGACCGAGGATGCCGCCGGCGTCAAGGACCTCGATGAGCTTGCGCGGCGGCGAATCCTGCGGGAGCGTCTCGATCCCGTACGCGCGTCGCATCTCGATCAGCCACTGGGCGCTCGAGTCGCGCTCGCGTTTGCGACCGACGACGGCGCCTTCGAGGCCCGATCGCCGCAGGGCTGCGCAGAGGAGCTCCCAATTGCCGATGTGGGCGGTGACGACGATCGCGCCGCGGCCTCGCGCGCCGACGTCGACCAGGCGCTCGATCGTGGCGTCGATCGTCACGATCTCGTCGATCCAAGCGCCGGCGGGGCCCTGGGCGCCGTGGGCGAGGCGCATCCATTCCCCGAGCTGGCGCGCCGCGTGTCGGAAGACACCGCGGGCGATGCGATCGAGGTCGGCGGGCGAGCGCTCGCTGCCGAACGCGAGCTCCAGGTTGTTGCGCGTCACGCGGCCGTACCGTCCGCGCGCCGCGATGCGGCCGAGGCCGCGCAGCGTCCCGCTCACGAGCGGGCGCGGAACGACCCCCGCCATTCGCGTCGAACCCGACAGGAGCTTGGCGCGCACGCGCCGGCGCAGCGGCTCACCCAAGAGCGAGCTCCCGCCGCAGGGCCCGCTCCAGGGCCCGCTCCAGGGCCTGCTCCAGGGCCTGCCTCTCGGGCCACGAGTGACGCTGGGCGCGGACGTAGTCGGCGAGGAAAGTCGCGTCGACCTCGAAGCGCCCGAGAGCGGCGCCGCGATTCGCGAGGGTCGGCTCGAAGTCGCGCAGTTCGACGTCGAGGGAGCCGAGCTCCTCCGCGTCGAGAGCACGGTCGTGGAGACTGCCGAGGAGCGCTCCGGGGCTGTAGGCGGGATGCGGCTCGAAGAGGGCGTGGTCCGCGCCCAGGAAGACGGGCTTGTGGCACGGGATACCGTGCATCGCGAGGCGCGCCTGGGTGAGCCAGCGCTCGCGGACGTCGCCGTCCAGGACGATCGTCTCGGGTCGCTCGCCCGCATCAGCGAGGTCGCGGCGCAGGAAACCGCCGTCGGCACGCGTGACCGCTCCGCTCTCGCGCATCCAGCGCGCGGCGCGCGAGCGGAGGGACTCGCGGCGCTGGATGCGGGCTGCATCCTCGATCGCGAGCGCGTCGGCGTCGAGCGGGAGAGCCGCGCGGAATGCAGCCAGGAAACCGGCGCGCGCGCGCAACGGCACGTGTTCGCGCGATCCGGCGGCGAGCTCGATCAAGGTGCGACGGATGCGCTCGGGCGCCGGCGTGGAGGTGACGCGGCAGTGCGCCGTGTCGATCAGCCAGGGCGCTCCGTCGTCGTCGAGCAGGACGTTGCCCGGGTGCAGGTCGGCATGGTCGACGCCGCGCTGGAACCAGGAGGCGAGCTCCGTGCCCAGGCGGCGCATGAGGGCGGCTGGCCACGGCCCGCCCGAGTGCATCCGCGCGCGCAGGGTCGTGCCGTCGATCCACTCGGTCACGAGCTCCCAGCGGCCTTCGCGCTTGCGGAGATCGAGCGGCGCGGGGGCGCGTAGGCCGGCGGCGCGAACTTGCAGGAGGGAGCGATGCTCGCGGCGCGCGCGCTCGCCGTCGAAGAGCCGTCCGGCGCGCGTCGGGGCGTGGAAACGCTTGACGACGCGTTTGCCGGCCGTGTCGGACTCGAGGGTGACCGTGCGCTTGGGACTGCGCTTGAGGACCGTGCTGCTCACGGGAAGTATTCTAGCCCGGACTATTCATCAGCATTGCGCCAGAGCCGCCCAAGTCCGCCGTGCCCGCACCTTTGTGCCGATCGCGTCCTCGAAGGGGCGCAGAGACCCCGACTGCGGGGCGAGCGACGCAAAGGCACGAGGACGACGGTCTTGGACGACTCTGGCGCAATGCTGATGAATAGTCCGGGCCCATAGCAT
>JAAELL010000265.1 GCA_024226735.1 bacterium | reverse complement strand
CGTGCGGATCGCCGCATGGAACTCTTTCAGCGCCACGATGGGCTGATCCCGCAGCCCGAGGGTCTGGCAGTTTTTAGACCCCGACTCGTTCGGTAGAAGGGGCTCTGGTCGAGGTTCCAGAGCGGCGGGTCCTGCCCCCACTGGAGGCGGCAGAAGTGGCGAACGCGGACCACGTTCAGCCACGTCGTGTGGAGCCGCTCCATTAGAACCCACCGCGGAACCTTCCACTTGCGGTTCGGTCGCCGCAAGCTGATGCGGTGCTCCCGCCTCCACGCGTGGAGCCACTGCTGGTTGATGCGGGGCATATCCGCTGCGACTGCGGCGGGTTCTTCCCCAAACGCGACGCGGTCCGCTGTGATCTCCGCCGCTAGCGCCGAGGCCTGCGTCAGCACGACCGACGGCGGGAGACGCCCCTTCACCGACGCCCTGATTGAACAGAACCAGTCGAACAGGGCCTCGCCGACGAGAGGGCACTTGCGCGGTCGGCCCTGCCGTCCAGCGGCGCGGACGCGCTGTGACGGCCACACCGTGCGGGAGGCCCCGAAGCCTCTCGGCGCCGCGCGGGAGGAACGCGGACACCGTTCGGACTGGAGGCAGGCCTGGGCCGCGCGTCGGAGGTAACGCCGCTGGCGGTAATCGGCGCTGCAGTCGGACAGCCCGCGGGACTGCGCGAAGTTCCGCCAGAAGTTTGGCGGGATCCTCCCGTCGAGGTCGACGCCGCGACTGCGGGCGTACGCGACCACTGCGGCACCATCCTCGATACGGGTCCCGATTTTTCGCTGCGTGTACCCTCGCTTCCCGAGAGCTCCAGAGGCCGCCTTGCGCCCTTGCGACGGCGCTGGGCCTACTGCGGCGTCCCATGGCGGCTCGTCTTTGTCGGCCACCCGCGCCTGCACGGCGGCAAGCCATGCCCGTGCGGCCTCAACCGCGACTGCGGCTGGGACCTCCGCGTCCGCACCGACACCTGCCGCGACCGCGGCGTCCGTCGCGCCGCCCACGCCCGCGACGGCAGGCGGGCCGCTGGCCGTGACCGCGACGGCTGGCGTGACCTCGTCTGCACCGTCCAGGGCGCCTTCCGCGGCGACGAAGGCATCCTGCCACGCCTCACTGCGGCTCACGTTGACGAACTCGTCCGCCAGCTCCAGGCGCAATTCGCAGCGCTCCTTGAAGGACCGCGGGCGACCGAGCAACATGCACATGACGTCCACGCCACAGTCGCCGTCGGCCACGGTCTCCAGGATGTGCAGGCCGCGGGGCTCGTATTCGCGGCGCAAAGCGGAGGCGTCGCTACGGGGCAGCCGTGACAGCGGCGCATAGGTAGCCGCGACCGCGGCGTCAGTGGACGTGGCGGCGGCTACGAAATGGTTGATGCTGTGGACGCCGTCTCGGTAGTCCTCCTCCGACTGCACAGGGGAGACCACGAATGTCGCACCGTCACCCGCGCCGCGACAGGGCACGACTTGGATTGGTGAGCCTGGCACCACGACTGTGATGCCAGGCGGCGCCAGGACCTCCAGGACGTCCACGGCAGCGGCTCCGAACCAAAGGACGGTACGGACCTGGAACAGGGACGCGAAGAGGGCGAAGTGGAACAGACTCGTGTAACGGCGGGGCCGCGCGAGGTCGATGGCCCCGAGCAGCATCCGATCCTGGACCGACCGTCCCGCGACTGCTAAGTCGTCCAGAACTTCCGCGACTGCGAAGTCCCCCAGAGCGTCCGCCAGCGCTGACTTGAGGTCCTCGAGGCTGGGAACAGGCGCGTTCCCGACTGCCCCAGGCACAGGTCCGAGGGGCAGCGGCGCATGGGCTGGCAGACTGACCTTGGAGACCTCGGGAACCAGGATGGGCGGCGAAGGGGGCGGCGAAGGGGGCGGTGACAAGGGCGGTGGCAAGGGCGGCAAAGGGGGCGGTGACAAGGGCGGTGGCAAGGGCGGCAACACGCCGACATCGGCTGTGTCGGCGACGGACGCGCCGCCGTCCGCGGCTGGCGCTGTCGGCGCGCCGTCGGCTGGCGTCGCGACTGCGGCGCTGTCGGCTGTCGCGGGTGCGGCGGCGTCGGCTGTCGCGTGAGAACCCAAGTCCTCCCATTGCCGTCGCACGACCTCAGGCTCCTCGCCAGCTGCCTCGAGCGGCGGTTCGGGCGCGACCGCCGTCGCGATCCCCTCCGCGACAGCGAAGGGGTCTCCGCTGGACGCGGGCGCGCTGGGCAGGCACCGTGCCAGGGCCGCGCCAACCGCGACTGCGGAAGGTTCCGTGCCCTGGTCCAGTTCGACGACGAGGCCGTGCACGAGCGGTGGCGGGAGGCCGCCGTATTTGCTGAAGTGCCAGCTTATGGTTGTGCAGGGGCGCTCGGCGCAAACGTGGACCCGCAGCTCCTGCCCGATTGCGCCCTGGAGGCGCGCGTCGCCGCAGGCCTCGAGCACCGCGGTGCCCGTCGTGCCGTGGCGGCTCGACCGCACCTTGCGCCTGTCGCCGCTCCAGCGAAAGGCGACAGGGCCGTGGTCGGCGTCGTCCAGGACGACCACGCCGTCGTGCATCGCGGCGTCGCGGTGGGACGGCGCCCTGACCGCGATCGCGCCCGCGACTGCGGGCGGCGTCGTTGCGAGGCCAGGCGGCGGCTCGCCTGCGGCCATCCCTGTTGACCACGACTGTGGCCTACCGTGTCACCAGGAAGGCGCATGCGGATCCCGCACAAAGAACTTCTGAGCCAAGAGACGGACGCGGGACGAGTTTCAGCACACAGCGGAGGTCGCAGCAGAGGACGCACGCGTTGCAGCAGAGGCTGCGACTCAGGAACACACCGCAGACGTCGCAGCAGAGGACGCGGCAGACATCGGAGCTAAGGACGCAGCAGGCGTCGCAGTCGTCGTCGCAGTCGTTGCCGTGTATATTCTTATCACTAACGCTTACGTTTTGTTACTATCGTGCCTATTCTTGCCTCAGTTGTTTGTACGCTTAACTCTCTGTCCACTTATTCAGAATTCTGTTCTTATTGAAGTCGTGGCT
>JAAELL010000264.1 GCA_024226735.1 bacterium | reverse complement strand
TTGATGACCGCGTTCGAGTGGAAGACGGGTAAGATCGCCTGGCGCCACCGCGGCTTTCACAAGGCCCAGGCGCTGTTCGCCGATGACAAGCTGCTGTTCCTAGACGAGGGCGGCAACCTCTCCCTGGCCCGCGTCTCCCCCGAAAAGTTCGAGATACTCGCCAGCGCCGAGGTGACCGATTCGGCCTCCTGGTCGCTGCCGACCCTCGTCGGCACCACGCTCTACCTGCGGGACAACGAGCAGATCCTGGCCCTCGACCTCGCCGACAAGGGGGCCAAAGCGGCGCCGCAGGTCGTCGGTTCCGAACAGGTCGAGGCCTCGGCGTTGATGGGGCGATTCGGCGCCTTCGTCGTCGACGTCGAACGCGCCGACGGCGAGGACGACAAGAAGGCGAAGATCGACGCCTTCCTCGCCGACCACGAGAGTTACCCGATCGTCGAGGACGGCGGCCTGGTGCACTTCGTCTACCGCGGTAAGGCAGCGGCGGTCGACGTGATGGGCAACTTCCTCGAGCGGCGGCAGGTCGATCCACTCCACCAGGTCGGCGGTACCGACCTCTTCTTCCGCAGCTACAAGCTGGCCCCGGCCTCGATGTACGAGTACTGGTTCGATCTCGTCGACGATCGCACCAACGACCCGCGCAACCCGCGTCGGGTGTTCGACGCCGACGGCTTCCCGTCAGTGTTCGCGACCTCGGGCTGGGAGCAGCCGGCCCACCTGCGCAAGGCGAAGGGCGAAGCGGAGCCGCCGTCGCAGCTCGAGTGGAAGAGCGAGATCCTGGGCAACGAGCGTACGATCACGGTCGTCGTTCCGCCGGGCTACGACGCGAGCGAAGCGCGCTACCCGCTGGTGCTCGTCAACTACGGGAACCATGCGCTGCGCCAGGGCCTGTGGGATCACTCGCTGCGCAACCTGATCGGCGAGAGCGTCGCCCCGGTGATCGTCGCCTTCGTTCCGCGGGTCACCTACGACGACTACGGGCCGAAGGTGAAGCAGTTCGCGCAAGCGGTGGCCGAAGAGCTGATCCCGGCGATCGACGAGCGGCACCGCACGTTGCCGGGCGGCAAGAACCGTTTGATGACCGGCATTGCCAGCGGGGGCTTCGCCTCGGCGTACCTCGCGCTGAGCCGGCCCGAGACGGTCGGTAACGTCGCGCTCCAGAGTTTCTACTTCCGCGAGGAGGTAGAAGACGAGCTGCGCGGGCTGATCGCCGGCGGCGACAAACAGTCGACCCGCTTCTGGATGGAGTGGAGCAGCTACGACCTGAAGGGTGACGACCTGGACTGCGAAGCCGACAGCCGCGAGCTGGCGGAGCTACTGGCCGGCGAAGGCTACGACGTCACGACTCACGAGTCGACGGACGGCGGTGGCTGGGGGATGTGGCGCGCGAGCACCGAGCGGATCCTCGGGTGGGTCTTCGGGAACTGAGTCCCCCGCCATGCGAGTCTGGCGGCACCGCGCATTGACGGCGGCCGGCTTGACTTTCGTCCTGCCTGGATACCAACGTCTTCTGTGAGCGTGCGACCGCACCGCAGCAGTCGCAGCGGACGATAGGGACCAGCTCGTGAACAAGCCGCCTCGGGGGAAGTTCGGCACGTTCCTTGGCGTGTTCACGCCGACGGCGCTGACGATCCTCGGCGTGATCATGTACCTGCGCTTCGGCTGGGTGCTGGGGCACGCCGGCCTGCGCGACACGATCATCATCGTGCTGCTCGCCAACGCCGTCACGCTGATCACCACGTTGTCGTTCTCGGCGATCGCCACGAATTCTCGCGTCGGCATCGGCGGGGCGTATTACATCATCTCTCGCAGCCTGGGTCTGGAGATGGGCGGGGCTATCGGTCTGCCGCTGTTCCTCTCGCAGTCGTTCTCGGTCACGCTCTACGCATTCGGTCTGGCCGAGTCGATCCGCTTCGTCTGGCCGGAGGTGCCGGTGCAACCGGCGGCGTTCGCGATCGTGCTCGGCGTGGGCCTGCTCACGCTGCGCGGCGCGAACCTGGCGCTGAAGGTGCAGGTCCCGCTGATGGTA
>JAAELL010000263.1 GCA_024226735.1 bacterium | reverse complement strand
TTGGCCCTCTGCGCAAGTCTCGCCCGCGGACGAAGATCCTCGTGCTCTCGAACCACGAGGGCGAGACGTTCGTCGAGCAGGCGCTGCGCTTCGGCGCGGACGGGTACCTGTCGAAGGACTCCGAGCCCGAGGAGATCGCGCTCGCCATCAAGGCCATTCGGCGCGGCGACCCTTACCTGTCACCGACGGTCTTGCGGCCACTGGCCGATTCCTGGGCCGCGCCCGCGGAGTCGCTCGAGCGAACGCGGGTTGCCTCGCTGACCCCACGAGAGCGAGAGGCGTTTCAGTTGCTGGCGCTTGGCAAGACCAACAAGCTGATCGCACAGGAGATGAACATCAGCCTCGGAACGGCCCGGAAGCACCGCGAGAACCTGCAGCGCAAACTCGATTGCCACTCGACCGCGGAGCTCGCGCGGCTGGCGATTCGGGAAGGACTGCTCGAGGGCTAGCGCCTCGACCGCGAAGCCCCGCTGCACCTGTGCTCGTCTCGGCGCTCATGACACTCTCGGTTCTCGTTGCGAAGATCATGCTGTGAGCGATTCGCTGGAACGAGCCGAGGGCACGGTCTCTCTTTGGCTCGAGGAGGAAGGACGCGGCTCGATCGTCGGCCGGGACGGGCGTGCGTTCGAGTTCGACGCGCGCGACATCGAAGAGCTCGACTTCGAGCAGTTCATGATGGGTTCGAGCGTGCGTTTCACTCCGGATCGGGACGAATCGGGCCTGCACGCTCGCCGCGTTCTCCCCGTCCGGGAGGACACCACCGAGCAGGTCGGGCTCGATTGACGCGGTGATCGTCGGTCGGGCCGAAGACCGGCACACGCCGTCCCGTGGCCCGATTCAGGACTCGGGGTCGAACAGGAGGCCGCCCAGCCGCGAGCCCTCCGCTCGGGCGGGGTGGGGGGGGCGTAGGCCCCGGTGTTCCCCGTTCGACAGATCCTGCACCACGAGCACGGGGCGGCGGCGGTGAGCGATCAGGTAGCGCGTGATGAGGCCGTAGGGTTGATCGGTTGCGGTCGTTTGCCCATGCGCCGACAGCACGACCAGGTCGTAGCCTTCGCGGTCGACGAGCTCGACCAGCGCGACGTGCGGGTTGTGCGCCCGACCGATCCACGTGCGTGCTCGCACACCCTCGCCCTCGATGCGGCTCGCGAGGGTCGCGAGGTAGTGGCGCGCCAGTTCCTCGTTCCGCCGCACGAAGCCGTCTCGCAGCTCGCGGTCGTGTTCCGACGGGAGGGCTGTGTGGAATACCCGGGGGACGCCCACGAAGTGGGCCAGCCCGACCTCTCCCCCGACCGCGGCGGCGAGCCCGAGCGCCGTCGGCAGGCAGTACTCGGCCCTCGGAGACCCGTCCAGGGGCACCAGGATCCGGCGACCCGGAACGACCGGGTCGTCGTGGGTCACGACTCGGCTCGGAACGACCAGAACGGAGGTGCCCGCGCGCGCGACGATCTTGTCCGCCGTGCTGCCGAAGTCCCACGAGGTCACACCGCTCTCCCCGTGCGTGCCGAGCGCGATGAGGTCGACGTCGAATTCCCGTGCCCGCTCGAGCACGCGTTCGGCCGGGTGTCCGTGCAGCACCTCGACGGAGGTCTGCGGCTCCCGCTCCGCAAGATCCGCTTGGATCCGCAGCAAGTACTCCCGCGCCTCGCGA
>JAAELL010000262.1 GCA_024226735.1 bacterium | reverse complement strand
TTTCGTGTGGGGGCAAGGCGCCGGGTTCTGTGCGTAGCCTCTGTGCTACTCACACCAGGGATAGATACTGTCTTGGGGCAACGCCGCCACCGCGCGAAAACGGCCGGACAAATGCGCCGAACTTTCGACTCACACCACTAGCCCGTGGCTCGCCGGTTCGCCGGCGGCACTGTCGCTCGGCGCGCTGCTGCTCGTTGCGCCGGACGGCGCACCTCGGGCCGACGCGCCTGAGACCGTCCACTTCAACCGCGACGTGCGTCCGCTGCTCTCGGACCGCTGCTTCCCTTGCCACGGTCCGAACGCGCACGACCGTGAGGCCGAGCTCCGCCTCGACACGAGCGAGGGGCCGCAAGGCGCCTATCGCTCGCGCAACGGCGCGCAGGCGATCGTGCCCCACAAGCCGGATGAGAGCGAGCTCTGGTACCGGCTCACGACCGACGACGTGGGCGACGCGATGCCGCCGCCCGACTCGCACAAGCAGCGCTTGAACGCCGAGGAGCTCGACCTCGTGCGGCGCTGGATCGAGCAGGGCGCGAAGTACGACGCCTACTGGGCCTTCGTTGCGCCGACGCGGCCCGCCGCTCCCGAGGTCGAGGACGCGAGCTGGAGCGAGCAGCCGATCGATCGCTTCGTCCTGCACCGGCTCGAGGCGGCCGGCATGTGCCCGAGCCCGCGCGCGGATCGGCGCACGCTGATCCGCCGGTTGAGCTTCGACCTCACCGGCTTGCCGCCGACGCGCGGCGAGATTCAGGCCTTCCTGGACGACGATGCGCCGGGCGCCTACGAGCGGCTCGTCGACCGCTTGCTGGCTGACCCGCGGTACGGCGAGCACATGGCGCGCTACTGGCTCGACCTCGTGCGCTTCGCGGACACGAACGGGTTGCACCACGACCACTTCCGCGAGATGACGCACTACCGCGACTGGGTGATCCGGTCGTGGAACGACAACGTGCCGTACGACGCGTTCGTCATCGATCAGATCGCCGGTGACCTGCACGCCGACCCGACGGACGACCAGCTGATCGCGTCGGGCTTCAACCGGCTGCACCTGATCATCGACCGCGGGACGATGCTGCCGGAGGAGAGCTTCGCGCGCAACGTCATCGACCGCGTCACGGCGGTCGGCACCACGTTCCTGGGATTGACCCTGCAGTGCGCGGTTTGCCACGACCACAAGTACGACCCGATCCGGCAGAAGGACTTCTACCAGCTCTACGCGTTCTTCAACAACTTCGACGGCAAGCCGGAGACGGGCGGGCGGTCGGGCGCCGACTTCCGGCGCGGACTCCAGCTGCCCTACATCAGCTTCCCCACACCGGAGCAGGCGGCGAGCCTCGCGACGCTCGACCGCGAGCTCGAGGCGCAGCGCGCGCGGATCGAAGCTCGCAAGCTCGAGGCGGGAGCGGAGGCCGCAGGAGAGCTGCAGGCCGAGCTGAAGCGATTGCGACGAGCGCACACCGACGTCCTCGCCACGGTCCCCGCCGCGATGGTCATGAAGGAGCGCACGGACGTGCGGCCGGCGCACGTCCTGGTGCGCGGCGCCTACGACCAGCCCGGTGAACGCGTCGAGCGCGACACCCCGTCCTTCCTGCCGCCGCTGCGCCCGGGGACCGGTGTGCGCTCGCGCATGGACCTCGCGCAATGGCTCGTGGCACCCGAGCATCCGCTGACGGCGCGCGTCGCCGTGAACCGCTTCTGGCAGCAACTCTTCGGCGTCGGCATCGTCAAGACGTCGGAGGACTTCGGCGCCGCCGCAGATGACGATGCTGAACGCGCCGACGCGCGAGTCCTGCACGGCGCGACGCGAGCGGACGAACACGCCGCTCCAGGCGCTCCTGCTCCTCAACGAGACCGAGTATCTCAAGGCGGCGCGGCACCTGGCGCGCGCGGTGCTCGCCGGTCCCGCGCGGTCGGCCGAGGAACGACTCGATGCCGTCTACGAGACGATCACGTCGCGGCTCCCGAGCGCGACCGTGCGTCGCTCGTTGCTCGAGGCCGTGCGCGACCTCGAGGCGGTGTACGGCGAGAACGCAGCGCTCGCGGCGGTGCTCTGCGCGGATTCGGCCGTTCCGGACAGCAGCTCCGCGGGGGAGCTCGCCGCTTGGACCGTGCTGACGAGCACGGTGTACAACCTCGACGTGACCAAGACGCGTGAGTAGCCCGATGCACGACGAGCTCCAACGACACGACCGACTTCTGGCGCGGCGCCAGTTCTTGAAGACCTCCGGCATGGGGCTCGGCGCGACGGCCTTGGCCTCGCTCTTGCCGCGGAATGCGGCCGCCGCGCGCCTTGCGCCACGTGCGAAGCGCGTGATCTTCCTCTTCATGGCCGGTGCGCCGAGCCAGATCGATCTGTTCGACTACAAGCCGGATCTCGCGGAGCTCATGGGCCAGCCGCTGCCCGAGAGCGTGAGCACCGGCCAGCGCGTCACGGCCATGACCCGTGGCAGGCAGCAGCTCGTCGCGCCGTCGATGTTCGGGTTCCAGCGCAGAGGGCGGGGCGGCGTGTGGTGGAGCGAGCTCCTACCACACCTCGGCGCCGTCGCCGACGACATCTGCGTCGTCAAGTCGCTGCACACAGGCGCGATCAACCACGACCCGGCCAAGACGTACCTGTGCACCGGCCACGAGATCCCGGGCAAGGCGAGCATGGGGGCCTGGTTGAGCTACGGCCTCGGATCGATGAACCGGGACCTCCCGGACTTCGTCGTTCTCACCTCGGCGTATTGGACGGGCGGCACCCGCAACGTTCAGGGCCTCTACAGCCGCCTGTGGGGCAGCGGCTTCCTGCCCTCCCAGCACCAGGGCGTCGCCTTCCAGAGCAACGGTGACCCGGTGCTCTTCCTGTCGAACCCGGGCGGCGTCGACCGCGGCGTGCGGCGGCGCATGCTCGACGCGATCGGGGAGGTGAATGCTGAGCACCTCGCGGAGATCGGCGACCCCGAGATCCGCACGACCATCGCGCAACAGGAGATGGCGTTCCGCATGCAGGCGTCGGTCCCCGAGCTGACCGATCTGGCGCAGGAGCCGGACGAGATCCTCTCGCTCTACGGACCGGAGGTCCACAAGACCGGCTCCTTCGCGCGCAACTGCCTGCTCGCGCGCCGGATGATCGAGCGCGACGTGCGCTTCATCCAGATCTTTCACCGCGGCTGGGACCACCACTCGATCCTGCCCAAGCAGCTGCCCGGCCAGTGCTTCGACGTCGACCAGCCTGCGGCGGCTTTGATCGTCGACCTGAAGCGGCGCGGCTTGCTCGACGACACGCTGATCGTCTTCGCGGGCGAGTTCGGCCGCACCGTCTACGGCCAGGGCAAGCTCGCACGGAACGACTACGGCCGCGACCACCACCCGCGCTGTTTCGCCGGCTGGCTCGCCGGGGGCGGAATCCAGGGCGGCATCGCGTACGGCGAGACGGACGACTTCAGCTACAACATCGCTCGCGATCCCGTGCACGTGCGTGATCTGCACGCGACGATCCTGCATCAGCTCGGAATCGACCACGAGGCCCTCAGTTTTCCGTTCCAGGGGCTCGACCAGCGCCTTACGGGCGTCGAGGAGGCACACGTGGTGCGTGGGATCCTCGCCTGAGCCGTCAGCCGCGGTGCCAAGAGACCGCATCGACGTCAATCCGACGTGAGCGACGAAAGCCCGCAGGTCGCAACAGCTGCGGGCATTTCGGTACGCTGCGCGCTTCCCCGGTGGCCAATCCACCCGATGGAAGCTCTCCCATGAAAACTACCCGGCAGATCGTTGTCCTCTTGGCGCTCGTCTCCCTCTTCGCCTTCGCGGGCGCTCACGCACAAGATCCGGTCCGAGGCGGTGACACCAAAGCCTCGAATCCCGTGCGACCCGGGAAGCGCGTGACCGTCGTCCCGACCAAGTTCTCGATCAAGGTGACGGGCATTCCCGTCGAGGCGATCCACAAGGTCGTCAAGCAGCTGCTCGAGACGCGCCGCGACGTCTACGGCTGCACGAAGTGCTCGTCCACGTCGCGTCGAGCGGGGGACTGTGAGTCGTGCAAGCTCGCGCTCGAGAAGAAGGAGCCCCTCGCGGTCTTCGAGGCCGCCAAGCTGTCGATCGATCGCCGCTACCTCGACGTCACGCTGGTCCCTGGCCGCTGGGCGAAGCTGTCGGAGATCGAGGCCGTCCTGGCCGAGTTCGGTGGGAAGGTCAAGCGCGCCGACTTCCGCCTCCCCGGCTACTCGCGCATCGGCCTCTCGCACCTCGACGAATCCAAGCACAAGTCCGCGCGCGCGGCTCTGGTCAGCGCGAAGGTGGTCAAGGGGGTCACCCTCGTTCAGGAGGATGAGGTGACGTGGGCGTTGCCGCGCGTGCTCAAGGAGAAGGCGACCCTGGGCGAGGTCGAGGCAGCGGTGCTCAAGACCGTCGAAGCGAGCCGCGTCGTCGACGTGCACTGGATCGTGCCTTGCTCGTCGTGCACGCGGGCGGGGACGGTCGGGTCCGGGTGCCGGACTTGTTGGTAGGTGGAGGGCGCCCGGCGCAGTCGCTTGCTCAAGGCAGCTCGCTGAACGAGATTGTGAAGACTGGACCGTAGCCCTCGAGCGCCCTGGCCGTCGGATCGTAGCCGCCCGCGCTGAACTGCCACCCCGCGCGCTCGAGGTCGACGTGGTTGGGGGCGTCTTCCGCTGAGAGGTCGAGGCGTCCATCGTCCTGGGTCGTGCCAGCTAGTGGTGTGATTCACTCTTGTGCGGCATTTTGGTCGGTGCGTACGCGTTCGCTGCAAGGGGCAGCGACGACGCGACTTCGCTGCAAGTCCCGGAGGAGGCGCAACGCAGCAGCGGGCGGGTACGGGCCGACCAAAATGCCGCACAAGAGTGACTCACACCACTAGGGATCCGTCGAGCAGCACGGCGATGCCCGCCAAGGGGGCCCCCGTGCTCGCGTCGGTGGCCTCGATTCGCGCGCGCCAGCCGGGCTGGAGCTCGGCGGTGATCACACCTTTCCCCTCTGTCGTGACCAGCGCGCTCTCGTCACCAAAGATGGGCACGTAGCCGTCCGCCGGCTCGTAGGTGTCCATCGGCAGGTTGTCGAACGTGAAGGGGGCCACCCACGCGCCGTCTCGCTCACTCCACTTCGGCCTGCGGATCGTCTGCGTGGCCGTCGTCGGGCCCGTCAGGTACAGCATCAGCCGTTCCTTGTACTCGCCCGACAGGCTACGCAGCTCGCCGCGGACGTGAGAGAGCTCGGGGCTCGCCGCCAGCTCGATTCGTTCCTGGTGGGCTTGGCCATGGCTCTGTCTTTCCTGGGATATCCGCGGGTCGTGCGGCAACCTCGATCGTGGAAGCCATGTCCGACCGACGCCAACCCGAGTCCATCGACGCGCACGAGCTCATGAGCCAGTACGGCTGGGTGCGCGAGTTGTCGCGTAGCCTGGTGCGGGACGTGCATCTGGCTGAGGACCTCGCGCAGGACGCGTCGAGGGGGACGAGATCGTTCCCCTCTACGATCACCCTCTGCCCGAATCGGGAGACGTCGAAGAGCTCGAGGTTCCCATCGACCGCCGCTGCCACGTGCAGATCGACCAGACCGACAGCTCGGCCGTGGCGAGCCAAGCGCGCGTCCTCGACGCGGCGGGCGGACCGATCCAGATCTGGGAGTACCGCGGGAGCGCCAATCGGGTCTCGCCCACGGTCTTCCTCCCGCGCGGGCTGTCGGAAGTGTTCATCGTCGGGGAGAACGCGAGGACGCTCGTCCTGGAGCAGGATGGGGAGGAGCTGCAGCGCATCGAGGTCGACCTGGAGCCCGGGAAGGTCAACGTGATTCGCCCGTAGGCGCGCCTGCGTGGGGGCTGGCTTGGGGCGTCTACGCAGCTTGGTGGGGGGGAAGTGCGTACTAGCGCCCAGTGCCGTGGCAGGCGAGACGCGGTTTCATTAGGTGGGCCAAGCTCTTCGCACCGGTCTTCGCACCCGGGCCCAGCCGCGCGTCCTTCTCTCGATCTCGAGTCCCAATCCTAGCTCTTGCGTCATGCGACTCACTCTTCTCTTTGTGTGTGGTCTGTTCTCCAGTCCTGCCGCGCTCGCGCAACTGCTGCAGCCGCCGGTGCCAGCCGAAAACCCGATCACCGAGGCCAAGCGGGTGCTGGGCAAGGCGCTGTTCTGGGACGAGCAGCTCTCGAGCGACGACACGATTGCCTGCGGGACCTGCCACATCTCGAGCGTCGGTGGCGGCGACCCGCGTAGCGGGCCTGACTTCGTGAACCCCGGACCGGATGGAGTTGCCGGGACACGGGACGACCTGTTCGGCTCCGTCGGCGTGATGCGTCAAGACGTGAACCGGGACTTTGTGCCCGACGAGGTCTTCGGGTTCACTCCACAGGTCACGGGCCGCACGGCGGCGACGCCCATCGCCGCGGCCTACTTCGACGACCTGTTCTGGGACGGTCGCGCGACGGGTGAGTTCATCGATCCCGAGTCGGGTGCCACCCTCATCCAGTCAGGCGGCGCTCTCGAGTCACAGGCGCTGGGGCCGATCCTGAGCACGACCGAGATGGCTTGCGATGGCCGCACGTGGGACGACGTTCGCGCCAAGCTGGAAGGGGCAGAGCCGCTGGCCTTGGCCTGGGACCTGCCGCCCGACCTGCAGGCCGCCTTGGCCGGCGTGAGCAGCTACTCCGAGCTGTTCGATTCGGCGTTCGGCGATCCGGCGATCACCGCCGCGCGCATCGCGTTCGCCATCGCGACGTACGAGCGCACCCTCGTTCCGAACCAGTCACCGTACGACTACTTCGCGCGTGGCAACTTCGACGCCTTGACCGAGCGCCAGGAGGCTGGCTTCAACGCCTTCTGGCACAACCAAGCGCGGTGCATCAGCTGCCACATTCCGCCGCTCTTCGCCGACGGCAGCTACCGCAACGTCGGACGGCGACCGATCGAGGAAGACGAGGGGCGATCGGCGATCACCGGCGAGCACTCCGACCGCGGAAAGTTCAAGGTTCCCACGCTGCGCAACTCCGGACTGCGCACGGCGCTCTTCCACGACGGAAGGGCCAAGAACATCTTCGAAGCGGTGACCTTCTACAACTCGGAGATCCGGCATCCACAGAACGTGGACCCGGAGATGGCCGCCATCTCCATGCCGACCGAGATGGTCCGCAACGTCAGCGAGTTCGTCGGGGACGCCCTGACCGACCCGCGCGTCGCCCTGGAGGAGTTCCCCTTCGATCGTCCGAAGCTGAACTCCGAACGGTTCCCGCGCAATCCCGAGCTGCTCCCTGGCGAGAGGATGGGATCGGGCGGGTACGCGCCCGCGATGATCGCTCTGGCTCCGCCGCACGTCGGTTCGAACGACTTCAAGGTCGGCGTCTTCAACGCCCTCGGCGGTGCCGACGCTTTCCTGGTCGTCTCGCTCACGCCGCCCGGCGCGCCGGGCTGGTCGCGGACGTACGCGGCGAAGCTCGCCGGCCAGGGCGTCGGCGCGGGCTACGGAACGTTCAAGCTGCCGATCCCCGCTGACGCGAGCCTGATCGGCCTCGAGACTTGGCTCCAGTTCCGCGTCCTCGACCCGCGCGCCGCGGGGGGCTTCGCGCTGAGTCCGGTGGCACACGTGACGCTGTTCTAGTGGTGTGAGTCGAAAGTTCGGCGCATTTGTCCGGCCGCTTTCGTGTGGTGGCAAGGCGCCGGGTTCTGTGCGTAGCCTCTGTGCTACTCACATGCGGGAGAGGTACGGTCTTGGGGCGACGCCGCCACCGCGCGGAAGAAGGCGAGCATATGTGACGATCTTCGGGTACACCCCACTAGTGGTGTGA
>JAAELL010000261.1 GCA_024226735.1 bacterium | reverse complement strand
TTTGCGGATGAGGTTGCGGTTGCACGCCCGCCCTCACCTGCCTCGCTGCGCGAGGCTGTCCTCTCCCAGAGGGAGAGGGGTTCCGCCGACCTCTCCCCGCCGCGGGGAGAGGTCGGCGAGCGAAGCGAGCCGGGTGAGGGGCGACCGTCCTTGCCCGCCCGCGCGCAAGCTCATCCCCCGGCCATCGCCACCGCCTCGTCAGCGGGGATCAGGTGCTCGTCCGTCAGCGGCTCCGGCACGTCGTCGAGCGCCGTTGCCATCGCGAGCGTGAACGGTCCGACCGCCGTGCGTCGGATGCTCGCGCAGTGCCCGCCCGTTCCGAGACGCTCGCCGAGATCGCGTGCGAGGCTGCGCACGTAGAAGCCCTTCTCGCAGTGGATCGCAACCTCGGCGTTCGGCCACTCGTAGCCCAGCAGATCGATGTCGTGCACCGTCACGGAACGCTCGGCCATCTTCGGGGCCTTGCCCTTGCGCGCCATCTTGTACGCCCGGCGCCCGCCGACCTTCACCGCGCTGAACGCGGGCGGGCGTTGCAGGAACGTCCCGGCGAACGAAGCGACGGCCGCGCGCACCGTCGCTTCACTCGGAGGCGCCGCCACCTCGACCTCCCGGCGCTCCCCCTCGCGATCGTCGGTCTCGGTGAACGCGCTCAGATCGATGTGCGTCTCGTAACGCTTGTCCGTCGCCATGAGCCGGTCGATGATCTTCGTCGCCTTGCCCAGGGCGAGCACGAGCACCCCGGTGGCGAGCGGATCCAGCGTCCCCGCGTGCCCGGTGCGTACGCCGCCGGCGCGGCGGCGCACCACCGCCACGACCCGCATGGAGGACGGTCCCGCGGGCTTGTCCACGACCAGCACCCCGCTCAGGGCACTTCCGGCTGGCTTGTCTGCGTCCACGATCCCGATACACTACCAATCCCGCCGGGGTGCCTCCGGACAGGTGTCCGAGCGGCTTAAGGAGCAGCACTGGAAATGCTGTGTACGGCTTGTCCGTACCGTGGGTTCGAATCCCACCCTGTCCGCTTTCCTTTCGTTCCGGGCTGTAGCGCAGCTTGGTTAGCGCGTCTGACTGGGGGTCAGAAGGTCGGAGGTTCGAATCCTCTCAGCCCGATTGCGAGTCGAGGGCCGCTGTATGGAGGCCTTCAAGAGATGCCGCGGCTGCGCTCATCGTGGCGCACGACTCACGCGGAGGGCACCACCTTCGCCGCCCCTCAATACAGCCTCTCAACCAATATCCTGTGCTTGACTCGAGTTGACGCAACGATCGAAGCAAACGTCTCCGCCCCGATGACAACAACTGACTCCCCGGCCGTCTCTACGATCTCCCCAACGGTCGCGTGAGCTGAGCGCAAACCTCCAAGCCATTTACGCGTGTCACTC
>JAAELL010000260.1 GCA_024226735.1 bacterium | reverse complement strand
CTGGAGTTCTGCGAGCCTGCGTTCGGTGGCGCGCGTCGAGTAGCCCACCTGGGCGCGCGACGAATGGCCCGCGCGCACCCCGCGGCTAGCGTGGGATTGCGGTCCGAAGGCAACGCGGAAGCGCTCGGCGTGGTCCTCGGCGAACCCCACCACGGCTTCGACGACATCGCCCACCTGCTGCTCGATGGTTCCGCGCGGCTCCGCGGCCGCCCGGGCGATCCGCCCCCGCAGCCCTTCGAGCGTGTCGAGCACGACCGCCTGGTGAACCTCGAGTTTGTCGCGGAAGTGGTTGTAGAAGGTCCCGACCCCGACCCCCGCGTCACGGGCGATCTGGTTCGAATTCACCCCCTCGAACCCGCTCTCGGCAAAGCGCCGGGTGGCGGCGTCGAGCAGCGCACGACGGACCTGTGCTCGGTCGCGCGACCCCTTGCGCGGGCGCGCCTTCGTGCGCGCGGCACCCGACGCGACCCCGGTGACCTCAGTCATTGCGTCTCCCAGCGTGGCCGCTGCTCGTCTGATACGGATATCTGATTCCCGGAACCCGATATCACAAGCGAGTCTATGGCGGGCCTCAGGCGTGCGCAACGCACCGGCATGAAACTTGTAGTTGTCCCGCTAGCCGGTTGTCGCGGCTCGAGGTCCCACAGCTCGCG
>JAAELL010000259.1 GCA_024226735.1 bacterium | reverse complement strand
GAGCGCCGACGTCGACGAAGACGATGATTTCAGCGACGTGGCCGAGACCGCGGGCCTCTCCGAGGAGAGCGCCGAAGAGCAGCGCGCCGCCAAGAAGGGCTGGTTCCCCTCCTCGATGGGCCTGAGCTTCCTCACCTCCGGAGAGGCCCGGCACCTCTCCGTCGTCGCACGCTGGGGCGACTACACGCCGGGGGAGACCGAGGGCAGGGACGGCCAGACGCTTCCGACCTGGCAGCGGACGCCACGCGAAGAGACCGTCGATCTACCCCTCACCGGCGCCGCCGAGCCCGTCGTGCGCGACGTGCCGGGCTCCGACGGGCTCCAGCTCCTCGCGGTCGAGCGCAAGGTCGCCGCCGAGGACCTGAAAGAGCTCATCCCGCCCGGCACCCGCTCGGTCTCGATCTTCCTGGTCAACCGCCGCGAACCCCTCGACGACCAGCCCGATCGGAACTTCGCCTTCCAGTCCGAGCTCGAGGTCCACGCCAGCTCGCCCTTCGTCCCGCGCCCGGACCCGCGCGGCGTCCTCGCGGCCGACTGGGACG
>JAAELL010000258.1 GCA_024226735.1 bacterium | reverse complement strand
CTCGACACCTCTAGTGGTGTGATTCACTCTTGTGCGGCATTTTGGTCGGTGCGTACCCGCCCGCTGCTGCGTTGCGCCTCCTCCGAGACTTGCAGCGAACGCGTACGCACCGACCAAAATGCCGCACAAGAGTGAATCACACCACTAGCAGGTCGGTCGTCGGTGTGCCATCCGGCAGGGTCTCGAAGTCGATGACCTGACCGGCTGCTGCCGCGGCCGATATCCAGGGCAGGCTCAGATGACAAAGGGCTCGCTTCCATGCCTGCATCGTGTCTCTCTCGGTGCTTCGAAAGGCCAGCGGATCGAGGGGCTCGGTTCACCCGAGGGCACACGACCGTAGACGATCCAGACTGCATCGTAGCACGAGCTGCGCGGCGCTCGCCCGTCGCGCAGCTGGCCGAGGCCCGTCACGGGGGCACGAGCGCTTCCGCTTCGATCTCCACGCGATAGCCGCCACCGGCGAGGCCTGCCTGGCGAACCGAGACAGCCTCTCGGTCTCTTCGGTGTGTTCGCTCTCCCCGAGCCGCGCGCCCACGATGATGGCTCCCACGGCGGGCTGCTCGAGGATGTAGCGCGCCGTGAGGTTGGCGATGGAGACTCCGCGTGATTGCGCGAGGCCCCGGAGCACACGAAGAACGTGCTGCAAGGCGTCCCAGCCTCCGGCCAGGATCGTGGATCGGGTTCTACCTGACGGGCCAACCGCCCGCCGACCGCTTAGTGGAACGTCACGCCCACCGCATCCGTGAAGTTGCTCGTCGGCCCCGGGTTGTTGTCCCGGTACCAGCACTGAAAGTTCCAAGTGTCACCGGGCTGGACGGCTTGGGTTGGAGTCACGGGAATGGAGGTCAGGTCGACTTGGAGATTGCCGCAAGGACCTTGGATGATCTGCGCGACGGAGCTGAAGCGACCGAGCGATGGAAGCGAGAGGCAGATGACGCCCTGGCTCCCAGGCGGTGACGACATCCCTTGATTCTGGCCAGTGATGAAGTAGCCGAATCGGTTCGGCGGTAGCTGGACCGCCGATAGCGTGAGGTCGTTGCTGACTACGTCGGTGCTGCCCGTCGCGACGATGAGCGCCGCGAGTCCCGTGGAGTTGGGCACCGCGAGTGCGCCGCAATAGTTGCTGCCGACGCTCTCGTGGATCGCGTAGTTCCAGATGCAGACTTCGTCGATCAGCCCCTCGAAGTCGTCCGTCAGGAAGGTGCAGCCGCCGCCGGTGAGGGTCCTGCCTCCAATGACGAGGTCGTTGTTGTTGTTCGAGCTGCCAAAGCTGGCAGGTAGCGTGTTCGTCGCACACAGGATCCCGTCGACGTGCAACGTGAGCCGGTTCCCCGAGCGAACGGCGAGGAGCTCGTGCGCCACGCCATCGTTGAGCATCGATGGCCCGAGGGCTGCCACGGAACCGAACAGGTCCTTGATCGCGAAGATTGGGAGCCCCGTCTCTTTCCGAACGCCGATCGCATAGTTCGGGACACCGGGCAAGCCTCCGATGCCCTGTTTCCACACGAGCGCTCCGATCCGAGAAGGACACCCCGGAGGCGTCGTGGTCGTTGTGACGAACCGGACGAAGATGGAGAAGTCGGTATCGCCGATGTCGAACGCGTTCTCGGGGCCCCTCGGGATGACCCAGTCGTTGGACCCATCGAACTGCACGGCGTGGCCAGACCCGAAGGGGACGAAGCTCGCATTGCCGTGGAGTTCGCCGTCGTGAGCGGCACCCAGTGTTCCCGCATTCCCAGTCGGGTTCAGCTGATCGTCGAAGTCGTACCACAAGAGGGGCTGACCGGCGGGGTGTTGACCCGCTGCGGGAACCGCTGCTACGAGGGCGGACAGAGTCGCCAGAGTCGGCGCGAGCGGGTGCCGGCCGCGGCCCAGCGTGAAACGGTGCATCTGAGGTCTCCTCGGTTGAATGGCCGAGTGGGATCGTACCCGCGCCCCGTCCCGGCATCTCGATTCGAGTGTTGGCTCGGGTCAATCGATCGTTCGCGCCGGCCGCACCCCCAAGAACCCATCGTCGTCGGTCGGCACGCGATAGTCCTCGTTGCCTACCTTCAGCGTGTTCGGCGACGAGTGGTAGCTTCCACCGCGGCTGGCGCGCTTGAGCTCGCCAACGGCTGAGCTCGGCTCTTCCGCGTCAGCGCACCACTCCCACACGTTGCCGAGGACGTGGAACAGTCCGAAGCCGTTCGGCACGAGGCTGTCGACAGGTCCGTGCAGCGTGAGCCCATCGTCCAGCTCCAGGTCGGCCCAGCTCCACGAGTCTCCGCCGTGAGCGAAGGCGTACGCGTCCGTCAGGTTGACTACGCCGTTCAGTGACGCTCGATCCGCGCCCGTCCACCACGGTGTCGTCGTTCCTGCGCGCGCCGCGTACTCCCACTGGAGCTCGGTCGGCAGCGCGAGCTCGAGCCGCGTCAACGTCCGTTCACAGTCGACCCAGCTCACGTTCTCGACCGGATGCAGGTGGCTCCCGGCGCGTCCGCCCGCGATCCAGTCGGGATCCCAGTTGTCGGGGCGGTACAAGCTCGGGTTCTCGCCGGCGAACCGCGACCACTGACCCTGGGTCATTTCGTACTTCGAGATGAAGAAAGGCTCGACCGCGATCCTTCTTCCGCCGACGGCCAGCGTTCCCCGTGGCAGGAGCACGAGGACGATCCCCGACTCCGGCGTCATGTGCAGCTTTCCGTCTCCTCCGCGTACCGGCTTCTCGCCGGAAGCGAAGTGCCAGAACTCCCAGAGCCCAGAGGTCGGGTCCGGACCAATTGGAAGCAAACCGGCTTGTGGCTCGAGCGAGAGCCCCAAGTACGCGCTGTGCTCGTGAATGCGCCGAGCGGCTTCCTCCCAGCGTGACCGGTACGTTTCGCTGTCGTGCAGCGCCCGCAACTCGCGGACGAAGCGCTGCCGTTTGGGAATGCTCCACCCATGTCCGGGCACGGTGCAATCGACGAGCAGGCCCGGGGTCGCACCGAGCTCTTCGAGTTCCAGGACGAGCTCCTCGATCCATGGCGTGAGACGAGCGTCGCGCAGCCGGACGTCGTCGGGAACAGCGGACGCGTGGACGACCGCGGGAGAGCCCGCCTCCGCGCTTCGAACCTGCGCCAGCCGCGCGCGGTGGCTCGGCGCTCCGGTGACGGGATCGGGCGCATCGAGCCAAGCGCAGAGTCGCCGTGCATCGTCGATCCACAGGCGGTAGTCACGCTCGCGGGCTGCCGTCACGGGCCATAGGTCGTTCGCCCTTCTTTCGAGGTCGTCGAGCTCCCGCAGCGCGGACAGCCTCTTGACCATTGTCGCCCCCGCGCGCGCCTCGGTAGTCGCTCGCACGAATGATGTCCAGAGCGCAGCGATCGCGACGAGGGCGACGGCCGCGATCGCGACGGACGTGCTGACGACGGGGTGCCGTTGCGACCACCTCTGCAATCGCCGCACGCGACCCGGCGGCCGGGCCACGATCGGCTCGCGCGCGAGGAAGCGTCGCAAATCGTCCGCGAGATCGGCCATCGACGGATAGCGGTCCTCGGGTCGCTTCTCGAGTGCCTTGGCGCAGATCACCGCCAGCTCGACGGGAACGCGGGAACGAACTGCCCGCGGGTCGACCGGCTCGTCGAAGAGGATGCTGTGGGCGACCTGTTGCGGCGTGTCGCCGATGAATGGCCGCGAAAGCGTCAGGGCCTCGTAGAGCACCGCGCCGAGACTGAACACGTCGCTCCAAGGACGGATCGGGATCTGCTTGAGCGCGACCTGCTCGGGGCTCATGTACGCGTACGTCCCCGCGCCGTCGCCGACGCGACTCAAGCTCGCTTCGTCGACGATCTTCGCGATGCCGAAGTCGGTGATCTTCGCGTCGCCGCCGCGGGTCAGCAGGATGTTCTCGGGCTTCAAGTCGCGGTGAATGACGCCGGCCTCGTGCACGGCGTGCGCCGCCTCGGCGAGCGCGATGAAGCGCTTGGCGACTCGCTCGTAGTAGTCGTTCGGCAACCGGTCTTCGCGGCGCAGCTCGTCGAGCTCGTGCGCCAGGTTGCGCTGGCCATCGACCAGCTCCTGCGCGATGTAGCGCACACCAGCCTCTTCCCCGACCGCGAGCACGGAAACGACGCCGGGGTGCTGAACGCGACTCGCCGCACGGCCCTCGCGTTCGAAGTAGTCGTTGGCTCTCGCCCCGTCTCGACCGGGAGAGAGCAACTTGAGTGCGACACGCCTTCCGAGCTTGACCTCGACAGCCTCCCAGACCTGACCCATCCCGCCCTGGCCGATCTTGCGGACGAGGGCGTAGGGCCCGATCCGATGCTCCCCCTGGCCCGCCTCGTGCGCGACGGCCGCGATGTCCGCCGGGGACTTCAGTCGCTTATCGTCCGGCAGCTCGAGGAGCCGCCGCACCTCGTTCCGTACGTCTTCGTCCTCGGCGACGTTCTCCTCGAGCCAATGCGAGCGCTCTCCATCGGCGATCTCCAGAACACGATCCAAGATCGCCAGGACACGCAGCTCGCGCTCCACGCTCCCGTTCGCCCCGCTCACTCCGCCGTCCGATCGCTGAGCTTTCCACCCAACCACTTGCGCGCCGTTTGCAACTTGCGGTCGACCGTGCGCAGCGGGATGTCGAGCGCGCGCGAGATCTCGGTGCGCCCGAGTCCGAGGAAGTGACTGTGCGAGAACACGTCGGCGGCGAGGCCGTCGAGGGCCGATAGGCGTTCGATCAGTTCGTCCAAGAAGATCACCTCACTGGGATCGAAGCCCACCTGCTGGGACTTGGGCAGAGCATCGCCCGTGACCAGCGCAACGCGCGCTCGATCGCCGCCGCGCTTCTCCGATTTCTTGCGACGGGCGTGGTCGACGAGGAGCCGGCGCATCGCCTGCGACATGAGGGCGAGGAAGTGGCCTCGACTGGGGAAATCGGCCTCGCGGATCCGCCCCTCGAGCCTGAGGTACGCCTCATTCACGAGTGCGGTGGGCTGCAGTGTGTGGTCGGCGCGCTCGCCCTTCATCAGGGCGCTCGCCGTGTGCCGCAGCTCTTCGACGAGGATTGGCATCAGCTCTTCTCGCGCCGCGAGATCCCCGCGTTTCCACTCCCGCAGGAGACTTGTGACGTGGTCGTCCGGCATGGGGCTCCGTGGAGCGTAGCGGTCTTTCTGCCTTCCAAGCCACTTTTTGGCGATTGGGTGGCGAAGGCGACCGGGCACGTGCGCTGGCGTCCATGACGCGCGCCGTTGGCGCCGTCCTGCCTCACGAACGAGCGGCGCTGGTGTTGGCGCCGCCCCAAGCAATCCAATGGAAGCTGACCATGAATCGATCTCGTCCTTTGCTGTCGCTCGCCTGGGCGATCACGACTCTCACGGTGTCCGCTGGCGCGTTGTCCGCGGGCGAGACAGTGCCCTTCACGATCACCAATCACACGGGGCAGGCCGTCGACCAGCTCAAGATCTGCGCGGGCTCCAAGGTGACCGACGCCAGCGCTATCAACACGAGCGGGCTTGACATGCTCCCGACGGTCCAAGGGTCGACTGTCACTTACAACGGCGGCCCGATCATGAGCGGCGAGACGGTGTCTGGCCAGATCAAGGTCAATGGAGACAAGACCAAGAAGATCGAGGGCTACGTATGGGTCGCCAACGGCCAGGTGCTGGGCACCTCGGTCGTCATACGCAACCTACCCAAGAAGGACAGGACACCGCACAAGGCCAAGATCAAGTTCTCGCAGCCGGTCTCGGTCGTGAACGTCCGCCACCCCGGCGGATGGACCGTGACCGACCCCGATCCGATTCCCGCGAACGGCATTCAATGCATTACCATCGAGGGCGGCGAGCTCGCCGACACGACGACGCTCGAGCTCGAGGCCTACCATCCGGGCAACGGCACCAAGATCGAGGTCAAGAACTGGCAGTGGTTCGACAACGTTGGTACCGACGAGCGGAAAGCCGGATCGGGCCAAATGATGTACTGCTTCAACGACTCCGGCGGCAGTGCGAACATGCTGACGCTTACCGCCAACCTGCCGATCGACGAGATCGCGCCCGCGATTCCGGCCCCGTTCACGACGGTGACGGGGTTGGGCACGACGGTCGTGACACTCTCCGGCGGCGTCGTCGCATCCGAATCCGCGGCGGGGACAGAGTTCGGCGAGATCCGCCCGTTGACCGACGACGAGACGCCGGTCGACTTCGTCGTCGACCTTTCGTGGTCGGGGAACGGACACGGCGTGTGGTCGGAGAGCTTCGACGACTACGACGACGGCGCGGTGGTCGATCCGGTAGGACAGGCGTCGATTGGCAACTCGTGGGAGGCGTATGAGTTCGCGCTCGGCTCGTCGACGGTCTCGGACGCCCAGGCACTGTCCGTACCACACAGTCTGAGCAACAACCCCGACGCCGACACGGTAGCCAACTGGGGTTTCGAGACCGCGACGAGCGGGCGGTGGAACTTCTCCGGCCACGTCTACCACCCAAGCGCCTTCACCGGCCGTGCGTACTGGATCATGTTGAACACGTACGACTTCGGTGGGCCCTACGCCTGGTCCGTCCAGACGTTCTTCGACGGAGATATGAACCTCGCTGACTGTGATTGCAGCAACATGAATGACCCGAGTGGGCCGCAAGTGCTCGTTCGGGACGCCTGGACGCCCATTCAGGCGGCGATCGATCTCGACAACGACACCGTCGACGTCTTCTACAACGGTTCGTCCCTGACCGGAGGGCAGGGCTACTCGTGGACGCAAGGCGTGTTCGGGGGCAGCAGCGGGGTCCTCGACATCCAGGCCCTGGAGCTGTACCCCGACGTACCGGGGTCTCCGAACACGACCGAGTCCTACTACGACGACCTCGTGCTCGCTCCGGAGACGGGCGAGCTCGGCTCTGACGACTCGCAGTGCACGGTCCTTCCGAACAGCACGGGCTTGCCCTCGGTTTCGGTCCTGACCGGCACCGGCGTCGCCGGCGACGACATCACGGCCGTCGTCTCGCAAGGTCCTCCGGGTGGGTTCGGCTACTACGTCAGCGGCCCGAACCCGGGCCTCTACATCGTTCCCCCGGGATCGAACGGCATCATCTGCATCGGCGGCCCGCAGTCTCGCTACAACAGCGCCTCGCTCGGCCAGGTCTTCCAGTTCGACGCCGGCGGCGTCAGCCACCCCGTCATCGACGGCGGCGCGGGCGACGTCATCTTGACGACGGACGGCTCGCAGCAGGTTCCGGTCGTGAACCCCGGCGACAGCCGTGCGTTCCAGGCCTGGTACCGCGACGGCGCGGCCAGCAACTTCTCGAACTCGCGCATCGTGCAGTTCTGATTGCTGAAGCCTGACCGCATTCAAGGGCGGCGTCCTCCGGGGCGCCGCCCGTGGCTACTTGGGTGAGCCAAGAGTGCTCGGGAGACTCACCGGCTGACCTGCATGCGGGTCCAGTCCACGTCGTTCGTCGACGAGTCGACGTTCGGCTCGAAGAGCGAGTCGTTCGTCAGCAGGAACTCTCCGCGAGCGTTGCTGTAGACGTGGTCGTAGCCGAAGGGCAAGTGGACCGCCGTGTCGGAGCCGGGGGTGATGTACTCCTCCGTGCCGCGGATCGCGTGGATGACCTTGTCGTGGCTGGCGCTGCGGATCGCGTCGCGCTCGCGGTAGCCAGAGGTGATGATCTCGTTCAGCTCGCGTCCCGATTGCGCGATGATCTCCGAGCGCTTGCGCGCCGCTTCCATGTTCGAGCGCGCGACTTCGCGCGAGATCTTCATCAGTTTCGCGTGCAGGTCTGCACGCATCCGGAACCACTCCGGGGTCATCCGCACGGAGTCCGCGACTGCCTTGAGCACGGGCATGTGGGCGTTGAGCTGGCCCTTTGGCGCGCGATACGTCACGGCGCGCTCGACACCCCACATCTTCATGCGCCCGGTGTACTGCGCGTCCATGATCGTGTACGTCAACGCGAGGACGCGGAGCTCCTCGTACTGCACGCCGTTCAGCTCGAACGTGCTCTCGAACCCGAGGACGGCACAGTCGGCGGTCGTGTGGGAACCCATGCCCATCCCGTTGCCCTGTTCGAGCATCTTCTTGTAGGGGGCGTGCTGGCGCTTGAGCTCCCAGGTCAGCTCGGGGATGACCGCGCCGTCGAGGACGCGGATCTTGGTGGCGCCGGGGGAGCCGGCCGCGACGACCTCGTCCTGCACCCAGCGCTTCCAGGCGTCGATGTCGTCGGGCAGCGGGATGATCGGGAAGCCCTTGTCGGCGGATCCGCGGGCCGGAGGCGCCAGTCCGAGCTCCGCGGGGGGCAGGATCTCCTTCGCCGTGATCATGGGCTCGATCTGCACGGAAACCCCGTCGGGTGAGGTCACGCGAATGTCCTGGCTGGGCAGTACGCTGAAGAACTGCTGCGGGAGCCAGAACGCGCCGCCCTCGGCCTTCCAGCCCTTCGGGATGAGCATCGTGTGGGAGTTCATCCCGCCCATGCCCTTGTCCTGGAACGTGTGCTGCACGAGCGTGATCGGTCCGGTGGGCGCCGCGGTCCGCGCGTCGTTCGTCGCACGCTCCGACGTGGGCTCGGGCTTGGGCTCGGGTTCCGGGGCAGCGCCGAGCACGAGCGTGTAGCGCTTCGCGCGGAACGTGACGCGCACGGTCGTGTCGTCGACGTCGCGCGACGAGAGCTTCTTCTCGCCCTTCGCTGTCGTGACGGTTCCGCGGCCGCGGCCGCTGTCGTCCAGGGAGAGCGCGAACGACATCGAGGTCCCGCCGTCGAGCTGAATCGTCCCGGAGACGGCGCCGGTCGACTCTTCGATGGCCGTGATCGTGGCCGTCATGCCGTCCCCCCGGTACACCAGGGGAAGGCCGTCCTGGCAGGCTGCCGGAGCGTAGCGGGGGGCGGTGGGGGCGGCGCTGACCGCCGGGCCGAGGAGCGGAAGCGTCGAGAGCAGTGTGAGGATCATCATGGTGTCGTCGTGGGGGATGGGGCTCACCCTGGCCATGCGAGGCACTGGGAGCGGGGCTGCCAGGAATCTCCGGAATCCCTGGGCGGCCCGCCGCGGATGCGTCCGGGGCCCGGCCAGTCCCATCGTACGCCGCATGTCTTCGAGCGGTATCGGTTGCCGATCGAGCCGGTTCTGCCTGCGGCTCTCACTGCTCTTCTCTTCCGTTCCCGTTCCCGACGGGTCCCGTTGCTCTTCTTCTTGCCTGCGGCTTTCTTTCGTGAACCTGCCCGCTTGCGTGCCCGTGCCCGACGGCGTGGTGGTTATGGCTGGGAGCAGTGGGGCCGGCAACAATGGGGCTAGGAGCCGTAGGGCACCCACTGCTTTGGGCCCATTCGCTCCTGGCCCCAACGCTCCCAGCCATAACCACCACGCCGTCGGGCACGGGCACGCAAGCGGGCAGGTTCACGAAAGAAAGCCGCAGGCAAGAAGAAGAGCAACGGGACCCGTCGGGAACGGGAACGGAAGAGAAGAGAGGAGAAGGCACGTGGTCACTCGCTCTCGGCGGATTCGACGAACCGACGCGTAACAGATCGAGGAGGCATTCGCCCTTGTGGATGCCGGAGCCGTGTCGGTCCGGCACTCCAACCCTCCAACAATCTCGACGATGTTCAACAGAATCACACGCCTGCTGGTCGCTCTCGCCGCGACGGTCTCCTTCGCCGCCGCCCAGACGCCGGGCTCCTTCGACTGCCCCGGCTGTAGCCTGTTCAAGCCAGACCAAGAGTTCAGTTACCAAGAGGGAGACCAGGACTGCGACATCTTCCTCGAGATCAAGATCTTCGGCTCTTCCGGCGCCTGCGAACGCTCCTCGATCGCCGCGCCGTGTCTGCCCGACAGGCCGTGCAAGATCTACGTGCACCTCTACGGCTCGACTCTTTGCGATGGAACGACGATCGCGTTCTTCGTCGACACGACGTTTGGTGGCGCATGGAACCTCGACTTGAGTCCCGAGCCCACTGAGCTGTGGCGCTCGGGCGAGGTGGACCTGCCGTGCGATACGCGCTTCGACTTGTCGCTGATCGCGACCGATCCCCACGGTGGCCAAGCCAGGGCGGACCGGTCCGTCGAGTGCACCCGCTGCACCAACAACTGAAACAGCTGAGTCCTGTCGAGGGGGGCGCCGAGCGGCGCTCCCCGAGGCGTTTCCACGAGGATTTCCCGATGCCGAACACCCGTCTCCTCACCGGCCTGTTGGTGGTTGCCCTGTCCTCCGCCGCCGCCGCCGTCTTCGTCGTATCGAACCAAACACCCGGCGCCTCGTCGGCCAACCTCCGCCCGCATGCTGGCGAGGGGCGAAGCGCCGGGTTGACGGCCCCCGCGTTCGCCGCTGGGAGCACCACCGCGGGCGCGATCCTCGCGACGGACGCGAGCGCCGAGGCGCAGCTCCCCGCGGGTTTCGACAACCACCCGCATGCGCGACCGGCGCGGAAGCCTTCGGCTCCGAGCGACTGGGAGCGGCACGAAGGGTTGGTCTGGGAGCGAGTGCTCGGTGCCAGTCGCGATCGTGATGGTTGGGTCCGCGAACGTGGACAACTCGATGAGAGCGGACGCTATCGAGCCGACTACGCGTCCCTGCAGCTGAACCCGTCGCTGAAGCCCCTGGCGGAGCACGACGTGCTCATGCTCGACGCGCTCGCCGACGCCCACGCGCCGCGCATTCTCGAGGCCGCGACTCGCGCCGGCGAGGTGCTCGACTCTGTCCTGCAGCTCCTCTGGGCGCGCGACGCGTACTTGCGAGCACCGGTGTCGGACAAGGACGCGTTCACGCGCAACGTGAACCAGCGGGCGGAAGAGCTGATGGGGGATGGCGCGTTCAGCTTTGCCCACAGCTTGCTGGTGGGCGGCTGGGGCGTTTCGTTCGAAGTCAACTCGAACGAGCACCCCGCCTTCCACACCGCGATGCTGGATCTCGAGAGCGTTCGCGCCGAGTGTGACGCCGAGCTCGCGCGGCTGATCGCTGGGCTCTAGTGGTGTGATTCACTCTCCTGGGGCACGCGCGGGCGAGCGGGGCGCGCGCGCTACCACGCGGTCGAGCTCCGCTCGCTCGGCCACGTCGGCCCACATGGCGAGAACTACTGCGGGCCCGCCGTGCCGAATTCGAGCGGTGTCCCGGCGACGATCGAAGCCCTCGGCACGATCAACCGGTCCGCGAACGCGCTGACCCTCGGGGCCAACGATCTGCCGCCGAACCAGTTTGGATACTTCCTCGTCTCGGAGATGCCGGCCTTCGTCGCGGGACCGGGTGGAAGTCAGGGCAACCTCTGCCTCGGCGGCAACATCGGCCGTTACGCGTCGCCATGGCGGCGCGCCGGATTGGCGCCAGAAAGCTCATCGAGGAATGGATCAACACGGCGCCGGGATGGAAGGTCGGGCGCGTCTTCGGCTTCGTCGTCGTCTGGTTGATCCCCGTGCAGCTCTTCGTCCTGCTCGGGTGGCGTCCACCCATCCTCACAAGCGATTGTGGGTCGGCAGCCAACCTCTCAATTAGCTCCGTGGGAAGGCGGCCCCATCATTGGAACGTCAAGCTCACTGCATCGGTGAAGTTGCTCGTCGGCTCCGGGTTGTTGTCCCGGTACCAGCACTGGAAGTTCCAGGTGTCGCCGGGGAGGATGGCGGTGGGTGGGTTGACGGGAATCGAGGTGAGATCGAGTTGGATCTCTCCCGTCGGTCCCTGGATGATGTCCGTGGCTTCGTCGTAGCGTCCGATGTCGCCCATCAGGCAGATGTTGCCTTGGCTGCCGGGCGGATTGGTGAAGCCCTGGGTCTGACCGGCTAGGAAGTAACCGAAGCTCGGCGGGAGCTGTTCGGCGGTGAGGGTCAGGTCGTTGTCCGCTACCCCATGTGACCCGGTGGCAGAGATCACACCGTGCTGGCCGGTGCTATTGATCACTGCCGGCGCGCAGTAGGTGGTGCCGAGGCGCCCGAGTGGGTGCCGATTCTCGTACCACGCGACCTTGCCGTCTGAATCGGACGACGAGAGCACATCGGCGTCGCCGTCTCCGTCCAGGTCGGTGGCATAGACCCAGTAGGGATTGTCCACCTGCGTCGTGATGACCTGCTTGGGCCCGAAGGACCCGCCGCCGAGATTGTCGTACCACGCGACCCTGCCATCGCCCCAGGACGACGAGACCACGTCGACATCGCCGTCGAGGTCGAGATCGGTTGCGTAGACGCTGCTGGCGCCGGGCTCGCCCGTCATGAGGGTCCGCTCAGGCCCGAAGGAACCGAGGCCGAGGTTCTCGTGCCAGGCGATGGTGCCATTGGACAAGGACGTCGAGAGCACGTCGGCGTCGCCGTCTCCGTCCAGGTCCGCAGCAAAGACGCCTCTCACGTTGAGCGCCTCGTTCGTAATGATCTGCGGGGGTCCAAAAGACCCGCCGCCGAGGTTTTCGAACCACGCGACCGTGTCATCGAACATGGCCGTCGAGAGCACGTCGGCGTCGCTGTCTCCGTCCAGGTCTGTGGCGAAGACCGCGGCGGCACCACTCGCCTGAGTCGTAAGGACTTGCTGTGGTCCGAACGAGCCGCCGCCGTCGTTCTCGTACCACGCAATCTTGTCGTCGTTCCTGGAGGCGGAGAGAACATCGGCACCCGCTGACCGAGACGCCAAACAGATCATCCGGCGCGTCCCCGTCGAAGGTGTAAAGGACGCTCCCATCGATGCCCGAGAACACGCGCGCGCTGCCGGCGTTGTTGGCGTCGTGGATGGCGCCGACGATCAGGTCGGGGTAGCCATCACCGTTCACGTCACCGGCACCGCCGACCGACGTGCCGAACCGATCACCCGGTGAGTTGCCGTCGAAGATGTGCAGCACCGTCTGGGAGTGCGCCGTTGCGCAGGCCAGCAAGCTGCCGAGGACGACGAAGGAAGAGCGGACGGTACACGACAGAGCGTTCATAGCAGACTCCTCTCGACGGACCCCATGCAATGGAATTCTGCGCCGTGGACGCTCAGCGCAACTTGCGTTCTAGACCCCATCTCTCAGGCGCACCAGTGGCCGAAGAGGGTAGGCGAGACGATCATGAGCGGCGACACCTACGAGGTCGAGGTCCCGCGTCAAGTGTCACTCGCGCTGGCCACGGCCGCCGAGTCGGCTCGATGTCCGATGAGCGGCGTGCGCAGACCGTCCAGGAGGCTGTTGATTCCTGGCGCCGGACGCGAGCCTCGAGCAGTTCGTCGTACGCTGCGACGGTGTCGCGGGACTCGCGCTCGACGCGGATGGATCTCTGGTGATGCAGACCGAGGCGGGGCCGCTGCGGCACAGTCCGCCGGTCACCTGGCAGATACTCCCCGGCGGCGGGCGGCAGACTCTGCCGTGCCGCTTCGTCCTGTTGGGTCAGCGCCATTTCGGGTTCGCCGTCGAAGAGCGCCTCGCTGGCCTGCCGGTCGTGATCGACCCGGGGCTGGAGTGGGCGACGTACCTGGGCGGATCCGGCGACGATTTTCCCGCCGCCGTGGCCACGAGCCCATCGGGCCGTGTGGTCGTGGCCGGGGATCGGGGATCGAAGGTTGGCCGGAGAACGCTACGGGGTTCTCGAACGCTTTTGGAATGGACATTGCCTTGGCGCCTGCGGGCGAGATCGCGTTGACGAGCAGGACGACGTCGGCGGATTATCCGACGACGCCCAACGCCTATGACTCCGCCATGGGAGCGGGCCAAGATACGTGTTTGACCTTCATCGACACGGCTGTGCCCGGTCCCGCGGGGATCACGTACTCCACGTTCATCGGCGGGGAGAACAACGGCGGTGGCGGAGTCGCCCTGAGCGTCGACACGGGTGGGGTCGTGACCCTCGGCGGGTTCACGTACTCTTCCGACTTCCCGACCACGCCGGGAGCCTACGACACGAGCTTCCTCGGCCCGGCCGGCTTCAACGACGCCTTTCTGCTGCGGCTGGATCCGAGCCAGCCGCAGCCCAACCAGCAGCTCGTCTACTCGACCTTCCTCGGTGGCGAGGGGTACGAGTCCATCTTCGACCTGACCGTCGATGCGACGGGGAGCGTAGTCGCCACGGGCTTCACGGGCGTGCTCGGCCTCGTGCAAAACAGCTTTCCCACGACGTGCGGAGCCTACGACACGAGCTTCAATGGAGAACAGGACGGGTTCATCGTCTACCTGAGCCCGTCCGGGAACCGTGCTAGCGACCTCCAGTACTCCACGTTCCTGGGCGGCACGGACTGGGAGAACTTCACCGCGCTCGACGTCGTCGGCGCTCGTGCACCGCGGGTCGTCGCTACGGGGGTCTGCGTTTCGACGGACTTCCCGACGGTGAACCCATATCAGCTCGGCCAGGGAGGCTGGGACGGTATCGCGCTTCAACTCGAGCTCAACCCGCACACCTTCTGCGCCGCCGAACCCAACTCCGCGGGATCGGACGGCGCGCTGATCTGTGGAACGGGCTCGGTCTTGGTCAGCGCGAACGCACTCACGCTCTCTGTCCGCGGCCTGCCGCCCGACCGCTTCGGGTACTTCCTGATGGCCGACAGCATGGGGTACGTTCCGAACCTCGGGGACGGCCAGGGCAACCTCTGCCTGGGCTCGCATGGATCACGCCCGGCTGCCCGGTGCTGTTGGGGACCGCGGGAGTGCAGTAGCTCGTCCCGATGGTGTGGTCCAGCGGGATACGCGCGCGGTACGCTTCCGGGAACCCGTTGGGATTGACCCCGGTGCCGACGATGAACGTGCCGTCGGAGGTCACCGCCTGCGGCCGGCCCAGCCTCCAGCCGGCCAGACCCGTGGCACCGTGCGCGACGAGATAGGTCTGCAGGTCGGTCATCCCGAGGGACCCGGTCCAGAGCCACGCGATACGGATGGTCGCTACTCCGGCGTCCCTGTCCCCGACGACGACCCGCCCGTCGCCGCTGCCGGCGACGACGGAACCGTCCGCGCTGACGCCGCTAGCAAGACTGCCCTGCGGCGAAGGCGGTAGGGTGCCCAAAGGCATCGCGCCAGTGGTCGTCCACCTACGCTGCTCGCCGCAATCGGCTCGCTTTCCGGGCGCATGCCCAACGCGCGTTAGCAGCATGCCTCGCACGGCTGCGCTCTTCCCGATGGTTCGGCCTCGGACAGGCCACCGTTTCGCTCGTGCGTTTTTGCGCAGAATTGCCGGAGATCCCGACGCCGGCGACCAAGTCGGTGTGAGCCCCGCCGTCTCGCTGAGGGATTGCCGCGATTGGCTCGCCCGGTCGAAGGACTACGGATTACGGACATGAGATGCTACCTCGCTCTTGCGCTCCTCTTGACTCCGGCTTTCGCGAACGACGTGTGGGTGGATGCGACGTCGGGTTCCAATGGCAACGGAGGCACGTCTCCCGTGGATGCGTGGCAGACGCTGACTTACGCCCTCGACCAGCTCGGCCCGGGTCCTTGCACGGTGCATGTCCTCCCGGGGGTCTATGACACCGCCCTGGGCGAGTCCTTCCCGCTGTGTCCCGAGGGCGGCCAGGAGCTCGTGGGAGAAGGCGGCGCGGGCGTGACCCGCATCGACGGCGTATCCGGCGCCGCGGTCGTCGAGAGCAACCACTGCACCCTGCAGGGCCTCACGCTCACCGGCGGCGACCAGGGCGTGCTGTTCGTCAACAGCATGCAGTTTTCGCCCGTGGGGACGGTCGTCGGCTGCGTGGTCCGAGACTGCGGTGCCGGCATTCGCTACGAGGTGCTGGACGCGGACACGTTCGGCTTCCTGACGGTGGAGGACGTCGAGGTCCACGGCTGCACCTCCTATGCCGTCGACATCTGGAACCGGGACGACCTTCCGATCATCTTCGTCGACCTGATCCGGTCGACGTTCCGCGACTGCACCTTGGCGGGCCTCCGGGTCTTCCAGCAATACGACACCGCGACGGTCGTCGACGCAGTCGACTGCACGTTCACCCAGCTGGGTCGCGGAGTCTACGTCGAGAGCCCGGCGTCGGGCACCTCAGCGGCCATCAACATGAACCGCTGCACGATCACCGAGTCGGTCGAGGGGCTGCGCAGCGACGCGGATCCCGGAGCGCACTTCGATCTGAACGACTGCCTGATCGCCGATCACCTCCAGAACGGAATCGTGATGAACTCCACCGAGTTCGGCCGCGTCGAGCTGGATGGCTGCACCGTCGCGAACAACGGGCACGCCGGCTACCGGTGGACGGCGTGCCCGCCGGTGTCCGACGTCCTCGAGCGCACGATCCTCTTCGGTAACGGCGACGACGTGCAGCTCCCGGCCGGAGCGGTCGTCCAGGTCGAGGACTGTAACGTCGGCGACGGTGACTTCGCCGGATCGAACGGCAACGTCTCGGTCGACCCGCTCTTCCGGGCGCCCGACCGCGGCGACTACCGCCTCGGGTTCGGGACCGAATGCGTCGACGCGGCGCCGGGGGTCACCGGCACCGACGTTCGCGGCGCTGCGCGCGGCAACGACGGAAACCTCGATCTCGTCCTGGCGGCCGACATGGGCGCCTACGAGCTGCGCACCTTGAGCGCGCCCGACACGATCGGGATCGGCGAGAAGCTGAACTTCGAGCTCCACGGCGAGCCTGGCGATTTCTTGACGCTGTACCTCGCGCGCACGGACCAGCTCCCGGTCCCCGATCCGACGCCCTTCGGCCTACGCTGGCTCCCGCAGAGTCAGCTCGAGCTGATCGGGATGCACAAGGTGCTGTCGCCGCACGCGCTCGTGCACACGGTCTACGTGCCGAACGCACCCGGGCTCATCGGAATGGCCTTCAGCTTCCAAGTCCTCGCGCGTTCGAGCGCGGCACCCGCCGGTGCCGCGTGGGGCGATGCGCACACGGTCGTGTTCACTCCGTGAGGGGGTGCCTGAAAGGCTCCTTCCATGCGTATGGGATCACGCCCGTCGAAAGGACACCGTCGACGTGTCTGCCTGGACGTCCCGCGAGGTACCCTGGGGCCTGAGATGTCGCGCACCGACGGTGCTCTCACGACGAGCGACTTCTGGAGGTCAGGTCCTCCGTTGGCTCGAAGCTCCTGCTGGCTTGCCGCAGAAGGGCAAGCCAGAACAACGAACGCGACTGGCATGAGCTCGAGCTGCATCACGGCCCTCCTATCCCGACCGTCTTGGGCGATCAGGAGATTGTGAAGGGACCAGGAGCTCGAGGCACCTCAGACTCGCGAAGCGACACGACAACGAGGCTTATCGTTCGGGCTACCTCTGAAGCCGCACGTGCGCGGGCGGGCGCGTTCGTTCCCGGCATTGGCAGCAGCCCCCTGGTAGAATGCATTGGCGCCCCTTGGAGCAGAGGGCGCGAGGTGACCTTCCAGCATGTCCGATCGAAGCACCCTACGAGTGGCGGGCTGTCTGCTCTTCGTCTTTTCGTGCGCGCCAGCGGCGGCGCAGTGCGTCACCGATGCACTGGTCCAGAGTGACCCCTCGCCGCCCGACTTCTTCGGCGGCGCGGTCGCCGGCGACGGCGATCGAATCGTCGTGGGAGCCTGGGGGGACAACGCCGGCCCGCTCCTCAACGCGGGCTCCGTCTACGTCTTCGAAGGTGGGACGGGGGCGTGGACCGAGGTCCAGAAGCTGCAGGCCAGCGATCCGGCGCAGGCGGCGCGCTTCGGGAACTACGTCGACGTGTCCGGGGACACGATCGTCGTCGGCTCCTACGACCGGGACGCTCCGTGCGGCGACTGCAGCGCCGCGTACGTCTTCGAGCGCGCGCCGAGTGGGTTCGTGGAGACCGCCAAGCTCACGGGCGGAGAAGCGTTCGACCTGAACGCCTACGACGTGGCGCTCGACGGGGACGTGATCGTCCTGGGGTCTCCGTTCGAAGGACCAGCGGGCGCCCAGACCGGATCGGTGTTCGTCTTCGAGCGCAGCGGATCGACCTGGGCCCAGACCGCGGAGCTCAAGGGATCGGACGCCGGACACGGGGCGTGGTTCGGCCGGTGGGTCGACGTGTGCGCGGGCCGCATCGTGGTGACCGCGCGCTACGGGAGTGGTCCACTGGGACCGGCGGTCGGGGCCGTGTACGTCTTCGAGCGCTCCGGGTCGAGCTGGAGCGAGGTCGCGAAGATCACGCTGCAGATGCCGACGGGGGCGAGCCTGGGCACGTCGATCGAGCACACGGTGACGATCCGCGACGACGACTGAGCCCGCCCGGGCCGCCGGTAGCGACGACCGTTGGGCGTCGGATTGCACGAGACGGTCGAGCGGAATCCGAAGACTTCCGTGCGCTTTGCACCCCGATTCGGCTCTCGGATGCTTGGCCCGCTCGCACGAGGCTTTTCGAGTATGACCGACCCTGAAACCTGCTTCTGGTACGCCTTCGCCCGCGGCAAGACCATCGGTACCGTCGTCGACGAGGGGGTCGCTGTCATCGACGAGACGTAGACTCCGCCCGCGACCAACAGCTTCGATCCGACCGTGGTCGCCGTCAGGCCATACCGGCCGATGATCGGCAGTGCCGACCACGTGCCACTCTCGACGTCGTAGGCGTCGATCACGCCGACCGGGTCGGAGAAGCCCTGCGCGGTCTCCTTCCTTCCACCAGCGAAGTAGGCCTTGGAGCCGAGGCTCGCCGAGGCGAGGTCGGAGCGGCCCACCGACAGCGAGCTCGTCGACCACTGGTCCGAGGCGGCGTCGTAGATATCGACCCGGTCGCTGGGCGCGTCGTCCGTCCGTCCCCCCGCGATGAGCAGCAGTGATCCGACGGCGGTCGCCGTCAGGTTCGTCCTGGCCACCGAGAGCGTCGTCGTCTGCCACGTGCCCGTCGCCACATCGAAGATGTCGACGACGTCGGAGGCGCCTGCGTCGGAGAGCCCGCCGGCGAAGAATGCCTTCGTTCCGATGGATGCCGCGCAAAGCTCCGCGCGCGCTTGCGAGAGTGCTGCGGTCGTCCAGGTGCCCGTCGCGCTATCGAAGAGGTCGACCGTGGCCGAGAATCCCTGGCCGTTGCGGCCGCCGGCGATCAGCGCCAGCGAGCCGACGCTCGTCGCGGCTGCGTTCGCCCCGGGGGTCGGACAGCGCGGCGACCGTCCAGCTACCGGACCGATCGTCGTAGAGATCGACCGTGTCGTAGAACTCGAAGTGCGGTAGGTAGACCAGATAGTCGCTGCCTCCCGCGAAGAGCGCGAACGGTCCGACGCTCATCGCGGCGATATGGATCCGGTACTGGGACAGTTGTCCGCTGGTCCACTGGGACTGCGCGGGTGCGCAGAGGTGCACGGCGAGCGTCGCGAGCAGCGGGCAGTAGAAGCGTCTCATGGTTGTCTCCTGCGGTGAGCCGATGGTTGGATGTCTGTTCGTTTCCTACGCCCCGGTCCGGCGGACGAAACCCAGGATTCGAACCCGAACTGCGGCACGAGGGGCCTGCTGTCCGTTCGTGCTCTTCTCGATGAAGCACCACTTCGGGCCGAAGCAGTACAAGGCCGCATACATCGCGGAGGCCTTGAAGAGTCCCACGCCGCCGCAGCGGCAGGCCTCGTAGAACATGCGATGCACGCTCTGCCAGGGACGGACCTTCGTCTGGCAGGCGACATCGTGCACGACCGAAGCTCGGCGATACTTGCCCGTGAAAGGCGCGCCCGGCCAGGACCATAAGAGGCGCGGTATCGAAGCGCCGTCCACGATGGAACCCGAGGGCGCGTGCCAGCGCAGTCCTGTCGCTTGAACGTACGTGAAGTCTTCGACGAGCTGCATTCTTCGATCCCGTTGCAGCCAGCTGGCCTTGACGGAGCCGACGTATCGGCCCCAGGTGAGGGGCTGGCCGGGCTCGCTCGGTTGAGCCTGGGGTCCAGAGATGTTTGCGATCACGAAAGGGTCGGGAAGATTGTTCATGTCGGGTCGATGTGGGTTGTCGCGGGCGCATCATTCCAGTCAGGACAAGCAGCGCGGCCCGCGCGTCTACTTGAGACGCACGGGCCACGTCGGGAACCCGCCACCGATTCTCGGTAGTTGCGAAGTGGACGAGCTACGAGAACGTGACCGCCGCCGCGTCCGTGAAGTTGCTCGTCGACCCCGGATTGCTGTCCCGGTACCAGCACTGGAAGTTCCAGGTCTCGCCCGGCTGAACGGCGGTGGCCGGGTTGACCGGAATGTCGGTGAGGTCGACCTGCACCGAGCCGCTCGGTCCCTGGATGATCTGCGAAGGTTCGTCGAGGCGGCCGATGTCACCGGACAGGCACAAGTTGCCCTGGCTTGCAGGTGGAGTGACGAAGCCCTGTGTTTGCCCCGCGAGGAAGTAGCCGAACTGACCGGGCGGGAGTTGGCTGGCGATCAGGGTCAGGTCGTTCTCGATCGCTGCGCCGGACCCCGTAGCCGCGATGACGGCCGGGGAGCCGGTGCTGTTGAGAGTGGCGGGCGTACAGTAGGTCGCACCGAGGTCGCCGGAGTAGCGTGCGATCCAGACGTCGCCGGACCCCGCGTTCGGACCACCGAGGCTGCCGAAGGTGATGCCACTCACGTAGACGTCGCCCGAGCCGCCCGGCGCAGCGGCGAAGGCGACTTCGCTGGAGCTCGTCCCGAGCTGCCGGATCCAGCGCCGATTGCCGTCCAAGTCGTAGTGTGCGATCCACGCGTCGAAGGAACCCGACCACGGTCCGCCGAGACTGCCGCGAGTGGCACCGCTGACGTAGACGCCGCCCGCGCCGTCCGTCGCGACCGCGGTGGACTCGTCGGGGGAGCTCGTACCCAGCTGGCGGATCCAGAGCTGGCTGCCCGCGACGTCGTAGTTCGCGACCCACGCGTCACGCGATCCCGCGCCCTGCCCGCCGAGGCTGCCCTCGGTGGCGCCGCTCACGAAGACCCCGGCCGAGCCGTTCGGCGCGGCGCCCAGAATCTCTTCGTTCGAGATCGTGCCGAGCTGCCGTATCCAGAGCTGATTGCCCATCGAGTCGTAGTGGGCGATCCAGGCGTCCTCGAACCCCGCATTCGATCCGCCGAGACTGCCCTCGGTCCGCCCGGCCACGTAGACCCCGCCCAATTGGTCCGGTGTCGCGGCGAGCGCCTCGTCGTCGGAGCTCGTTCCGAGCTGGCGCAGCCAGAGCGGGTTGCCCGCCCCGTCGAAGCGTGCGAGCCAGGCATCGCTGCCGCCTGCATGCAGCCCGCCGAGATCGCCCTCCGTGCGACCGGCCAGATAGACCCCTCCCGCCAGGTCTCGAGCGGCAGCGGTCACGAAATCGTCCGAGCTCGTGTCGAGCGATCGGATCCAGAGCTGGCTGCAGACTGATGGAGTGCATGGTGGCGCGGGGGCGGGGGAGGTCGCTCGGCCACGCGTCGTGCGGTGCCAGGGTCAGGCGACTTCCTCTCGCACGTTGACGCACCGGTGGGGGGCGGACCCCGCCACGAAAAAGACCAATCTCCTCCCGGACTACTGGCTGAGCTCGGCCCAGCGTCGGGCTTCCTCGGGCCGTTCGAGCCTCTGATAGATCTTCGCGAGCGCCTTCGCCCGATGCTTCGCGCGCTGGTCCTGGGCGCCGTCGCGCGACTCGATGCTCCGATAGGTCTCGAGCGCGAAGCGCTCGGCTTCTTCGAATCGACCGCGCTTGTACTCGGTCAGGCCGAGGTGGTAGAGGAAGTAGTCGAAGTCGAAGGGCAGTGCGGTGTCGTACTCGCGAGCCAACGCGGCTCCACGCGCAAACAGCGTCATGGCCTCGTCGTAGCGCTCTTGGGTCCTGAACTGGCGCGCCAGCGCGGCGATTGCGAGCATGAGCTTCGGGTGGCCCTGGTCCAGCTCGGTCTCGGCAACTTCGATCGCCCGGCTCAGGATGGGTTCGCTTCGGTCGAATTCCCCCTCCTCACGCAGGAAACGACCGAAGTTGGTGAGGCTGGTGACGACGATCGCCGGGCTGAGGTCCACGGTCTGGTCGAGGTCGTGCATGAGCTGCTCGAAGACGGCTCTCGCCTCATCCGTCGCACCCAGGTCACTGAGGGTCAGAGCCAAGTTCCCGCGCGTCATGGCCACGTTGCGGTCGTAGCTGCCCAGCTCGCGAACAAGGACCGGGAGGAGCTTCTCGAAGACGGTTCGGGCCTCCTCGAGACGCTTGGCGACGCGCAGCGCGGAACCGAGGTTGTTGCTTGTCGTCAGGACGTCCTCATGTTCCTCGTCGAGCACCTCCAGCCGACGTGCCAAGACATCCTGGTGCAGGCGAACCGCATCATCAAATCGTCTCTGTACCTCGTAGAGTACCGCCAGCTTGTTGGCCGCTTCGATCGTTTTGGCGTGGGTGGGCTCGAGGCCCGTTCGTACGTCGTAGACAAAGCGCAGGTGCTCCTCGGCCTCGGTCAGCTCTCGCTGGTCCATGAGGACCGAACCGAGGACCGATCGGCAGCTCAGCGTGTCCTCGTCATCCACGCCGAATGTCTGCTCGAGGATCGGGAGCGTTGATCGCAAGACGCTCTCCGCCTCTTGAAGACGCGCTTGCCGCTTCAGTGCGGCCCCCAGATTGATCCGGATGACCAGGAGCAAGCGGTCGTTGGGGGGGAAGTTTGCTTCGGCACGGTGAAGAGCCTCGAGGGTTTGCCTTTCGCCATCGTCGTCGCGAGCGTACAACAGGCTGATTCCGAGCGAATTGAGCGCATCGATCGTCTCGCGGTCGTGCGGACCCAGCTCTTTTTCGCGGAGTTGGACCACGATTCTCCAGTGTGCCGTGGCCGTGTCGTACTCGCCCAGTTCGAAGTAGGCGAGACCGATGGTCGACCGAATCGCAGCTTCGACGAGAGGCTCGCCCGGGAAGCGCCCTTCGATGTTCCTCGACGCAGCATCGAGGGCCTCGCGGACGGTGTATTCGATCCCCATCCGTTCGTTGGGGTTCGCCCCTGCCAGCAGCTCATTTTGAATAAAATCGCTGATCAACCCCGCGATTCGCACTCCACGTCGAGCACGTGCACCCGCCCGGACGCTGTTGACGAGCAGAGCGGTGATAGCGACGACCGCGATGGCTGTGAGCGCGATCGACGCGCTCGCCGTGGGGTGACGCCGCGACCACTTGTGGGTCATCCGGAGCGCCCCCGGCGCCTGCGCGTGGATCGGCTCGTTGCGCAGGAACCTGCCTCAGATCGTCGGCGAACTCGGCGACCGACGCGTACCGCTGGTCCGCTGACTTCTCCAGCGCCTTGAGGCAGATGACGCTCAGCTCGCTCGGAACCTGCGAGCGGATCGAACGTGGATCCGGAGCCTCGACGTGCAGGATCTGGTCGGCGATCTGCTCGAGCGTGTCGCCGGCGAACGGCCTCTGCAGCGTCAGCAGCTCGAAGAGGACGATCCCCAGACTGAACTGGTCCGTTCGGTCGTCGATGCCCGAGCGGCTCGCGCGCACTTGCTCGGGGCTCATGTACGGGACCGTCCCGGCGATCACGTCCGAGCGCGAGAGCACCGACTCGTCGGTGATCCGCGCGAGGCCGAAGTCGGTCAGCCGCGGCGCACCGTCCTTGGCGAGCAGGACGTTGGCGGGCTTGACGTCGCGGTGGATTACCGCGGCCGCGTGGGCGGCGGCCAGGGCGTCCGCGATCCTGACGACCGTCTCTGCCGTCTCGCGGTAGTGCTCCTTCGGAATCGTGTCGGCCTCGCGCAGCTCGAGCAACCGATCCCGGAGCGTCCGGCCGCTTTCGACGGCCTCCATCGCGATCCACGCGATCCCGCCGGAGTGCCCGTGCCCGTGGACGGCGACGATGCCCGGGTGCGACAGACGCCCGCCTGCCCGGGCTTCTCGCGCGAAGAGGGCCAGGCTCGACTCGTCGAGCAGCTCAGGCCGGACCAACTTGAGCGCCACCTGCCGGCGCATCGGCACGTCTTCGGCGAGCCACACTTCTCCCATGGCGCCGTGTCCGAGCGGTTCGATCAGGCGGAAGTCGCCGATCTGCTCGTCGGCCCGGGAGCCTGCATCGGATCTGGGCAGCCGGGCCGCGTCACGAACCGTTCCGCGGCCAGCGAGCTGTTCGAAGAGCCCCGACACGGAGAACCAACGTCGCTGCAGCTCCTCGAGCTCGGTCGCGATGTCCGGATGGTCGGAAACGAGCTGGTCGAACTTCGGGTTCGTGCCTTCTTCGCTTGCGGACAGGAACTCGGCGAAGACTTGTTCTGCGCGCGTACTGATCGTCGCGTTGACTCCGGGCTCGGGGTCCGTGTTCATCGACCCCGATTGTGCCTCAGGCGCCACGTTCGGCTGCAAGGAACGCTCGTTCCGCGGTTGCTTCGTCTGCATGGCAGGGTTTTGCCCGCGCCACGCACAGCTTCCGAGCGAAGCGAAAAAAACTCGCCGACGACGCGCGCGTCAGCGCTCACTCGACTTCCGCCAGCACCCGGGCCAGCCACAACCGCGCCCGCGTCCAGCTACCCCCTGCGCCGCGGCGCTGACTAAGCTGGGGAGCATGAGTCGGCGCCATCCCGAGCTCGGCGGGGGGCAGGATCTCCTTCGCGGTGATCATCGGCTCGACGGCCCTCGGGGGCTATAGGAACGTGATCGCTAACCCATCGGCGAAGTTGTTCTCCTGGCCTCCCGCATCGATGTCGCGGAACCAGGCGGTGAAGTAGAAGGTGTCGCCCGGGTCCACGACGTGCGGTGCGCCCGATGCGTACGGGATGGTACCCAGGTCGATGACGAGCGAGATCGAGCCGCCCTCGCCCGAGTTCTGCAGGTTGGCCAAGCTCCCGTAGCGGCCGAGGCCCGAGTCGAGGGCGAGGCACAGGTTGCCGTTCGACGGGGCGACGGGGACGTTGCCAACGGTGCTGTTGACCAGGAAGTAGCCGGGTTGGTTCCGGGGCATGTCGCAGCAGATCAGGCGCACGTCGTTGGCCGTCACCAGCGGGCTGCCGAGCGCGCGCATCGATGCGACCGTTCCGGTCGAGTTCAGGGCCTGCGCGCAGTAGTTCAGGCCCAGGTAGGACGGTCCCGCCTGGGGCGAGGCCGGAGCGGTCATCCAACCGGCCGTCGTCCGCGCGCCGCCGCTGCCACTCGTGCAGCGCTGACTCGAGTGCGCTGCGAAGTTGCCGTACGCGTCCTCGTCGAGCTGGGGTTGCGCGGCATCGACCAGGAGCACCGAGATGAGCCCGAGGTCGCGGGGCGTGTTCGTTCCGTAGACCATCGCGTCGACCAGGTTGGTGTCGGTCACGATGGTGCCCCCGGGGAAGCTCGAGGCGGAATCGGCGTACAGTGCGACGGCTCCCTGGTCGTCGCGCAACACGTTCGGTGGCAAGGGGACCGCCGGTTGGACGGAGAGTCCGTTGCCCAGGACGAAGTAGCCGCTCGTGTCGGTCGCGAGGCCGTCGAGGCTGAATGCGGCGTAGCTCCGGTCGTCGGCGCCGTCGTAGAAGACGAGGGTGAGGCCGTCGAGACGGATCAGACCCACGCCGCCATCGTAGAGCTCGACGAACTCGTTGGTCGGGCCACCCGTGTTGGCGTCGACTTCGTTGATCAGGACCTGGCAAAAGGTCGGCGAGGATAGGACCAGCGCGCCGACGACGTGACAAAACAACCGCATAGCGAGTCTTTCAAAACCAATCAAAAGGGGAGGGAGACGTACGGCTCTAGTCTCGCAGCCATTCGACGGATTGAATAGGCACGAATTGCACTCGGGAGTTGCCTTCGGCAATTTGAGACATGCACCGGTCTGATGGGTCATACGGGCCCTATCAAAGGGAAGGCGATCGACACTGCATCGGTGAAGTCGGGCTCTCCTGCACCCTCAGTGGGTGCAGGGATGGTCCAAACCCCCGCCAATGGGCCCGACCCCCCAGGGATGCCCCAGGGATGCCCCAGGGATGCCCCAGGGATGCCCCAGGGATGCCCCAGGGATGCCCCAGGGATGCCCCAGGGATGCCCGAATCCAGCTTCCAGAACCAGTGAAGGAGGTGAGCAAGCCATGTCCACCCCTCGGAGCGCTGTTGGGTAGTGCAGACGGGTGTCTGTAATTTCGTGAACGAGCGTCAGTCGAAGGATGCAGCTCTGCTCGATGAGTGTCTGCTGTTCG
>JAAELL010000257.1 GCA_024226735.1 bacterium | reverse complement strand
TCCGCGAACTCGGCGATGGCGAGCTGCTCCCGGCCCTCGCGCGTCCGCCCGTACCGCTCGAGGTGGACGCTGAGCGCCGCCTCGACCGCCCCGCCGCCCGGCACGACCTTGCCACTCTCCAGAACCCGCTTGACGATGCAGAACGCGTCGTGCAGCGAGCGGTCCACCTCGTCCAGCAGGTGGTCGTTCGCCCCGCGCACCAGCACCGTGGCGGCGCGGTGGTTTGATCCATTTGATTTTGACTTGATCAGGACGACGTCGCTGTCCGAGATGCTGTCCTCGTACACTTCCTCCGCGCTCCCCAGCATGTCCGCCCCGAACGACTCCCCGCCGTCCTCGTCCGCCAGCGTCGACGCGACCGTCGCCCCCGTCATCCGCGCCACCCGCCGCAGGTCGTCGCGCGGCACGCGCCGGCACGCCATCGCCCCCGCCTCGACAAAGTACTTCAGGCACGTGTCGTCGATCCCCTTGGTGGTCAGGATCACGTTCGCCCCCGCGTCCAGGATCTTCTGGATCCGCTCCCGGGTGATGTCGCTCTCGCGCTGCCTGATCCGCTCCAGCTCGGCGGGGTCCGTCACCAGCACCTGGACGCCCATGGCCATCCTCGCCTTTTGCAAATTCATGTCCAGGCACGCGATCCGCGCCCCCTGCACCGACTTGGGCATGCCCTGCGCCGCCCGCCCCATCCCCAGCGCGTACCCCTCGAGCACCCGGCTCTCCCGGACGTTCTTCCCCTGCGCCTTGAGCACGTTGATGGCCGACACCGGGTAGTGCACGCTCCCGTCGTCCCGGACGCTCGCCACGCACCGCACCGCCTCCACCGCCATCCGCGCGAAAAAGTCCGAGTCCGCCCCGATGATCTTGGAGCTCATCGACGTCTTGGCCGCGTTCAGCAGCGACGCCTCGCCCAGCGCGCCCGTCTCCACCGCCAGCTCTTTGCGAATCACCCGGCACGCCTCCTTCATCGCCATCCGAAAGCCGGAGATGACCGACGTCGGGTGCACCTTGGCCTTGACCAGCTCGTTCCCCCGCCGGAGCAGCTCGCACGCCACGATCACCACCGACGTCGTCCCGTCGCCCACCTCGTGATCCTGCAGCTCCGCCAGCTCCACCAGGATCTTCGCCGCCGGGTGCTCCACCTCCAGCAGCTTGAGGATGGTCGCCCCGTCGTTCGTGATGGTCACGTCGCCGATGTCGTCCACCAGCATCTTGTCCAGGCCCACCGGCCCCAGCGACGTCTTCGTTATTTGTCGTTCGTGGTGGTGTCGTTATTGTAGTTCGTGGTGTGGTTGGCGTGGAAGGCGGTCGCCCGCGTCGATCGACCCAGCGACAAACAAACAAGCAACAAAAGACAAACACAACGCACCTTGAGCACGTTGGCGATCGCCAGGGCGGCCATCGTGTTCTGCTGACGCACGTCCGCCCCGGACGTCCGCTCGCCACGAATCT
>JAAELL010000256.1 GCA_024226735.1 bacterium | reverse complement strand
GTGACGCCGGCGCAGCTGGCGCTGCAGCTCGCCGAGGCGCTGCTGTCGCTTGGCGATCTCGCGCAGGAGCGTGCGCGACTGGGCGACGAAGAGGTTCTCGTTGTAGGTGACCACCACGGTGCGCCGGACCCCGAAGACCTCCCGCGTCGTGCGGTGGACACGCACCCCCGGCAGGCCCTCGTCCTCCAGCGAGCGGAAGTCCCGGGCTGGGACCTTCAGCAGGTCCGAATGGTGGGTGGGCACCAGGGAGCCGATGAAGTGTCACGGGCTGTCGGCGACCGCGTCGAGGTTGTCCCGGGAGTTGTTGCCCTTGTCGAAAACGAGCGTGACGTGCTCGGTGCCGTCGGTGATCTGCCGGTAGCGGGCCACCAGCGAGGCGGTCAGGCTCTTGAAGGTCGGGGCGTCGGTGCGGTTGCCTGGGTAGGTTCGGTGCAGCAGCGGGACATGGGCGTCGGCCGAGACCAGCAGGGCCACGCCGACGATGCGCAGCGCCCCGCGCCCCTCCTTGCCCTTGCCGCGCTGGGCCAGGGTGCAGCGGTCGTTGAACGTGTCGATGAAGGTGAAGAAGTTCGTGGCGTCGAACAGGACCTGCTTGAGGTCGATCCGGAACTGGCGTACCATCTGCGTGACCACGTCGCGCTCAATGGCCTCGATCGCCGGGCCGTCGAGTCGGTCCATGTTGTCCCAGAAGCGCTGGCTCGAGAGCTGCGCAGTCGCGACGGGCACGAGCCGGCGCAGGACCGTGTCCTTGAACCACCGGGCAATCCCGGCCTTGCTGCACGGCGCCACGCAGCGGTTCACGATGGCCACCAGAAGATACGTGCCCACGCTCGGGCCGTTGCCGCCCTTGGGC
>JAAELL010000255.1 GCA_024226735.1 bacterium | reverse complement strand
TGTTGCATAGGCCAGGCGCGGAAACGAAGCAGATGGCAGCGCGCCGCCGCAACCCGTAGGGCGCCAGGGGGTTGCGGGCTCAGGCTTTGTTGCTCGTCGTCGATGATGCGTCGGCATCTGCTTCCTCCTCGCGCCTCGCCTGCGCACCGCAAGACCCTGGCGCGCGACCCATCGGAGTTTTTCAACGGGCTGCTAGGGGCAGCCGTTCGCGTCCGCGTTGAAGCGCTCAGCGCCTACGCCGTCGAACCCGAGACTGCCCGATCCGCACACCGCGTTCTCTCCCTGAACCAGATAGGCGTAGCCGGTACCCACCGCGGGTACGTCCGGGTCGTCGTAGCTCGCTCCGGCGAGCCCGCTCGCGATACAGGTCCCGTACTGATCCGTGCCGAGCGATCCGATCGCCACGCGCGTTACGGCGTAGCTGTCGGCTCCCGCTTCGGGTGGCCACCCCAGCATGGCGTTGGTGCCACCCAGCGGCCTGTCGCCGGTGACTCCGTCGATCGCCGAAGGGCTCAGCGCGGTCGGATCCATCGGCGCGCAATCGCAGAC
>JAAELL010000254.1 GCA_024226735.1 bacterium | reverse complement strand
GAGGTGCCGAGCATCGGACGCAGATCAAGGAGCGACAAGTTTCCCATGGTTGGATGCCATTGGGGACCTTGGCGCGACGCCGAGCTGCGTTCGAGGATCGGTGCCTCGCGAATCGTGACTACTCCGACAGCCTGCTAGGGGGCTCAGCCTTGCGAACATCCCTTGCCGCGGGGAAGCTGACTCCCGAGAGGAACACGAAAATTCTTCCGGCAGCCTTTCTCATTCTCCTGATCGGCGGCGCCTCGACGGCGCGCAATCACACCGATCACCCCTCGGAGGTCAGCCGCGTGCTCGCGACGTATCGTCCGGCCAACGTCGAGTCCTACGCGCCGGCGGCGATGGCCGCCGTGGGCAAGGCGTTCCTGAGCTCGCTGGAGGGGGCGCTGCGCGAGGAAGCGGTCCTGGAGCTGACAGACGCCGAGCGCGGCAACTGGACCAACGTTCCGCCACGCGCCGACGAAGCGGGGACGCGTCTGGGGGACCTGGGCGAGAAGCAGCTGAAGGGCGCTCTCGACCTTCTAGTGGTGTGATGCAGACAGTCGCGGTCGTATCCCGAGTTCGCCTGTGCGTGCCACAAGGCGCGAGCACGTCACGATGTCGCCCTCGTTCATCGGGACGCAGCCGTCGAGCTTCGAGCTCTCCGGGACGACGATCACTCCGATGCGCGCCGAGGTCGATGCCGCGTTCGCGCTCGTCGGCGCGCTGACCGACGAGCAGAGGTCCGCGGCGATCCTCAGCCCCGAGCGCGGGCGCATCGAGACCGGACCCGGGCGCGATGGTTTCGTGCCGGAGCGCAAGGGGCTCGACTGCTCGCTGCTCGACGGGGACCAGCGCGATCTGCTGCACTCGATGTACCGCGACCCGAAGAACGAGTACGGGGCCGGGTTCTGAGGGCGCCGCCTCAAGCGGGCGGAGCCGGCGGATCGAATGCGATCGCGACCTGCGACCCGTAGAACGGATAGTCGATCCGCACCCGGAACCCGCGGTACTCCTCCGCGTTCCACCCGCGCGTCCGGTACACGTTCTCGATCAGGTCGACGTAGCGTGGGGCGCCGGTCAACTGCGCCCGACCGAGTCCGCGTCCGAGGAGCTCGACGGTCTCGCACATGTCGAGTCGATCGATGTCCCGCGTCGGGTCGTTGATGTCGGCGACGCCATCGATGACCGTGTCGTACAAGATCAGCTCGGGTTCCTGCCCCGGATAGATGTCCTCGTGCACGAAGACGTCGAAGACGCTGGCCTTGGCGGGGATCGAGATGTCGGAGTACGCATAGCCGCGCCGCGACGACGCCGGGTCGACGTAGCGTGGCATCTCGCGCTCGTTCACCTCGGCGAAGACGAGGTCGACTTCGTGGCTCGGTCCGAAGCGCGATCCCGCGAGGGTGTAGTGAACGACGTCATCGACCGAGCAGGCCTCGAACTCGTCCGCCACCTCCTTGCAAAACTCCGGGAGGCGACCGTCGGCGTTGCCCGCGAGGGGGGTGCCGTCCAGCGCGGTCGGTCGGCGTTCGGCGTCGTCGCCGACGATGCGACGGGAGGACAGCTTGATGCGCGCGCCCGGGCGCAAGCGACGTAGGCCGAGCACCTCGATCAGCCAGACGACGTCGATGTGAGTGCCTCCCGCGGAGGGGTGCAGGAAGACGGTCGACAGGTCGAGGCGCGTCGAATAGCCCTTGAGCTCGCTGATGGCTTTGAACGCCGTCTGCTTGCGACGCAGCTCGAACTCCTTGCGCGCGTCCGGCACCCAGGCGGAGATGATCGCACCGAGCGCGCTGCGGTCGCCGACCTCGTCTTGAATCAGGCGCTCGAAGTCGTCGACCGCCTGCATCGCGGTCTCGACGTCCGCGACGGGGGCGCCGTTCTTGCGGCTCGCCGCCAAGAAGCGGCGCAGGGGCATCGGGCCCGGCACGTGGTGGAGCACGCGCGCCGGCTCGGTCTGCTTCAGTGCCTTCAGCAGTCGGCTCGTGAACACCTTGTCGACCCCCAGCGTGCGCGCGAGCCGGTTCGGCCCCTCGGGCGAGCCGTCGATGCTCGTCGCGACCGCGCCGAGGGTCTCGGAGAGGCGGGACCCGACGGCGAGGACGCGGGCGCGCAGGGGGGGCGTCTCGGGCGTGGATTGATGTTGCATTGGGGCGAGGTGTCCACTCGGGGAGCGCAAGTCTTGGATCGCATGGATCTTAGCGCGCCTCGCCACGAAGTCCAGAGCGTGTCCAGGGAGTTTCCAGGACACGACCTTGATGCCATGGCGAGCCTCTTGTACCTTCCTTGCGTCCCGTGCCGGGAGTGTCCCGGCGCAACGTCATCGACCCTCAGATTTCACGCTCGACCATGCGACTCCTCGCTCCGATCGCTCCCTTCGCCCTCGCCGCCGCCCTCTGCGGAACGAGCCAAGCCCAGACGACCCCGTTCGATGGCTGCGGAACTCTCGCGCCCGGCGTCACCTGCCCGATCTTCTTCCTCGCCGACGTCGGGGGCCTGTACCTCCTCGATGCCGACCTCTCCGGCTACTCGATCGGCGACCGCGTCCACGTCCAGGGCGACCTCGACCCCGGCTGCTTCACCTCCTGCAACCAGGGCGACGGCTGCATCTTCAGCGCGATCGTCACCCCGAACACCTGCAACGCGCCTCCGCTCGGGACGAGCTACTGCGGCCCCGCAGTTCCGAACTCCAGCGGCAACGGCGCCGTCTTGTCGGCGACGGGCACGGGCGTCGCGGGCGACCCGTTCGAGCTCACCGTGGACGACCTTCCGATGAACCGCTCCGCGATCATGCTCGCGAGCCAAGTCCAGGACTTCGTTCCGGGCGCCGGCGGAAGCCAGGGCGCTCTGTGCGTCGGCGTCCCCTTCGCTCGCTTCAACCGCTCCGGTGAGATCCTCAACTCGGGGAATGCGGGTTCGGTGAACCTCGTCGTCGATTCGACCGACATCCCGTTGTCCCCGCCCGTCGCCGTGATGGCTGGCGAGACATGGTACTTCCAGTGCTGGTTCCGCGACGCCAACCCGATGGACACGTCCAACTTCTCGGACGGTGTCGCGATCGCTTTCCTGTAAGGACTCTCAGGCAGTCTTGGCCCCACGTCGCACCGGCGTGGGGCCGTTTCCTTTCTTCCACTGCTGCCGCGCCGCCATGAGGTGACTCACACCACTAGATGCTATGGGCCCCGCTGGGAACGGGGCAGTGCGCAGCAGGCAAACTGTCCCGTGGCGGCTCTGCCTCTCGGGGAACATCGGTCGTTTTCACCGCACCGATCAGATCATCCAAGGGCCCGAAGGGACGTTGGACGTCGATCGCGACGCACTACCGGTCAACCCGGTGCAGGCCGTGATGCCCGGTGATACCTGGAACTTCCAGTGCTGGTTCCGCGACGGGACGACGAACAACTTCACCGACGGGGTCGGTGTCACCTTCAACTGAAGGCGCCAGGACGCTCTACCGAAACCGCACGGAGACCGCGCCGTCGCGGTACCAGGGGATTCTTCCAACAAGTCTCGGTCAGGTGACGTTGGACGCCCGAGTCTTCACCGAAGGAGTCTTCATGTTCGGCACACGCCTCGCCTGTGTCCTGGTCGCCGCTGCGGCGCTCGAGCCCGTCCAGGATCCCGGCATCATCGAGTTCCCGACCCCTATCTCGCTCGGATCGGGCGACTTCTACTCCGGCCTCGAGCGGGGGCTCGTCGGCGGGCCGTTCAACGACCGTACCGCCGCGGGGCTCCTCTCGGCCGAGGTTACGCCCCCCGGCGGGCTCGGCGACGATGCGACCCTGCGGTCCTTCGTCACGCGTTTCCTGGGCGAGGAATCCCCGTGGCGCCTCTTCCTGCTTGCGCAGCACCTGCGCGTGCAGACGACGCGGCGGTGGGGGACGCTCTGGACGATCGATCATCAGGCGCTCGGACAGCTCACCGCGTGTGCGGCGATCGACCCCGACCCCGTGCGTCGGGCGTTTGCCCTGCTCGCACTCCAGGACCGGCACGGCTTTCAGAGCAGGGGATACCTAGACGACGACGAGCCGCTCGTGCGCCTTGCGGCCGCGAGCGTCCTCGCGGCGCCGGGAGGCGTGACCGAGGCGGACGCGGCGCGTGTCGTGGGCGCGTTGCTCGCGCTCCTCGAGGAGGCGCGTCCCGAGTTCCGGGCGGCGGCGGCCGGTGCGCTCGGCCCGTGGGTCTTCCGCGAGCCGCACCTCGTGCGGCTCGCGGACGTCGCCGACTCCGATCCCGCTCCGTGTGTGCGCGCGGCCGCGCTGCGCTCGCTGGGGGCCGTGGGCTCGCTGCGCGTGCGGGAGCAGCTGCGTCGCGTTCGGCTGGACGAGGCGTCGGGCGCGGACGAGCGCGAGGCTGCGTGGCGCGGATTCGCCCGGACGGGCATCGTTCCCTGACGGAGCGACGACGCACTCGAACGAATGTGTACGCGAGCAGGGCCCGTCGCGTAGCCGACCCGAGCCCCAGGGCGGCATGCGCAAAGAGCCGGCCGATCGTCCTGTGTTCAGCGCATGGGCTGGTACGCGCGTCGTGATTGCATGGGTCTTCGCCACGTACTGCAATCACGCGCCCACCGCTCGCACGGCGGGCGCGCCGGACCAAGGAGAGATCCATGGGGCGCCGCTCCACCCTGCTGCCGTTCGTCACGAGCCTCGTTCTCGGGTTCACGTGCACGACGGGTCTGGCACAAGATCAGCTCGTCTTCCTGCACTTCGCCGAGCGCACGCCGCCAACGTTCCCCAAGGGGCTCGAGAAGCCCGCTGTCGAAGCGGATTCGAGTGCCTACGGTCCAGGTGGGACGAACGTCGACCGCGTCTTCCTGATCGTCACCGACACGTACGACGACATTGGCGAGCGACGCACGACGAAGCCGCCCGGGCAGAGGTCTTCCCGGACAACAACGGCACCAAGCACGCGTCGTGCTTCGTCAACTGGGACGCGCCGACGACCGAGGTGACGATCGACCTCGGCGCCTACGCGATCGGTTTCGGCTGCGATGTGACCGCCGCGCTTGGCACGGACAGCGAGGGCGTCGAGCTCGCGGGCCTGCTCGACGGCGAAGTCGTCGTGACGTGCCAGGTGGCCTCGGATGGCACCGACCAGTTCATTGGACTCGCCTGTCTCGTCGATCAGGTGCGCTTCCGCGCGGCCTCGATCGTGCAGGGCGGCGTGGGGGAGGGCTTCAGCATCGAGAACGTCATCGTTTGCGGCAGCGAGGTGGCCGCGGCGACGATCACGATCGTGGGCGACGCCGCGTCGGGCTCGCGTCAAGTTGTGCGACTCGACGCCGTGGACGGGGCCGGCATGGTCGTCGACACGTCGGGCGCGGTGACGGTCGAGGCCGGGCAGGCGGCGGAGGAGACGGCATCGGATCTGGCGAGTGCTTTCAACGCCTCCCCCCACGCGGGGCAGGTCACGGCGGTCGCGAGTGAGCGCGCTCTCGCCCGTTGCCCCGCTCCAGCTGCGGTTCTGCGACTCCAGCGACGCCTGTTCGAGCCACGCGTTTCCCGTGACGCTCTTCGGTCAGACCTACGTGCAGCTCGGCGTGCAGATCGGAACGCAGGTGTGCTCGCCGGCGGCACCGAACTCGCCGTGCTTCGCGGGGAGCCTGCACTGAGGGCCATTCGCGCGGACAGTCCGCGCCCGACCTGACTCAGACGTTCAGCTCGAACCCGGCCCGTCGCTCGTAGTCGAGCCACGCGTTCGCGTGGTCCTCGACGAAGCGCCACGTGGTCGGGTTCCAGGTCAGCTCGCGCCCGTGCCAGTAGGCGATGTTCATCAGCTGGCAGATCGCGACGCTGCGTGCGCCGACCTCCACGTCGCAGGTCGGGCGCGCGCGGTTGCGCATCGCCTCCAGCCAGTCGCTTTGGTGGTTCTGCATGCGCGGCAGGCTCTCGTCACTCTCACCGAGCTCCTCCTCCAGGATCTTCCCGGGCACGCTGAGGATCCGTCCGCGGTCGACGTGGATCATGCCTGCGGTGCCGATGAACGTGGCTCCGCTCGGGCCTCCGTGGGTGAGCCGAGTGCCGTCGGCGTAGACGAGGGCGGCGCCCCGCTCGGCGCTCGGGTCGGAGGGGGGAACGACCCGCACCGGCCCTTTGTTGTCCGCTCCCAGCGCCCACTGGACGATGTCGAAGTGGTGCGCGCCCATGTCGGCGAGGTGTCCGCCCGAGTACTCCCGATAGCGTCGCCACTGGGGGTAGTGCCCGTGGACGCCGCGCGGGCTGAGCACGCTGTTGTACGGGCGCTCGGGCGCGGGGCCGAGCCAGCGGTTCCAGTCGAGCTGCGGCTCGAGCTCCTCGGGTTCGAGGTCGCACCAGCGCGGCGCGCTGCCGACTCCCACGTTCACGTTCAGCACGCGTCCGATGCGGCCCGCGCGAACGTACTCGACCGCCTTGACGAACTTGTGCCCGAACTCGGTGCGCTGTTGACTGCCCGTCTGGAAGATGCAGTCGTGCGCGCGGGCGGCCTCGATGACGACCTGCGACTCGCGCAGGGTCAGCGTCAGAGGTTTCTCGCAGTAGACGTCCTTGCCCGCCCGGCAGGCATCGACGATCTGCAGTGCGTGCCAGTGGTCGGGCGTCGCGATGACCACAGCGTCGATGTCGGCGCGGGTCAGGAGCTCGCGGTAGTCGAGGTACGGGACGCAGTCGCGACTCGCGTACTTCTCGTCCACGCGCCGCTTGGCATCCGCGCGTCGTGTCGCGTCCACGTCACAGACGGCGACGACTCGGTACCCCGCGTTGTCCAGGAAGCGAGGGAGCAGGTTGCGACCGCGGATGCCGGTGCCGATGACGCCGATGTGGATGGCGTCAGCGGGCGCCGCGCCGTCCTGCGCGCGGACCGGGGTCGTCCAGACCGCGGGGGCAGTGAGTGCAGCGGCACTGGCGAGGAACTGGCGGCGTGTCGGCGAGGGCGAACGGGTCAAGGGCGTGGCTCCTGGGGGCGTGGGCTGCGAAGGTACACCGAGTGTACGTTTCGGCGCCCGCCGTGCGGACAATCCGGGTTTCGCCATCGACGCATCTGTGTCAACGTCAGAACGATCCAAGCGGCCCACCGTCCAGCCATGCATCGCCACATCACTACCTGCGTCCTCTCGCTGCTCAACGCCTCGTCAGGTGTGTCTCAGGACATGATCGGCGTCGACTTCTTCGGGACGACCTACGACGTCGACTCGGCGACGGGGGCGGCGTCGGTCCTGGGTTCGGCCGGCGTCAGCCAAGTCAACTGCATGGCGTCGAGCCCCGGCGGCACGATCTACGTCGTTGGCGAGCAAGGTGACAGGCTCGTGACGCTCGACCCGGATGCTGGTGCGTCGACGTCGTCGAGCTTCATCGGACTCGGAGACGTACGCGGGCTCGCGTTCAGCCAGACGGACGGTCTGCTCTACGCGGTCAAGAACGTGGTGCCGAACAGCACGACGACGATCGACGAGATCTGGACGATCGATCCGGGCTCGCTGGCGCTGAACCAGGTCGGCGCGACGGGGTTTGCCGGCGTTCAGGCGCTCGCGTTCGCAACGACTGGCGAGCTCTACGGGTACGAGCTCGGCAACGGCGGCGGGGTCGGTGTGGGCCTCGTGCGGATCGACGTGACGACGGGGGTAGCGACGGATGTCAACGGCGCGGTGGGCAACACCGGGGGCTGCCAGTTCATGACTTCGGACGCGAACGGCACGATGTACGTGGGCCAACTCGAGCTGTTCGTCGTCGACGTGTCGACCGCGGCGGAGACGCTCGTCGGCGCGACTGGTGTCGACCTGCGCGGCCTCGACTTCAAGACGGGCGGGCCTCCCGGCTGTCGCGGCACCGTCTACTGCAGTCCAGCGATCCCCAACTCGACCGGTGCCTCGGGCGTCCTCTGCGCCACTGGGTCGTTGTCGATTCCGGCCAACAACCTGACCCTCACCGCTACCGAGCTGCCGCCGGGTCAGTTTGGCTACTTTTTGGTCAGCGCGACCCAGGGGAGCTTCGTCCCCCCGGGCTCGACCGGTTTCCTGTGCCTCTCGAACAACATCGGGCGCTTCAACATGGCCGCGCAGATCATCCAGGGGCCGACCGGAGTGCTCCAAATTGATCTTGGCGCGATTCCCGTCAATCCTCCGGTCGCGACTCAATCGGGCGACCTGTGGGACTTCCAGTGCTGGTACCGAGACATCGGGGGGACGAGCAACTTCACGGATGCGGTCAGCATCCTCTTCCCCTGAATGAGTCAGTCATGAGCCCGCCCGGATCCCCGGGCGGAAGCAGACCGGATCTCTCCAACCCGCTGCCCGAATGACGAGGCCAAAGCGTAGAATCAAAGGATCGTGCTCCATGCGGCGCTGTCCCAGTGCGCCCATCGACTCCATAATACTCCGGCCATGGACCAGGCCCTCATCCACCGCGCGGCGCATCCAGAGCTATGAACGGCAAAGGTTTCGATTTCGGCTTCCTCGACATCCGAGCCACGGGCGCGGATCAGGCGCGCACGGACAACGAGATTCCGATCCAGGTTGCGATCGACGCGCAGGCGGCGCGCGGCGGAGGACGGGTCTGCGTGCCGAACGGCACTTGGAGAATCTCCGGCTCGATCTACTTGCGCACGGGCGTTTGGCTCGAGGGCTCCTCGCGTTTGGGGTCGATCCTGCGCGTAGCGCCGGGTGCGACCGGTGGGATCAAGACCCTTGACTTCGAGGCCCTTTTCGCCGCCTGCGAGGCGGGCAACTGCTCGGGGGACGGTCAGTTCTCGTTTGGTCTGCGCGATCTGCAGATCGACGGCAACAAGGGCAACGGAGCGACTGGCGACGGCGTCAGCATCTACGGGACGTCGTTCGGAATCGAGAGCGTCTTCATCCGTGACTTCGCCGGATGGGGGCTCATCTCCATGTACGCGGGCGGCAACTCGCACGGTCCTCTTGGGGCACCCGAGGGGCCGCCGCTCGAGGCGCACGTGCGCGAGCTCGTCGTCAAGGACTGCGCTGCAGGTCAGATCGACTGGGCCGGTCCCCACGATTCCCTGCTCGCGAACGTCATCACCGTCTCGCAGAGCATTGCTGCGATTCCCGCGGCCGTGCGCATCCGCGACAACGGATCCGCGGTGCAGTTCCTGCACAGCCACTTCTGGGGCGGAGATCCCGACCACCAGCTGTTCGTGGAGACGGGGTCGGTCCAGCTGACCGACTGTCAGGTCGAAGGCGGCCGGCTGTCGCAGATCTATCTCTGTGACGCGGCGGGCTGCAAGATCATCGGCGGACGGATCGCGGGGCAGTCACCGAACACCCAGGGTCAGAAGGGGATCGTGTTTGACAACGCGCGGAACACGTACATCTACACTTCGTTCTCGAACCTCAACGGCGGCGCCATCGATTTCTCGGGCGACAGCGGGAACAACCTCATCAACTGCATCGTGGGCTTGAGGGAGAACGATGTGTTCTACGTCGGGCAGCCCGCGCGCCGGACCGTGCGGCACATGGTCGCCCGACGTGCACTGGATAGTGGAGAAGCCGACAACCTCGGCGAGGTCATGTTGAACAGTCCGGACATGCCGCTGGGGTTCTTCGGCGAGCAGCCGCTGACGCAGCGGATCGTCACGGGCAAGCGGGCAAGCAATCCCGCTCTAGCGAACCTCCTGAGGGCGTTGTCGGACTACGGCCTGATCGACGATCAAACGGTCGGTTGAGTGGCGCGCGTCCAGGCCCGATAGACCTCGGAGGCCGGCGTGCCCGTGGGCGGGAAGTCCCGGCGTGCGGCCGCCAGTAGGTACGGCTGCCACGCGGGGCTGACCCGGTAGACGCTCTCTTGCGCGGCTCGCAAGACCTCGAAGGCGTGCGTGCTCGACGCGGAGCGCAAGACGCGGTGCCGGATCGCTCCGAAGATCTCCTGCGGATTGCTCGCACCGGGAGCGCGACCGCGCAGGGGATGCCGGATCCGGTTGGCTGCCGCTTTGCGCCCGTGGTCGGCGACGCTGGCGAGGGCGTGGAACAAGATACGGACGCGCGTGCGCTGGAAGGCGCTCGAGTAGAACGTGGCGTGCGCGGCCTCGATCGCGTTGCGTACGTCCGCGCGCAGCGCGCATCCGGCCAGATGGATCGCGTCCCAGACCGCTCCACTGGTCACACCGGAGGCGAGCTGCTGCGCGCCGAGCTCGCACGCCTCTCGCGCGCGACCTCGAAGCAGAGCGTTGCAGAGCTCTCGGCTGGCCTCGTCGGCGACCCGCCACGACCACGTGCGCGGAAGGTCCTCGGCGACCGCATCCGCCAACTCCCGACTCGCCGAGCGCGTCGGCTCCGTATCGCTTTGGAGGAAGCGGATCGCGCGCGCCGCGTGCCGGAGGCCCACGTGGGGCATCAGGCGCAAGAGGCTCGCGGCCCCGAACGGAGCGGAGCCGTCGGCCCAGAGGGCTTCGAATCCGGCGCGCGGGTCGTCCCCCTCGTCTTGCGTGCGCCCAGTGAACGGCCGGCCGAGCTCGTCTCGGTCTTGCAGGCGCTTGAACTCGTCGAACGCGACCAGGATGGGTACGAGCCGATCGGAGTCGTCGGCTTCGACGCCGAGCCGGTGCGTGGCGTGCAGGCCGTAGGCGACGCGCTGCCCGCGCTCGTAGCTCGTGGAAAGAAGGAAGAGCGCCGTGAGCACGCGTTCGTAGTGCTCGCCGCCGGCCAGCTCGTGCAAGAGCAGCGGCACGCACTCGGCGCGCGGTGCGTCGCGAAGTCTCGACACCAGGTCGGCCCACTCCGCCGGGAAAAGGTCGTTCGTCGGCCTTGGCACCGCGTGCCCAAGGGCGAAGCCCGATGTGCCAAGGTAGAGCCCGGCTTGCCCCGTGGCTCCGAGGAAGAGGCGTCGAGTGATGGGAAGCTTCATGGCATCCACATCGTAGCCGACCATGGCGGACTTGGGTGGATGCTCAGTCCCCACCGACGACGGTCTTGGTGATTCCGCCTCCTTGAACGACGAAGGCGTGCTCGCGCACGGGTGCACCCTCCAGCGCGACCCGAAGAACGTACGTCCCGGGAAAGAGCTGCAGCACCGCGGGCGGAGGTGCGGAACCTGCCTGGACCAGGTAGTCACGTGGGGTGTCCGGCTTTCTGCCGACTCGCGGATCACGTGCCAACAGCGTGTAGGTGCACAGACTCTCGTCGGCCGGCAGGCTCCATTCCACGTGCGTGTCGGCGAGTGAGCCGACGTCGATGTCGTGGTGTCGCGTTTCGTTGGCTTCGATCGCGACGTCGTCTTGAATCGAGATTCCGAATCTCGGGCTCCAGACCGTGACGTCGTACGTCCCGGGCGTGAGGCCCTCGGCGCGGTACGTGCCCGCTTGCGGATCGATGGGGTAGTGGAGCTTGACGTAGCCGTCCGAGAGGTAGAGCCGCGCATCGGACAGCGGGCGTCCATCGGGGTCGAGTATGCGACCCTCGATCGCTCCCACCTCTTTCGGTCGGATCACGAACGTGTAGCAACTGTCTTCGATCGGCTTGAGACCGACTTGGGTCAGCAACGGCGTCGCGTCGCTGAAGTAGTCCTCCTCGGACGCATAGATCGCGATCCCGAACTTGCGGTCGGGGCAGTACCACATGCTCACCCCGCCGTCCGGCCTGCTCTTGCCGTTGCGGACCCACGGAGACTCCTCGTCGTCGGACTGCACGCTTACATACGCACCGACGTACGGCGTCTCGTCGGGGTTCCGGACGCAGACGTGCAGCCCCGGTCGCGGCGTGAGCACCGGAGACCACTCGACGTCCTCGCGCGCTTCGAAGGAGCGCGACTCCAACGCGTAGTACGTCGGTCGCACGTGTTTGGTCGCGGTCAACCAGCCGACGCCCTTGGGGACGCCCGTGATTCGATAGCGTCCTTCCGCGTCGGTTCGAGTGCGCAGCAGGATCTGGTCCACCTCGGCTCGTCCGACTTCGACGAGGACCGTCGCTCCGGGAACCGGCGCACTGTCTTCGGCCGTGACGCGTCCCGCGACCGTGCCGCCGCGGTGAAGGACGACTCTCGGTATCTCCCCATCCGAGCCGACTTCGATCGGAACGCGACGGTTCAAGAAGCCATGAGCGGACACGTCCACGTACCGGCGCTCGGCATGCACGTAGGTGTTCTCGAACTCCCCGTCGCGGTCGGTGAGAACCGGCCGCGCCCCGGAGCGCACGGTCGTGCTCCCCTTCGCGATCGTGGCGTACGCCGTGCTGCCGGCGTACACGGCGGCCCTCGGAATCGGCCTGCCCTCGGAGTCCGTCACCTGTCCACGCACGGCGCGCGGGGGGCCGTCGAGGCGTACGCGGACCTCGGCGCGCGTGCCTCGGGGGAAGCGCACCATGTAGATTCCGGGGTCCGTGAAGCCCTTGCGGCGCACGTGCAGCCCGGTGTAGCTCGTCCGGTTGCGGCCCGGACTCAGCACGACCGAGTGCCCTGCGGCGACCGGGAGGGAGAGCGAACCTGTCGCGTCGGTCTGTCCGGCATCGACCCAGCCCTCGCCGAAGCGGATCGCGACGGTGGATCCCGGCACCGGGTCGTCCGCGGCGTCGACGACCTCGAGGTCGATCCAGCCCACCGGTTCGACCGTGGCCGTCGTCTCACGTGCGGCCACCGGAGCGGCTGCGGCAGTCGACTCGATCGCCTGACCGGCCTCGATGCGTTCGGGGCCCCGCGGTCGGGCGTCCTCGAGCACGTTTGGCTCCGGCGTGACCGTCGGCTCTGCCTGGGCGAGCGGCTCGCTCGATCGCCAGTCGCGACCGACGAGCTTGGCGACCGCGATGCCGGTGGGGACGAGGACGACGACCGCGGCGATCGCGAAGAGCCAGGAGGCGACGGCTGGCGAGCGGAGTCGCGATTCGTGGGGCACCAAAAGGATCGCCGACGTCCAGGCCGAGCGGTCGCCGTCGTGCTGCCGATCCAGCCGCTCGCGCAGGCGCTTCAGTCCGCGCTGCAGCTGGCTGTTGACGGTGTTGACGGAGCGGCCGAGCTCACTCGCAATCTGCGCCGGTGTCTTGCGCTCGAGGTGACGCATGCGAACGACGGACCCGTAGGGCTCCTCGAGCTCGAGCACGGTGGCGCGCAGCGACGCCAGCACGCGCTGGTGTTCGACCGGAGCGTCCGGTTGCGAAGCGCGCTCGAGCGCGTCGACGTCGACCTGTTCCAGCCGGCGTCGTTTGTGGTCGCGGAAGACGACGTTGCGCGCGACCGTCCGCAACCAAGAGCGCAGGTTGCTTCGGTCGCGGGGCGGATGCTCGATCGCGGCGAGCCACGTCTCTTGGACGACGTCGGCCGCGGCCTCTTCATCTCCGGCGAGTGCGAGAGCCAAACTCTCCAGGTAGCGCTTGTGGACGAGCAGCTCGGATAGGTCGTTGTGGTGCGGCATCGGTGTTCTCGATCGTACCCAGAAATCCCACGTTTTCGTGCGCAGGATCGCAGCCGCCGTGACTTCAGTTGACCAGACGAACCGTCGCACTCACTCGCGAAACTCCCCGCTCGAACTCCAGCTTCGACACGACGGGTCTGTCCGTGTCGGAAAGCGCAAGGGGTCTGCTTCCCAGGTCGTTCGCTATCGCATGCGCAACCGTGGGAGAGGTGTGTCTCGTGTTCCCAACTCCTCATCACCCGAACCTGTACGCAACATGAAACGTTTTGCATCGAGAATCCGTTCCAAACCGATCCTCGCTCTCGCCCTGCTCGCCGCGCTGTCGACGGCGGCTGTCGTCGAAGCCCAGACCTCGTGCCGAAAGACGATCGGTTTCTTCTGCAAGTCGATCACGACGCTCCAGCCGTACAACGGCCCGCCGCCGATTCCGGTCTGTCCCGTCGGCGAGCCGATCGTGCAGATCGACTCGATCGCAAAGTGCCTCGGCGTCGTCGCCGGCCCCGTGCGCGTGCTGCGCTGTGGGTTCCTGTCGGAGACGTTCTCCTACAGCGGCGGCGTGTTCCTCCACAACTTCGGTGTCGCACCCGGCGCGAACTGGGAAGACGTCATGAACGGTAGCTGCCAAGATCTCCTGTACTCCGTCACGCTCGTCCCCTAACGATGAAGACCGCGCTTTTGGTCCTCGTCGCGATCGGACTCTGCTGGATCGGGCTCGGCCGCGGAACGTCCGCGGCCGAGCCCGAGCTGCGCTTCGGGCCGCAAGGGGAGGACGACCGCCTCGCCGGTCTCTGGTGGACGTTCATGGGCGAGCAGTCGGCCGCCGTGCTGCACGTCGGTCCGCTCATGGAGTCGGTGCACGGGAACTTGCGTTCGTGGAATCTCGTGGTGCACCTGCCGGGCACACCCGAACCGCTCTCGTGTGTCCCGGGCATCGCCCACGCCGAGGACGCCGCGCCGATCTTGATGCGCGGCGAGCTCTTCGAAGTCGAGCTGCGGCCGCTGGAGGGCTTGACGTGGGGAGAGGTCTACAGCGACGCGCAGCTCGTGGGCGTGACGAACGGGTTGTTCTAGTGGTGTGATTCACTCTGATGGGGCAACGCGAAGAAGGACGAGGTCATTTCGCGGTTCAGTGAAGAGGCGGCTGGGCGAGGGGCGGAGCGCATGCGCATCACCGACACCTCGAGCTCGACTTACTGGTTCATCCTGCCGCCGCTGTCGTTCTTCATCCACCCGGTGCAGACGACGGTCGAGGGCGACATCGAGGTCGAAGCCGTTCCGGGCGGATGAGCCTACTTCGGTAGGCGGGGGGTCAGCGTGACCCTGCCGCCGGGCTCTTCGGAGACGGCGAAACGCGGCCGGCGCGCGTCGATGCGTAGCGCGACCGCGACGCCACCCCGCGCTACGATCGCGGCGCGCAGGCGGTCGACGCGCTCCTGGGCGAGCGCGAGCGAGGCTTCACGCGTGCGGCGGTCGCGGCGACGTTCGGCGCCGGGACCGAGCAACTCGAAGATGCGGTCGAGCGCGGCCTCGACGGCGGCGCGCTCGCGGTCGAGCACCTTGAGCGCGGTTGTTCCAGCCGCCGCTTCCTCGAGCAGGCCTACCGCGTACTGCGCGCGCGTCAGCGCCGCGACCTCGCCGCGCTCCCGCTCGATCGCGGCCTTGCGATCACGCAGGCGGGTGACGATCTCCTCGCCCTCCTCGGGGCGCGGGTTGGCGAGCACTTCGGCGGCCGCGACGTCACCGGTGCCCAGCTCGTGCTGAACGACGATCCGCATCCGCGTATCCGCCCGCAGGGCCTCGACGATCGGATCGATCTTGTCCAACGTCTCCCGGTCGAGGACGGCCGAGCCCGGGACGTACGGGAGTGCGATCGACTCCGCGGTGATCGGTGTGGATTCGCCGCCCGTGATCCCGACGACGTCGGTCAAGGGACCGAGCATCCGCAAGGGGGCGCCCGCCAGCGAATCCGCGACCAAAGTGCCGAGAGCCGTGCCGACCGCGGAGGCGATTTGTCCGCCACCGACTCCGCCTTCGGCGACCTCGAGCCGAAGGGGAATGCTCTGTCGTCCGGCCTCGTCGCGCAGCAGGAACAGGACCGTATCGAGCGGAGCGGGGAGAGCGAGATACTGAGAGATGGGGCCGTTCGACGGCTCGGACAGCGAGAGGTAGTCGCACGTCGTCTTGCTGTCGATGCCCAGCGCTCCGTCGTCTCGGAAGCGGAGGTCGAGCCGCGTGTCGACGAGCCCGTCGCCGATGTCGACGCCGCCCGCGGTCGCCGCCCCGCGGAACGCGGGGAGCTCGAGCCCGACGAGCGAGAGCCGCACGCGTCCGCGCAGCTCCGGTGCCAGGGACATCCGGCCCCCGATCTCGAGCAGATCCCAGATCCGCCGGCTCTCCGTCTCGAACTCGTCGCCGCCACCGGAGACCGCGGAAGCGACCGATCCAACGACGCCGGCGAGCAGGTTGTCGGCGCCGGTGCGCTCGGGGAGCTCGACCTCACCAGCGTCGACGATCGCGCGGAATGAGAACGGTCGGGCCTCGGTGAAGCCGCGCGTGGTGAAACGCCGGACCTCGACCTCGAGATCGGCGATCGGCAAGTGGGTGGAGGGCGTGACGGTCGTGTCGAGGAAGTCGAAGTCGAGCCCGGAGATCAGGAGACGATCGATCTTGATCTCGCCGGCCGGGGCGGGTTCGACCGGGGGGACGGACTCCACGTCGGGTTCCGCCTCCGTCTCCGTCTCCACTGGGGACTCCGGTGCGGCCGGCTCCTCGCCGGTTGGCGGAGGGGTCCGCAGCAGCACGCCGGCGACGCGCATTCCCTCGGGCTCCTGGACGATGCGGGCGCGGGTGCCGGTCAGCTCGATCGCGCTGAAGTGGACGTCGCCGGTCGTGGGGCGTACGCGTTGGACGTCGATGTCGAGACGCTCGAAGCCCGCGAGCACGTCGGCTTCGGGCTCCGGTCGCAGGGCGACGTCGCTCACGGTGATCTCGGCACCGAAGCCGCGTTCGAGATCGAAGTCGATCGGACCGCGGCGCGGCATGCGCAGGCGAGCTTCCGCGCGCGCCGTGAACTCGCCCGCCGCGAGCGCGCTGGCGTCGATGGCGGCGGCGACCTCGGGCAGGGTTCGCTCGAGCTCGGCACCGCGCACGCCGCGGACGCCGAAGTCGAGGAAGAGCTCGGGCTCGGCATGGAACGGCGCAGCGCGCAGACGGGCCTCGATCGAATCGACGAGCGGAGCGACCTTACCCACGAGCGCGATCTCGAGCGGTGGCAGAGCGTCCGGCTCCGGTGCACACAGCATCTGTGGGCCCGGCGTCACCAGCGCGAGCGAAAGATCGAGCGGCACCGCGTCCGGGTGCGTCGCGTCGCTGTACCGCAGCCGGTCGATCCCGACGTCGAATGCGCCGAGCCGAATCGTTGGCGGAGTGCTCGCACCGACCGCCGCGCTCGCGTCGCCTGTCGGCACCGTTGGAGCGGCGCTAGCCGGGTCCGGCTCCGGCGTCGCCGCCGGCGTGGGTTCGGGGCGGCGGAGCGACGAATCGAGCGCGATGCCGAGCGTCTCGATGCGCTCGGGTGACACACGCCGGACCTCGAAGGCGAACCCCTCGAGCGTGACGCGTTCGACGTCGTACACACCGTTCTCCGCGTCGAGCCGCGGCGCTTCGACGCGCAGCGCGTCGAAGGCGATCAAGGGCTCGCCCGCGCTGCCGTCGCGGTAGTCGAGCCCGCTGATCGCGAGCGACGCGGCGCGCCCGCCCTCGGGGTGCGCAGCCGACGACGCCTCGATCTGCAGCTCGAAACGACCGTCCTCGAGAAGGATCGGCAGCTCGGGCGGTACGTAGCTCGCCAGCGGACCGGCGCGTAGGCCGCTCAGTGCAAGCTGTGCGTCGAGTCCGAGGTCGTCCGGGTCGAGCTGGGCCGTGCCGGTGAGCGCCAGCTCGTCGAGCGCTCCTTCGATGCTCGAGCGAACATCGAGCGTCAGCGGACGAGCGCCGCGCTCCGTCGTCAGCCCGTCGACAGTCGCGCCCAACGTCAGCGCCGTCTCGACGGCGGGTTCCGCGGCGGCGTCGCTCCACGTGACGCGTGCGCCCTCGAGCACGAGGTGATCGAGGTCGAAGGGCGCCGGCGCGCGGCCGGGCTCGGCCGGCGCCGCCTGCGGTTGCTGTGGGGTCGGAGCCGATGCGTCCGCTTCCGCGCTCGGGTCGGCTCCGACCAGGCGCAGGCCGAGCACCTCGAAGGCTCCGTCCGCGCCGCGCCCGAGCGCCGCGCGCGGTGAGCGCACGGCGACGCTCGCGATCGAGGTCCGGTCGGGGGCGACGACGAGCTCCTCGACTTCCAACGCATCGAGCGCCAGGAGCTCGCGCCCTCCGTCGCCGAAGGCGACGTCGGTCAACGCCAGCCGCGCGTGCAGGTCGTCGCCGTCTTGGCGCGCCGCGGCGACGAGGTGGGCGCGCAGCTCGCCATCGGTCAGCGTCGACTCGATGCCGGCCGCCGCGAGCAGAGCGTCGACCGCTTCGGTCCGCAGGCCGCGACCGACGATCTCCAGGTCCGCGTCGATGTCGAGCGGGCCGGGTCGCGTCGTGATCGAACCGGTGATCGTGCACGCCCGGGCGAGACCTTCGGCGACGAGCGACAGCTCGACGTCCGCGCTGCGGCGTGCAGCGGAGGCCGACTCCCCGCCGAAGCGGAAGTCGCGCACGCTGAGAGCGAGCTCGTCGAGGCCGAGCGCGAGCGGCTCGTGCGTCGCCGCTCGCGTCGGGTGTGTCGTCACGCCACAGAGCTCGACGGAGCCGTCACCGACTACGCGGAGCGGCACGCGCGTGCCCGCGAGGCCGAGCTCGCCGACGTGGATCTCGCCGTCTGCTGCGAACTGCACGTCGTCGACGCCGAGCCGGTCGATCGCGAAGAGCTCGCGCCCGCCATCGACGAGCTGCACGTTCGTGAGCGCGACGTTCGCGTCGAGACCGCCGTCGTCGCGACGCAGCGTCTGCGCCGTGACCGCCGCGCGGAACGTCGCACTCTCGACCGCGGGCTCGAGGCCCGCTGCCGTCAGGTAGGGCTCCAGGCGTCGCAGCGTCAGGTTGTCGGCCTCGAGCGTGAGGTCGGCGCCGAGCCGATCGCCGGTCGGTACGGCCGTGCCCGTCAGCGTCAGGCGTGCCGCATCCTCCAGCTCGAGCTCCGTCTCGAACGTGAGGGGCGCACCGGGGCGCGCTCGGTCGAGCACGAGCTCGCGCACTTCGGCACCGATCGAGGCCTGTACGACGACCGCGGGAGTCACGGCCGCGTCGTCGAAGGTGAGCGCCGCCTTCCGCAGCGCGAGGCGAGCGACGTCGAGTGCGAACGGCGCGCCACCGGACGAGGGCTCCTCCTGCGCGTCCGCCGCCTGTTCGGTCGCGGGCGCGGCACCGGTGCCGACGAAGTCGAGCCCCGCGACACGCAGCGTGCCGTCCGCGAGGCGTGCGGCGCGCGCGCGCAGGCCTTCGAGCGTGACCGAGGCGACGGACGCGGCCGCCGTCGATGCACTCGTCACTTCGATGGTCGCGGCGTCGAGGGCCAGCGCTTCCTCGAGGTCGGCGCGGAGCGCGAGGTGGCGCAGGTGCGCGGAGCCCGCGAGGTCGACCGTCTCCGCGCCGGTCGGCGCCAGGTCGACGTCGACGTCGAGGGACAGGTCGAGCTGCTTGGCCTCCGGGCGGATGCCGGCGGCGGCGAGGTACGGCGCGAGGCGGCGCACGTGCAAACCGGCGACGTTGACGCCGATCCTGGCATCGACCGTGCGCTCGCCGAGGGTCGCGTGGACCTCGACGCGCAACGCGTCCAAGAGCTCGGGCGCCCAGCCGGCGACGGACAGGCGTAGCGGCTGCGTCGGATGTCCGACGTCCGTCAGGGCGACGTCGAGGTCGATGTGCGTGTCGAGTGGCGGGTCGGCGAGGGCGTCGATCAGGTGCACGCGCACGCTGCGTACACCGAGCGCCGTCAGCTCGAGCGGAACGCCGAAGTCGAGCGGGCGCGGCTCAGCCGCTTCCTCGGCGCCTTCTCGGGTGCTGCTCTCGGTCGGGCTCTCGGCGTCCGCTTCGGCGGGCTCGTCGGAATCCGCGGCGGGGAGATGGTCCTCGAAGTTCCAGCGCCCCGAGGCGTCGCGCTCGATCTCGATCCGCAGCCCGTCGACGTCGACGCGGTGAACGCGCACCGTCCCCGTCAGCAGAGCGGACACGTCGAGATCGAAGCCGAGGTACTCGAGCCCGACCAGCGGGAGCGGGCGCGCGTCGTCTTGTTGCTCGTCCTCCGGTCGCGGGCTGAGCCGAACGCCGCGCAGATCCAAGCGCCCCCCCGCGACCGAGAGATCGAGGTCGTCGTAGGCGAGAGCGAGCCCACGGCCCGCGACCAATCGATCGAGCGTCGGCGGGAGCCAGAGCGGAATCGTGACCCGGATGAGGACGAGCAGCGCGATCAGCACCAGCCCGATGCGTAGCAGGCGTCGGCGCCAGAGTCGCCAGCGGCTCGGAGGCTCGGAACCGCTCATGGCGTCTCCTCCGCCTCGAGCGCCGCGCGTCGCGCAGCTCGGTCGGCGAGGGGATCGAAGCCCGCGACACCGCGTTCGCGCGCGACGAGCCAATCGTGCGCCCGGACGCGCGCCGACGGGTTGGAATCCTCGAGGAAGTAGCGTTGCTCCTGCTCGAGCCGCGCCAGCAGAGTGCGCGTGTCCGTGCTGGCGGCGACTGCGTCGAGGATCACGTCGGGAAAGCGCGCCAGCGCGCCCGCGTGCCGGAGCAGCACGCCCTCCAGCTCACCGTCGAGCTCGTCCTGCAGCCCGGCGCGCGCGAGCACGGTCCAAGCGGCACGCTCGAGCTCCCAGCCGAGTGTGCTCGCGGCCGGTTCGCCGCGCGAGAAGGCCTCGGTATCGATCGCGGCGAACAGCGCGTCGTCCGCGACGAGTGCGAGGTCCGCGGTGAGCTCCGCGCCGCTCTCTTGAGCCAAGAGCAGCAGAGCGGGACGCCCGCCCCGTTCGCGGAACGCGACGAGCACTTGCTGCCGCACGAGGTCGTCTTGACCGTCGACCGAGAGCGGCGCCGTGAGCTGTTCGTGGTTGGCGGCGGCCGCGGCGATCGACTCGGCGGCCGACGCGCGCGCCTCCTCCGTGGCAGGTTCGTCGAGGAGCTCGACGATGGCGGCGAACGCGCGCCCCTCGCCCGTATCGAAGGGCGAGGGAAGGCGCACGAGCAGCGGCGCACCCGGAGTGGGGGCGGCGTCGACGAGGACGGTTTCGCGTCGCAGGGACTCGTCCTCGACCGGCGGCGCGGGTCCGGGCATGGCGTTCGGCTCATCGAGTCGCGCGAGGGCACGTTCGCGTTCGACGTCCGGATCCAGGTCGTCGACGGAGACTGCGACGCGCGGGCCGGATGCGGTCGCGCTGACCCACACCGTCACCCGGCGCGGAAACGGCCCGCGGTCCGCGAATTCGTCGAGCCAGTCGCGCGGATCCTCGACGGTCTCGTCGGCTTCGGCCGCGAGGCTGTAGGTCGCTCCGGCGGGGAGCACGACGGTCTCGTCGGCGAGCTCGCGGGTTCGGCCCGCGGCGCCTCCAGCGACCGCGGCGAGCCAGGCCTCGGCGTCGTCGCCGACAGCGTACGCAGCGTCGGCGACGAGCTTGGCGACTGGCAGGATCGGGGTCTTGCCGCGCAGGTCGACCACGAGGCGACTCGCGGTCGCGAGCGGCGCGAGCCCTCCGTCGTAGACGTCTTCTATGTACACCAGCCGGCAGCGCAGGAGCAGGGGGGCGCCGGCCGAGTCTCCCTGTCCGCCGGGGCCGGCGAGGGTCGTGCCGGGGACGAGCTGTCCCTGGAACGCGAGCTCGGGGGTCTCGAGCTCTCCGGCGGGTTCCTCGGGCGGGCTCTGGCAGGCGGTCAGAGCCGTCAGAGCGGTCAGGACCGCACCGGTGCGAATCGCCTTCCCGAGAGGGGAGCCGTGCAGGAGGCAGCGTCGTGCGGACATGCGGCGGGTGGTCTATCCGATCGACGCCCTGTCCACAATGGCGCGCCCGGGGATCGAAGGATTCTCGGGAACCTCGGGAGCAAATGGCTCCTTCTTCCGTCTCTCCCGCTCGCCCCCCCGAACGATTCGCACACCCGACCCCGAAGATGATCGCACGCACAACCCTCTCGACTCTCCTCCTCTCCGCGACGCTGCCGCTCGCGAGCGCCCAGGCAACCAAGGCGACCGCCACGGCGGACGGCGCGTCGACCAGCTCGGAGAGCGTCGTCGAGGTCAGCCGCTCGACGAGCAAGAACGGCAAGACCGAGAAACGCCACTACCGGCGCGTCCTGCGCGACGGGAAGGTTGTCGAGGAGAGTGGAGACCGCTCGCTGCTCGGCAAGGGCGGCAGGGGCGGCAAGCCGGTCGAGGTCGACGCCGAGAAGATGCTCGAGCGGATGCGGCGCGAGCTCGCTAGCGGCAAGCAGGCCGGCGCCAGCACGAGCACGAAGTCCCACACGCGACGCGTCGTCGTGATCGACGGCAAGACCGTCGTCGACGAGGAGACCGTCGACGGCAAACGCGTGCCCGGCAAGGTCAAGGTCGCGCCGCAGCCGAAGGTGGGGCGGCGTGGAGCGATCCCTGGACAAGAGGTCGGCAGGCGCAAGCCGGGCGCTGCGCCGTCCAAGGCCAAGGCGGGTAAGTCCAAGACCAGCAAATCCAAGACCAGCAAATCCAAGACCGGCAAATCCAAGACCGGCAAGACTCTGGGCAACCGCCTCGAGCGAGTCCGGTAGCACCTGCCGTTGCCTGGATCCCGACCACGACCCGACGAGACGGTGGAGCCGTTGCCCGACGCCGGGCGCGGGCCCGCCGCGGACGAAGTCGTGCTCGCCGCGGTGGCGGCGGGCAAGCCGCACGCTTTCGACGTGCTCGTCGCACGCTGGGGCCCGCGCGTCGCGGCGTACCTGCGCCACGTCGTCGGCGAGCCGGCGTGGGTGGAGGACCTGACGCAGGAGGTCTTCGTGAAGGTCCACGATCACCTGCACGAGCGTGAGTCTGGCGCGAGCTTCGCCGTTTGGCTCTTTCGCATCGCCCGCAATACGGCGCTCGACTTCGAGCGCCGACGCCAGCTACACGTCCGCGCGCTCGAGTCGGCCAGAAAGGGTCGCGGACCCCTCGCGCGACTGCTCGTGCAGCGCCGACCTCCGACGCCGCTCGCGATGTTGGAGTCGCGCGAGTTCTCGGTCGCGCTCGAGCTGGCGCTCGCCGAGCTGCCCGAACCACAACGGACCGTGTTTCTGCTGCGCGAACACGAGGGGCTCTCGTACGAGGAGATCGCAGCCGTTGTCGGTTGCCCGGCGAAGACCGTGTCGACACGACTCGCTCGTGCGCGCACCTGTTTGCGCAAACAGCTCGCGGCGTACTTGGAGGGGCCACGGACGCCATGACGGCGACTCTGTCCTGCACGCGCGTTCGACGCGCGCTCTCTCCTTTCCGCGACGGCAGGCTGCCGCCGCGCGCCGCGAGCGCGGTCCGCGAGCACCTCGTCGCTTGCCGCGCCTGCCGCCGCGAGAACGCCGCTCTCGCTCGGCTGTCGGCGGGGGTGCTGGCGCTACCGGTCACGGTTCCCGCCCCTGGGCTCGCCGATCGAGTGCGTGCGGCCGCCGGCGGGAGTCGCGTTCGCGTCGCACGCCGCTGGCGATGGTTGGCGGCAGGCTGCCTCGCGGGCGGCTTGCTCTGGGGAGCGTTCGAGCTCGGTCGCCTGAGGGAGCGCAGCGCGACGCCCCCGAATCCTGTCGCGGGCGATGTGGCTCCGGTGCCTCGTACTCCGCCCACGGGCATGTCGCCCAAGGAACCTGGAGTCGCTCCCCTGCGGCGTGTGCGTGCGGATGCGCCACCGGCTGCTCGCCCGGCGACCCCGAACGCGCTCGCTGGCCAGCGCTGAGCCCCAGCCGCGACCGAAGTCGCGCTGCATCCCGATCCACGCCTCGCGTTTGAGATCCTGCGAGGGAACGAACGAACCGCGCGGCCAATCGACGACCGCGCGGGACTGCCCTCGATCAGGCGGCGCTTCGTTCCTGATGCGGCGGGACTTCTCGGGCCGTGCCTTGGAAGCGGTAGAACCAGCGGTTCGAGAAGACGGTGAGCGCGGCCAGCATGGCTGCTCCGAAGAACAGGCCGAGGCGAGTCGCGGGGAGGCTGCTCCCGGCGCTCGTTAGCACGGTCAGCTCGATGAAGTGGTCGAGCTTGCTGAAGAAGTAGCCCGCGATGAAGGCGGACACGGTCTGCGCGATCGTGCGGAAGGTCGATGCCTCGCGCTTGCCGTGCGGCGCGAAGAAGATGCCGAGCCCCCAGCCGACGAGTAGGCCCAGCATTGTCACGAGCAGGCTCAACCAGCCCTCACCGTCGGGCGACACGCCCAGGCTGATCGCCAGCAGCAGCAAGATCATGAACACTGCCGCGGCGTTGGTCGAGACGATGGCCAGCGCGTTGGGGCCGAATGCCTCGCGAAGGAAGAGGATCGTGCGGCGGATGCGGTTGGTCTGCGCGGGCCGTTCGGAGGCTGCGCGCAGCTCGCCGCCAACCTCGACACGCTCCCCTTGATCTTCGTTGTTCTCTTGCTGCACGTTTCGAGCTCCGTTGTCTCTCCGAGGTGTGAATCCGCTCTCGATCCGAGAACGACAAGCCCGGGATTCTAGTCTGGAGCCGGACGGTTTTGGAGAGTCCCGCTAGTTCTTGCCCGACCATCTTCGATCCGCGAAGCTGCCCGGGCGATGCCAGGTCTTATCGGGGAGCGGCACTGTGTGGCAGGCGAGGCGCGGCGCGTGCCGGGGCTCGTGAGCCCCGTGCTCGCGGCCGCGATCGTGCTCGCCGTCATGGTCCTGGGGTCCTGGCGCTCCACCCCGCTCGACGCGCGCATTCCGTTGGCGCACTTGGGTTGGGAGTACGGCTACATCGCGGCGGCGCTCGTCGAGGGACGCGGATTCGCCGATCCGTTTGGCGCGGGCACGGGGGCGACCGCGTGGATGCCGCCGCTCCTCGCGTTTTGGATCGCGGGGATCTTCACGGTGCTCGGCACGAAGACGAAGGCGGCGCTCGTCGCCTTGATGGCGGTCAAGTGCGTCGGCATCGCCGTGGCGGCGGGTGGGCTCGTGCACCTGTTGGGCGAGTCCCGCTACGCGCGCTACCGTCTGTTCCTGCCGCTCGTGTTCGTGTGTTACGCCGTCGCGAACGGGCGCATCTTCTTTCACGACTACCACGACGTCTGGTTGACGGTCCTGCTCTCGACGGCGGTTCTGTGGATGCTCGTGCGCCTGCAGCAGCTCTCCGCGACTGGCAACGGTTCGGGGAGGCGTCACTGGCCGATCGCATGCCTCGCCGCCTTGGTGCCTTTGACGAGCCCGGTGCTGACGTTCGTGCTCGGGATCGCGCTGCTTCTCTTGGTGCGCCTGCGCGCGCTCCGGCCGTCCTACTGGCGCAGCGACCAGGGCAGGCGCGTCGGCGTCATCATCCTCGCCGTCCTGGCCAGCGTCGGGATCTGGGGCATGCGCAACTACGTGGCGCTCGAGCGCGTGATTCCCGTCAAATCGAACCTCGCGTTCGACTTCCATCAGGCGAACGTATCGTCCCCGACCGGCCTGGCGACGTCGTCGCTGTTCATGAAGAACCATCCGCTGAACGCGACGCCGAATCGTGAGCGCTACGCCCGCGAGGGCGAGGTCGCGTTCCTGGATGCGTTCGAGGACACGCCGCGCGACGTCTGGACGAACGACCGGGAGGGCTACCGCAGGCGGGCCGCGACGCGGGCGCGCAACGCGTACCTCTACATGGAGTCCGAGTCGGACCAGCAGCCGGTGCAGGGCGAGCTGGCGGCCGCGGACGCCGAGGTGCTGATCGAAGCCGACTTGATGCATCGCTTCGACGGCCACCTGTACTGGATCTCGGCGATGTTGTCCGAGGACGAGTTCAATGGACGGCTCGCGACCCTCACGCTCGCCGACCCCGAAGCCGTGCTGGCGTCGTGGCGCGTGGCCGAGCGCGACTGGAGCGCGATGCGCACTTCGCCGCGTGCGCGTGTGCGCGGGGTCGTGATGGCGCTCTTGCCGCTCTCCGCCCTGCTCGTCGCGCTCCTGCGTTTGCGCCGCCATCGGGAGCCGCTGCTCGTCGCTGCGGCGATCGTGTACGTGCTCTTCCTCGTTCCGTACGTGCTCGTGTCGCACTACGAGCGCTACCAGGTCCCACTGGTGGGCGTGTTCTCGATCCTGGTCTTCTACGCGGTCGCGTCGTTTCTCCCCGCCCGGGCGACGGATGCTTGAGCGACTCCCCGTCGTCTTCTTCGCCGCGTTCGTCCTACGCCTCGGTCTGCTGGCGGCGCTTCAGGATCCGTGCTCGATCGCCGGGCGCGAGAGTGCGTGGAACTGGGGGTACGAACAAGCGGCAATCGCGGAGGCGCTCGTGCGCGGCGACGGGTTCGCCGACGTCTTCGCCAAGGGCTCGGGACCGACGGGCTGGTGCGCGCCGGCCTTCGCTTCGATCCTCGCCGCGGTCTTCCGCGTGTGCGGCGGGTTCGGGGTGGAGTCCGCGATCGCGCTGGCCGTGATCCAGTCGCTCTTCTCGGCGGCCACGTGCCTGGCGCTCGTGCAGCTGGGGCGCGGGCTCGGACAGCCGCGGCTCGGACTGCTGTCCGGCTGGGCGTGGGCGCTGCACCCCGCGGCGATGTTCTACGCCGTCGGGCTGCCGTGGGATACGACACTCTCGGCGTTCGTGGCGACGTGGTTCCTCGCGGTCTTCGTCCGGCGTGCGCCGGAAACCTCGGCCGTGGGCGCCGCCGTGCTCGGAGTGCTCTTCGGTGCGCTGCTGCTCGTTCAGCCCGCGCTCATCGCGCTCGCGCCGGCACTCGCCTGGTACCTGTTTCGCGAGCGCGGCGGCGCGTTGCCCGCGGGCGCGTTCGCGGTCGGCGCCGTGCTCGCGTGCGCGCCCTGGCTCGCGCGCAACGCGATCCGGATCGGCAGTCCCGCGCTGCGCACGAACCTCGGCGTCGAGCTGTTCGTCGGCAACAACGACGGTGCCGAGGGCCAGTACAATGGACTCGTCCACCCCTCGTTCGACCCGCAGGAGTACGCGCTGTACGTCGAGCTCGGCGAGAGCGGCTACGCGTCCGACGCGTTCGGACGATTCCGCGCGTGGGCGGGCGAGCATCCGCGGCGGTTCGCCGAGCTGTGCGGGATTCGTGTCGTACGCTTCTGGCTCGGACGCGATCCGCGCGCGCCGATCCCACTCGGCGACGGCACCGTCAAGCAGCGCAGCGCAGCCGGCTGGGTGAAGTGGCTCCTGCACGTTGCGGGTGGCGTGCTCGGGATCCTGGGCGCCGTCCTCTACCGCGGCCGTCCCGCCGACGTGACGCTCGTGCGCGGGGCCCTCGTGCTCTTTCCACTCGTCTACTACGCGACGCACGTCTTCGAGCGCTACCGGCTGCCGATCGAGCCGTTGCTGACGCTGCTCGCGGTCAGCTTGGCGCTGCGCCTCTGGGAGCGCTGGTCAGAGTAGCTCGGGCTAGTGGGGTGTACCCGAAGTTCGTCACGTATGTTCGGCCTCTTTCGCGCGATGGCGGCGTTGCCACCACACGAAAGCCGCCGAACATATGTGACGAACTTCGGGTACACCCCACTAGCAGTCGGTGGAAGTGGTGCTCGCCCATCTCGACGCGCGGGGCGTAGCGACCGCGCTCGTACCCGTTCGAGCGCAGGCCGATCTGGACCGATTCGCAGATGGCGATGTCCTTGCGCTGGGTGATCGCGCTCTGCTCGATGCTCTCCTCGATGAAGCCTCGAGCGTCTTCGCCCTCGGTCTCCTGGAAGAAGCACTCGTAGTGAACTTGGCACCGGTCCGGTCCGTCGGGCACGACGTGGTTCGTGTCGAGGCAGGGCCCGTAGCGGTTCAGCATGAAGTTGGGATAGAGCCCGACGTACTGCGCCGCCGCGCCGATGCGCGCTTGCGCGTCGAAGTCGATGCGCGCGTCGGGCGCCTGCGCTGGATGGGACGTCTGGATCGAGTACTCGCCGAACGTCTCGGTGCGGTAGCTCCGCATGTCGAGCTGGGCGTCGAGCGAGGGGTGCATGTGGGGGATGTGGTAGCCGCCGTCCAGGTAGTTGTCGATGTGATCCTCGCCTGGTACGCCTGAGGCTTCAGGGAGCGAGGAAGGGGACGCGCAGAATCGCCGCCGTTCCGCCGAGCGCGGTCGGCTGTCCTTCGGCCATGGCCTCGATCATCACGAGGCAGGTGACCTCGAGCACGTGCCGACCGGCGCTCAACGGTCGTTCGGGCAGGAGGGTGAGAGGGATCGCGGCCGGCGCGTCGCAGCGCAGGTTCGCGAGCTCGGTCGAGCCCCCGAGCGCGATCGCGGCTCCGTCGACCGTCGCATCGGACCAATCCACGCGCGCGGAGATGACGTACGGTTCCTCGCCACCCGCGGCCGCGACGTGCGGGAGGACTTGCGCGGAGAAGGCGTAGCGCGCTGGCTCGGTCTCGATCGTGCGCAGCGCGAGCCGTGGGGTTGGCAAGGCCTGAGAGAGGTAGGTCTCGATCTCGTGCGCGTCGAGCACGCCGCGTGCCCACAGGCGCTCGAAGGCCTCGCCCAGGTCCGGCACCCAGGCCCGACCGAGGTGTGCCTGCTGCTCGAGGAGGAGTCCGGCGACGTCGTGGGCGCGTCGCTCGTTGATGCGACCGCGCGCGAGGCGCTCGACCAGGAACGAGGCGGCGAGTCGACGGTCCGTCGGGTGCCCGGTGCCCAGGGATCGCTCGAGCACCCGCGTTTGGTAGCGCCTGCCGCCCTCGAGCTGCTGCGGCGTCGCCCCTGGATCGGGCTCGCCAGCGAGGCGCAGCTGCAACGACTCGGCACGCGCTTCCCAAGACGCCGCGGCTTCGTCGCCCGAGGATTCGTAGCCGCGCACCGCCTCGGCCACGATCGCGTGCAGCGTCCGAACGCGTCGCGCGAAGTCAGGGTCCGTGGCGCGCAGCGGGTCCCACAAGACGCGTCCCTTGTCGTCGAACTCGAGCTGCAGCTCGGCGCCCAAGACCTCGGCGCCCTTCGCGAAGGCCTCCGCGGCCGCGGCCGGCTCGCGTTTGCGCTGAAGCAGTTGGCCGAGCACGCGGTGATGTGCCGGCTCGGCGGGAGCCCACTGCGTCAGGTCACGTAACCAGGTCAGCGCCGAGTCGCCTTCGCGCAGACTCGTCGCCGATTCGAGGAGCGTGGCGTAGTACTCGCCCTCTGAGCGGGCGCGGGCGAGGGCTCGCTCGTACTCCCGTAGCACCGGCTGCTGTTGCGTTGCGACTGGTTCCTGCGCCGCGGGTGCCGCGAACGACACGAGGGCGATCGCGGCGCAGGCCGTCAGGCATGTGGGGAAGGTCTGCAGGCGGTGCATGGGCGTTTCCGTGGATACGGGTCGTCTCGAAAACTACCACGGCCTCGGACACGGGGGACGCAGTCCCTTTCAGGTACCTTCCACCGCGGTCCCGGGTTAGGGTGACGTCGGACGCGCGCATGACACGACCGGCTACCAAACTCGCGTACCTGCTGTTGCTCGCGGTGGGCCTGTTCTTCCTGCGCGAGGTCTGGGCCCTCGCCGCTCTGGCGCTCCTACAGCTCGCGCTCTGGAAGAAGAGCGACCTCGATTTCAGCGCGCTCCTGCGCATCGGCCGACGGCTCGCCTTCTTCTTCACGATCCTGACCCTGAGCTACGCGTTCTTCCCGACGTCCAAGTCGGGTGCGGAGGACCGCTGGGTGCCGCTTCTGTTCGCGGCAGAGGTGAACCTCACCGGGCTGGGGCTGGCGCTCACGATGGCCTTGCGCGTCACGGCTCTCCTCCTCGCCAGCAGCTGGGTGCAGCGCAGTGGAGAGCCCGGCGATTTCGTGAAGGGGCTACGAACGCTTCGGCTGCCACGTTCGCTCGCGTTCTCGATCGACGCGACGCTGTCGATGCTGACCGCTTCGGGCGGTGGCGGTGGCGGTGGTCGCCGCAGGAAGAAGCAGGCCGGCGGCAAGGTGATCGACTTCGCGGAGATCCGACGCGGGGACCTGAGCTTCGTGCGCAAGCTCCTGCGCGGTTCGATCGACCGCGCGACCGATCGTGTGAGCGGGGAACACAAGGACCTGTCCGCCACGCTTGCGCGTGACCTGGCGATCGTCAGCGGCATCGCGCTCGCGGCCATGGGGCTCAAGGCGCTCCAGGTCATGCCCGGACTGCCCGTGGCACCCGGGCACAAGAACGTTCTCCTGCTGCCTTTCTTCCTCTTCGCCGCCCGCAACACCCACTCGCGTTTCGGCGGACTGTGGGTCGGAACGACGATCGGTTTGATCTCGTTCTTCAGCGGCCACGGCAAGTACGGGATCCTCGAGCTCCTGCACTACATCGTGCCTGGACTGCTCGCCGACTTGATGGCACCGGTCCTGCACGGCAGGGGCGGCTGGCGGCTCCTGCAGCTGATGGTCATGGGCGCGATCATGGGCGCCGGACGCTTCGCGGCGAACTTCGCGATCATCCTGTTGACCGGTGGCAAGTTCGAGCTGTTCTTGGTCTACAGCCCCATGCTGGTCTCGCAGGTCGTCTTTGGCGTTCTCAGCGGATTCGTCAGCCTCGTCCTGGTGGGCCAGGACGACTGGCTCGAGGAAGAAGCTCCGGCGGCCGGTCCGGACGGCGGCCCGGGACCAGGGTCCGGTAGCGGTGGAGGAGGCGGCGGCGGCGGTCGCGGTCGCCGCGGGTCGTCCGACGTTCCAGCGGTCGGGCGCGCTTTGGACCTGTAGACTTCCAGCCCCTTTCTTGTCCCCGGTGGAGTCCTCGCGGCTGCATCCGCGCCGCCCGCTACGTATGGCTGAATCCGAGACCCCCGAACAACTCGTGACTGGCGACGGCCGAACGCACGTCAGCTCCGGTCTGATGCGCGAATCCCTGGTGAGCTCGCGCCTCCTGGCCGCGACCGACGGTGGCGAAGTTCGGGCGATGGTCCCGAACATCCACATGATCGCAATCGGCGGATCGAGCATCATGGACCGCGGTGCCGACGCCCTGCTCCCGCTGACGAAGACGATCGCCGAGATCTCCGACGAGGGCTACAAGTTCGTCCTGGGCGTCGGCGGTGGCGCCCGCGCGCGCCACACCTTGATGATCGGGCTCGACCTCGGCCTACCCGTCGGCGGCCTTGCGCGCATCGTCGGCGGCATCGAGGAGCAGAACCGCGACATGCTTCAGTTCCTGCTCGCCCCGCACGGAGCGGTCACGCTGATCAAGGAGCACTTTCAGGACCTGCAGCTGTTCCTGTCCAAGGGCATGATCCCGATCTGCATCGGCCAGCCCCCGTACCACGCGTGGGAGCCCCCGGCGCGGGAGGGGCGGCTTCCAGAGAACGGCTCGGACGTGGGCCTGTTCCTGATGGCGGAGCTTCTCGGCGCGCCGCAGATGGTGTTCGTGAAGGACGTCGATGGGATCTTCGAGGAGGATCCGCGCAAGAATCCGAACGCCGCGAAGATCGACGAGATCTCCGCCGCGGAGCTGCTCGAGCGCGACTTGCCCGAGCTCCCGATCGAGGTCGAGGTCTTGCGCTGTCTCGAGAACACGCGCTTGCTCTCCTCGTTCCGCGTCATCAACGGATTGAAGCCTCAGATGTTGCGCGACTTCCTGCAGGGCAAGCCCGTGGGCACGCGCGTCTACCGCAGCGCCGAGAGGAATCGGGCATGACCACCAAGCGCGACGGAAAGATCTGGATCGAGGGGCTCGACAACCTTTTCGACGGGAAGCAGGGAACGACCCTCGACACGCTTGCGGCCGAGGAGAACCTCAAGCCGATCGTGCCCGTCATGCCCGACGTCTGGGTGTTGAAGATGGGCGGGCAGAGCATCATGGACCGTGGTGCCGAGGCCGTGAATCCGATCCTCGAAGAGCTCGTCCAGGCTCGCAAGGACGGGCACGAGTACATCCTCTGCACCGGCGGCGGCACGCGCGCGCGGCATGCGTATGCCGTCGCGCTCGACCTCGGCTTGCCGACCGCGATGCTCGCCAAAGTCGGCGCGAGCATTCCGGTCCAGAACGCGCGGATGCTGCAGATGCTGCTGGCCCAGCACGGCGGGATCATGGTCTACGCGGAGGACTTCGAGAAGCTCCCGCTGTTCATGCGGATGGGCGTCATACCGATCATGTCGGGCATGCCGCCATTCGAGTTCTGGGAGAAGCCGCCCAAGGTCGGCCGCATTCCGGCCAACCGCACCGACGCGGGCGTGTACCTGATGGCCGAGTTCCTCGCCGCCAAGGGCGTGATCTACATCAAGGACGAGGACGGGCTCTATACGGATGATCCCAAGAAGAACCCGGACGCGAAGCTGATCGAGGAGATCACCGCGCGGGAGCTCCTCGACAGCGGTCAAGATGACATCGTCGTCGAGCGCGCGGTGCTCGAGTACCTCGATCGGGCGAACTCGATGACCGAGGTGCGCATCATCAACGGGATGAAGCGCGGCCAGGTCACGGCGGCGTTGAACGGCGAGAACGTCGGCTCGGTCATCCGCAAGGGACGCTGAATTGTCGCGGTACCGTACCTACCGATTCAGCTTGGTGATCAGGTGCAGCGACCGCGATTTGATCACGACCTGAACCTCACGCGCCGGAGCGAGGCCGAGCTCTCGCTCGGCGCCGCGGGTCACGTTGACCACGAGCGTCAGGCCGTCGTCACGTTCCGGTTCCAGGTCGACGTGCACTCCGACGGAACTCGCTCCCTCGTCGACCGACCGGACGCGGCCCGGCAGGACATTGCGGGCGGAGAGTCCTGTCGGCGTGCCGATCGCGATCAGGACCTCGTCGGCGCGCAGGCCGACGATCGCGCGATCCCCAGTCTTCAGCGAGCCGCCGGTCATGCACACCTCGACGCCCGTGCCGACCCGCACGCGCGCGACTCCGGAATCGATGCCGACGACCTCGCCGCGCAGCACGTTCTCGTGGTCAGTCAGCGTGTCGCCGTTTCCCGTTCCACCGAGGACGGCGCTCGGGAGTCCCTCGGCGCGGACCGTGCCGGACTGAAGGCGTTGGGCCAGGTCGCACAGGACCTGGACTTCGATCACGTCGTGGGAAATCAGCAGCATCGGGATGCCGAACTCCTCACGCACGCGCACGAGGTCACCCAGGATCCGGCGCTTCAGCGGCGGATCGAGCGAGGAGAGGGGCTCGTCGAGCAGGAGCAGCGCGGGCTGCGAGCACAGCGCGCGCGCGACCGCGACGCGGTGCCGCTCACCACCCGACAGCTCGTTGACCGGCCGCTCGCGCATCGGCGCGAGCTCGAGCAGGTCGAGTACGCGTTCGGTCCAATCGCCGTTGTCGCTCCCACCGCGGACGCCGGCGGTGACGTTCTCGATGACGTTCCAGTGCGGGAAGAGGAGGATGTCCTGGGGGACGTAGCCGATCCCGCGATCGCGTGCGTGCACGTGGACGCCGGTGCGCGAGTCGAACAGGGTGCGTCCTCCGACGCGGATGTGGCCGGCGCTCGCTCGGCGCCAGCCCGCGATGCACTCGATCACCGTCGTCTTGCCAGCGCCCGACGGGCCGAAGACCCCCACGCAACGCGCGTCGGACGCGAGCCGGTAGTCGAGCGAGAACTCCGCGAGCTTCGTCTCGAGGTGGATGTCGAAGAGGGGGTCGGTCACGTCTTCGAGCGTAGCCTCTGGTCCTTGCGGTGCAGCCAACCCACCGTCGATACGGCGGCGAACGCCAGGACGACGGCGATCGCGAGCAGGATCATCGCGCGCTCGTTGCGCCCGTTCTGGATGTCATCGAAGATGGCGATAGCGAGCGTCTGCGTGCGGCCCGGGATGTTGCCCGCGACGAGCGCCGTCGCGCCGAACTCACCGAGCGCACGGCTGAAGCCGAGCAGGGTCGCCGCCGTCAATCCACGCGCGGCGAGGGGCAGCGTGACGGCCCATTTGACCCGCATGCGCGACATGCCGAGCGACGCGGCCATCCACTCGAGCCTCGGATCGACGCCCTCGAACGCGACGCGCGCGGTGCGCGCCACGAGCGGAAACGACATGACCGCCGACGCGAGGACCGCGCCCTTCCACGTGAAGATCAGGTGCAGGTCGAAACCGAGGGATTCGCGGCCTAGCGGACCGTGCCGTCCGAGGAGCGAGAGCAGCGCCAACCCGACGGCGGTGGGGGGCAACACGAGCGGCAGCTCGACGATCGTCTCGACGATCGCCTTGCCTGGAAAGCTGCGCCGCGCGAGCACGAGCCCGCAAAGCGTTCCCGGAACGACCGTCAACAGAGTTGCGAGGCCCGCAATCTTGAGGCTGAGCCAGAGTGGGATGAGGGCTTCCGACCAGCTTTCCATCGATCGTCCGCTGCGGCCTATTTTGGCTGATGGACGACGAAACCATAGCGTTCGAAGACGCTCGCCGAACTCGGCTCTCGCAGGAAGTCGAGGAACCGCTGAGCCTTGTGGATCCGCGGGCGACCGGAAGGGACGACGGCGGGGTACAGGATGCGCGGACCCTCTTCGATCGGGACCTCGAAGGCGACCTCGACGTCCGAGCTCAACGCCGCGTCCGTGCGGTAGACGATGCCGGCGTCCGCTCCTCCGTGCTCGACCGCCGCGAGTGCGGCACGGACGTCGAGCCCGGGCAGGAGGCGCTCTTTCACGCCTTCCCAGAGTCCCGTGTCCTCGAGCCAGGCCTTGGCGTAGCGACCGGCGGGGACGCCGTCGGGGTTGGCGATCGACAGACGTTCGAGCCAGGGCCCATCGAGGTCGGCGGCCGAAGTCAGTTTCCGTCCGCCCGTCGGCACGATGACGACCAGCTGGTTCGACAAGAGGTCGACGCGCGTGTCCGCGAGGGCGAGCTCCGCCGTGATCAACCGTTCCACTTCTCGCTCACCGGCGGACAAGAAGAGGTCGGCGCGCCCGCCGCGTTCGATTTGCACGGCCAGGAGGCCGGACGAGCCGAGGTTGAGGATCGGCTCGGTCCCCGTGCGCTCCTGGTAGTCGCGCGCGAGCTCGGTGAGCGCGTCGCGGAGGCTCGCGGCCGCAAAGACCTTGATGTGCTTCTTGCCGCCGCCACCGCCTCCACACGAGGCCAGGGCGAGCAGGAGGAGGGCGGCGACTCGCGACGTCAGGTGGACCATTCGCGCGCGATCATACTCGAAGTGATCGAGGCGAAGAATCACAGCTCTAACCCCGATTGCACGCGTGGCGTTCGCGCGCGACCGCGGAGGGCGATCTTGAAGGGGCGGATACTTTGGGGGACGGAGACGCGCGCCCTTGCGGCACACGCGGTGGCCAGCGCGCCTCGCTTCGCCGTCATCCGGCAGCGCGCACCGCTCCGGTACCATGGGAGGACATGGCTCGATGCCCTTTCCCCGACCTCGACAAGACGGGCTGGACGCGCGTGCGTGGTGCGCTCGAGGACGTGCTGGAGCGCACGCCCGGGTCGCGCAGGCGTGACCCGGAGGAGCGGCTCGGTGACGAGCCGCGCCTCTTGGCGGTCGGGCTCGAGATGCTGGCGGGCGACGAGGGCGAGGTCGAGCACAGCTTGCCTCTGGGCGCAGGGATCGACGCCGCCGAGGTCACGCTCGAGGAGGGTCTCGCGGCGCGCAGGCCTCACGCGAGACCTCCACGGCGCGACCACGCGGCTGCACCCATCGAATCGAGCGTCACGTCGCTTCGCCGGCTTCCGGCAGCGCACGCCGCAACCACGTCCGGGCGACGCGCCATCCGCGCTCGACCGTCGTCGTCGAGACGTCGAGGACTTCGGCCGTCTCGGCGATGGACAGCCCCGCGAAGTAGCGCAGCTCGACCATCCGCGCCAGCTCGGCGTCCGTGCTCTGCAGCCACTCGAGCGCGTCGTTCAGCTCGACGACGTCGAGGCCGCGATCCTCGAACGAGTGCATGACCGCGTCGAGCGCGACGACGGGCTCGCCGCTGCCGCGTTTCTGCGCCTGGCGGGCGCGGGCGTGGTCGACCAGGACGTGGCGCATCGCGCGTGCCGCGGCGCGGACGAAGTGCGCGCGGCCGTTGAACTGGCGCATCTCTTCGCCGCTGAGCGTCCGCAACCAGATCTCGTGGACGAGCTCGGTCGGCTGCAGCGTGTGGTCGGTCCGCTCGCGCGCCATGCAGGCTCCGGCGACGTTCCTCAGCTCTTCGTACAAGAGCGGAAACAGCTCATCGGCGGCGCCCACGTCTCCGGAGTGCATCCGGTTCAACAGCTCGGTCGCGTGGCGTGCATCGAGGCTCACGCCCATGAACGTAGTCCGCTCTCTCCATTCCGTCCACCCGAGTCGACGAAAGGCCGCCGCGAACCCAGGGGATCGCGGCGGCCAACACGAATCGGCTTCGGGTTAGCGTCTCACCGGAAGGTCACCGAAACCGGTCGCGAGAAGTTGCTCGTCGAGCCGGGGTTCTGGTCGCGGAACCAGCACTGGAAGTGCCACGTATCACCCTGCGCGACGGCGACGGGAGGCGACATCGGGATCGCGGTCAGGTCGATCGGCCGGGTGAACGTCCCGTTCGGAGCGATCTGGCCGACCTGCGTGACGAAGCGTGCGATGGGGTTGGACAAACACAGCACGCCTTGGCTCCCGCCGGGGAACGGGAAGGCGCCCGTGTTCATCGACGCGAGGTAGTAGGCGAACTGGCCCGCGGGAGCGTCGGACGTCCGGACGCCGAACGCGTTGGCGCTGGTCAGGCTGACGTCGAAGGCCTCGCTGACGGCCGGGTTCCCGGTGCGGCGTAGTACAGGGCGAAGCCGCCCGTCAGCTCAGTGAGAACGGCGAGGTTGTCGTTGAGGTCGCAGTCGCGCAGTTCAAGGACCGTTTGGGCGGCCGTTCCGGGCGCCGGGTCCCCCTCGGCCAGGATCGGGTCACCGTGCTTGAACAGCACCGCGTCCGCGCTGGGCGACGGGTTGTCGGTGTGGACGATCGCGGTCTTTCCAACTGAGTGGTGGATGTGAGGCGAGCCGTAGGAGGACTCTTCGATCCTCTGTCGGGGGGGAGAGCGAGATCGAGCGGGGGGCTCCAACAAGAAGAACCGCGGGGGTTCAAGAAACTGGATCTGTCTGCAACGCTGGGGCGTCAGCGGCATGGAAGAGCCGATATGCAAGAGCCCGAACGCACCCGTCATCTCCTCGAGCACGCCCCCTGGGTCAAGAGCCTCGCGCACCACCTGATCCCCGATCCGGCCGCCGCCGAGGACGCGGTCCAAGACACGTGGGAAGCCGCGCTGCGCCGCCAGCCCGGGCTCGACCGACCGCTGCGTCCTTGGCTGGGGCGGGTCCTCGGGAACTTCGCCCGCCTGCAGCAGCGGGCGGCCAGCCGCCGCCTGGGGCGCGAGCGTGCCGTCGCGCGCGAGGAGGCGACGCCGTCCGCGGCGCGTCTCGTCGAGAACGCGGAGCTGCAGCGCACCCTCGTCGACGCGGTGCTTGCACTGAAGGAACCCGCGCGCTCGACGATCCTGTTGCGTTACTACGAGCAGGAATCACCCGCGCGCATCGCCGCGCTACAGGGCGTGCCGGCCGCGACCGTCCGCAGCCGCATCAAGCGCGCGCTCGAGACGCTGCGCGCCGACCTCGATGTGAGCTGGGGCGGGCGCGAGACGTGGTGCGTCGCGTTCCTCCCCCTCGTGCGCGGGGCCGCCCGTGGCCGCGAAGCCGCGGTGTCCGTCGGGTCCTGGACGGGGGGGGCCCTGGTCGCCGCGAGTGCCGCTGCCGTTCTCGTGGCGGCGCTTGGGATCGCGGCGCCCTCCGAGGAAGGCCCGGCGGCAACCGATCCTGCCCTGAGCGCCACGAACATCGCCAGCGCGGGGATCGCCGCGCCCGACCTGTTGCGCGCACCCGTGCACGCGCCGATGGTCCGTCGCTCGGCCGCCGGTACGGACGATGTGACGATCGAAGGGCGCGCCGTCGATGCGAACGGGCGGCCCGTCGCGGACGCGGAAGCGGGCGCCGTCCACCTCACGCGGCGCGCCGCCGATCACCCGCTCGCGGGCAGCCTCGCGACGCAGGCCGTGGGAAGGGCGAGGACTGGCGCGGATGGGCGCTTCCTCCTGCGCATCCCGCGGCTCGACGCGGAAGTGGGCATTGCGCTGGAGCTCTTCGTCTACACGCCCGGGCGCGGCCTCGCCTTCCGCTATCTCGAGGCCGGCTCGCGTCCGCACGAGGTTGAGCTGACGATCCCCGATGAAGTGCCGATCCAAGGGCGCCTCGTCGATGCCGGAGGCGAGCCGTTGGCGCGGGCGCGGCTGTCGGTTCGCAGCCTGCGCACGGTCGGCGGCGAAGACGACAGCTATCCCTTCGTCGAACCCCCGACCGGCTTGCGCGCCTGGCCGGACTCGATCGAGACCGACGCGGAGGGCGCTTTCGTGATTCGCGGGGCGAGCTCGAACACCGAGCTCATCGTCGAGCTCGACGACGCGCGTGCGGCCCTCCAGCGCTGGACGGTGGCAGTTGGGGACGCGCCGCCGCCGCACCTGGCGTGGACAGCGACCGAGCCACGAGCGGTGGAGGGCACTGTCGTCGTCGGGGGCAGTGCGAAGCCGATCGCGGGAGCTACGGTGATCTTCTCGTTCTGGCGCGACGGCCGGTTCCTCGGCCGCGCCCAGCGCGTGACTGGCGAGCGCGGGCGGTTCTCCGCTCCGGTCTATGCCTGCGACCGCCTGGGCATCCGCGCCTCGGCTCCGGACGGGAAGTACCGTCGCTTCGAGCGCGAGATCGGCTGGATCCCGGGGACGTCGACGCAGACCATGACGCTGCCCCTCGACCCCGAGGGCTACGAGCGGCTCGACGGCACGACCGCGGACGGCCGGCCCGCGAGCACGATCGAGGAGGAGGCGCCGCGGGCGAGCGTCGTCTGGGCGCGACCGGACGAGTCTCTGGACGAGCCGCTCGACGGTCGGCTCCTGTTCTACGGCGGCGTGCGAGTCGGCACGGACGAGGAGCAGTACGGCGTGTTCCGTGTCGACCTCGAGTCGGGTCGCTGGGACACGATCATGCGCGGAGGGGCGACGGCCCGTGCGGCGCCGGACGGGACTCGATACGCGATCAGCGGATCCGACGGCACGGTGAGGGTCGTGGCCAGCTCGCCGGGCGTCGAGCCGATCGAGCTCGCGGGCTACAACTCAGCTGTGTGGCTGCCGACCTCGGACGCGCTGATCGTCGATCGGGGGGCGCAACTCCGCGGCACTACTCGGGCCAGCAGTACTGGCAGCAGGAGACGGATAAGTGGCGCTTGACGCTCGCTGATGGCAAGACCGAGGAGCTCGCCGTACCGGCGAAGTACGACGTGTGGGACGTCGCGGCGGACGGGCGGCTCGCGATGCACTGGGACACGCACGCGCACTGGACGGGGTCCCAGCTCTTCCTGTCCGCCGCGGATGGCAGCGCCTTGCGCTCGCTCGCACGCAGGCGAGAGCAGTATTACTGGTACCCGCGGTTCAGTCCGGACGGGAAGAAGGTGCTCGCCAAGCACCTCGACGCACGCGGCGAGCTGGGCGGAGGCGTCTCGATTCGCGTCCTAGCGGTGGATGGCTCGAGCGAGCTGGCGATCGACGTCAGCCCGGACCACGGGGCGGAGATCGCGTGCTGGTCGCCGGACGGCGCGCACATCGCCGTGGCGGCGTTCGAGAACGCGGCATTCGAAGGAGGGGCCAAGGTCGGGGGCGTGTTCCTGACCGACGCGGGCGGCCAGAGGGTGCGCCGGCTGACGCTACGCGGTGTCGAGCTGATCACGGCGGGCGACGTCGAGTGGACGCGGTAGCGTCTCAAAGAGGGTTTTCGCCAATGGTTCAAGAGGCGCTTGCTTCGGCGTCGAAGGGGAGCGAATCGAACGGCTCCGTCACTCCCGGGGCCTCGAACGATCACCCCGTCTCGACGAAGAGCAACGACCATGCACCCCGATCGATGGACCCGCCTGGCCACCGCGGTGGCTTTCCTCGCCCTCTCCGCCTGTAGCGCGACTCAGGCGCGGATCGACGACAACCAAGAGCTGTTCGACTCGTACGCGCTCGAGGTCCAGGCGTTCATCAAATCGAATCGCATCGACAAGGGGTTCGACAAGACACAGGTCTACCTCGCGCTCGGCAACGCGGACCGCACGGAACTGATAGGCGACACCGAGGTCTGGTACTTCCACGTCACGCACAAGGACACGGTGCGCGAGGAGAAGTCGGCCACCGAGTACCGCGCCGAGATGTACGAGTACGAGCGCGCCGTCGCCGAGGGCGTCGAGAACGCGACGCCGCCCGAGACCCACCGTACGTTCCAGCTCTTCCGCACGCGCATCGGCCGCGAGGTCCACTTCGAAGGTGGCCTCGTCTCGAGCTGGTCCGAGCCCGAGGAGAAGTGGATCGACGAGTCGCACAGCCGGTGATTCACTAGCCGCGGCGGCCGCTCACGAACGCTGCGGCATCGGGGTCCCGGGGCGCGGGGATCGATCTTGAAGTGTGCACAGAACACGTCGAGCGTCGCGCGCCCGGCGGCCTTGTGGACGACGAAGGAGCAGGATCTGCGCGAGGGCCGGCGCGGCATGGGCAGGACGGGCGCTCATTCCGGCGTATGCGACAGGTGCTCGAAAATGTGACCGGGGTGGGCGAGGATACGCGCACGAGTCTCCACGGAACCCCGCGTCCGATCAACATGTCTCCCAGCCTCCTCTTCCTTTGCGTCGCCAACTCTGCCCGTAGCCAGATGGCCGAGGGGCTCGCCCGCGAGCTCTTCGGTGCCGCGGCGACCGTGGCCAGCGCCGGCAGCGCGCCCTCACGCGTCAATCCCTACGCGGTCGAGGTCATGCGCGAGGTGGGAATCGACCTCACGACGCACGCGTCGACGTCTGTACAGGACGTCAACCCCGAGGCGGTCGACGTCGTGATCACGCTTTGCGCGGAGGAAGTCTGCCCGGCGTTTCTTGGCGGCGCCAAGCGGCTGCACTGGCCGATCCCGGACCCGGCCTCGGACGACGTGGAGTTGGCGCGCGAGGAGATGCTCCTTCGCTTCCGCGCGGCGCGCGACACGATCCGCTCGAAGCTGCAGGACGCGGAGCGGAGTCTTCTGTAGCTATCGGCCGTCGTCGCGAGCTTCAGAGGAAAGTGAGCGACACCGCATCCGTGAAGTTGTTCGAGCCGAGGTCGCGGAACCACGCCTGGAAGTTCCACGTCTCGCCGGGCAGCACCGGCTGCGGCGGACTGAGCGGCAGCGCGGTCAAGTCGACGGCGAGCGTGCCCACCGGACCCTGGAAGATGTTGGTGGTGTAGCGCCCGATGCCGGAGCAGCCCTGGAAGCCGCAGGTGAGGCAGAGGACGCCTTGGCTGCCGGGGGGCTGGGCCTGGCCCTGGTTCGAGCCGACGAGGAAGTAGCCGAACTCGCCCACGGGCACGTCCTCGGCGAGCAGCATCAGGTCATTCGCGACGACCGACAGGCTGCCTTCGGCGGTGATACGGGCCGGCACGCCGCTCGAGTTGGCGTTGGCGGGAGAGCAGTAGCGCGACCCGAGCGTGCCGCGCGCGACGGTGAACAGTTGGACCGCGTTGCCGGCGGAGAACTGTCCGATCTGTGTGCCGCTCGGAGTGAAGTTCAGGATCGTGCTCGCATTGGAGAGCCAGAGGGTCCCGTCCGGGGCGAGGCCGATGCCCGATGCGAGGAACGGCAGATCGAACGCGCTCAGGAGCGTGCCGTCCGGGGTGTAGTGGCGGACTCGTCCTTCCATCGACGTCACGCTGGCCCTCCCCATCGTCCACAGGGTTCCGTCGTCGGCGACGACGACGTCCCATGGGGTGTTGCCGGCGGTGAAGACGTCGAGCAGGGATCCGTCCCGGTGGACACGCCAGATCGTACTACCGGCCCGGTTGGCCAACCACAGCTCGTCGTTGGCGTCGATCGCTCCGGCCACGAATTCGGTCTGGTTCGGCAAGTCGACGAATCCGATGTGCACGCCTTGTGGCGTGTAGTAGTCGACGTTGTCCTCCATTCGATCCAGCACGGCGAGCGTGCCGTCGGAGAACTCGTTGACCTCTCCGGGCAGCAGCACTTCGGGCGTTGGAAAGTCCAACAACTCGACGCCCGTCGCGTCGAACAGCTTGACTCCCGTGGCCGGCAGCTCGTGCGCCGCAGCCCACAGACCACCGCGGGTCAACGTCGCGCCCGTCCAGCGATTCGCCCCGTCGGTCGCTGTCTGCGCGACGAGCGTGCCGTCGGGTTGGAAGTGGCGGATCTCCTCGGGGGGGCCGGTGTGGACCAGGAGGTCACCCTCCTGAACCTGCGCGAGGACGGGGGGGGCGAGGAGGAGGAGGCCGATCGGCTGGAGCATGCTAGTGGTGTGATGCAGACATTCGCAGTCGTGTCCCGGCCCGCATGCACGCGCCACGGCGTTGCGGCTCCTGCGACCAATCCCAGTATCACCGTATTGGCAGCGAAGTTGCATTGCCGCTGCGCCTTGTGGCACGCACACGCGAACGCGGGATAAGACCGCAAGTGTCTGCATCACACCACTAGAACACGACGCGCGGATCCGTGTCAGGGGACGTAGGCCGGAATCGACGTGCGCGCATGG
>JAAELL010000253.1 GCA_024226735.1 bacterium | reverse complement strand
TCAGCCCCGCTTCCAGGGCTTTCTGCGCGGCACTTCGCCGCGCGCGACCGCCTTCTCGAACTGGGCGACGAGTCGCGCCAGACCGTCCCCGTAGCGCTCGAGCTGCCAGTCGAGGACCCCCTCGACCGCGCCGAGCTCCTCGACGCTGCGCGGGCGCTTCTTGGCGAGGCGCGACATGACGTGTCGATTCAGCAGGTAGGAGGACTCGATGCCCTCCTTGTCCGCGACGCCCTTGCGCCAGCGCTTGAGGCGGTCGTAGAGGTCGACCTCGATCTCGCTCAGGCCGGCGGTGCCGTCCTTCTTGGGTAGCGTCGGGAAGCGCTCGAGCGGCCCCGCTTCGATCGCGCGCGCGACCGCGGCGAGCACCTCGTCGCCCATCTTGCGCATCAGGCGCTGGCTGAAGCCCTTGACCTGGGACAGCTTGCGGGGGCTGCGCGGGCGCTCGTGCGCGAGCAGGACCAGGAGCGGGTTGTTCATCACTCGGAACGGCGGGGAGTCCCACCTGTCCGCGAGCTCCTCGCGCAGGGCGAACAGCTCCTTCAGCACCTGGCGCGAGATCGGCGACAGGGCCCGCGCCCCCTTGACCTTGACCCACTCGTCGGGGTTGAACGTGATCGGCGCGGGCTCGAGCTGTTCGAGCCGCCGGCACTCCGCCTCGACGATCATCGACCGGCCGCGCTCCTCCAAGAGCCGCCGCAGGTCGGCCATCAGGGGCAAGAGGTAGTGAGTGTCGAGGCGCGCGT
>JAAELL010000252.1 GCA_024226735.1 bacterium | reverse complement strand
CCTCCACGCCCGGTCGGCACCTGAAAGCCTCCCCGAATCCACGAATTCGCCTACGTTTCCAGGCGCCAACCGGACGCGGATGCTGTCGCCCTGGCATCCGAAGCACTTCTTCAACGGGCTGCTAGTGGTGTGATGCAGACAGTTGCGGTCTTATCCCGAGTTCGCATGCACACGCCACGCTTGGGCGTCGAGCGACACGGGAGCGCCCGTCGCGCTGCTCGACGACGGCGGAGCAGCCCTCTCAATACGCCCGGAACGCGTCCCGGTCGAGACTCGCCTCGTGGTGCGAGGCGAGCCCCAGTGCGATCCCGAGCGCCAGGAACGTCACGAGCAACGACGAGCCCCCCGTCGAGAAGAACGGCAACGTCAACCCCGTCATCGGCAGCAAGCCGACGTTCACCCAGACGTTGATGAACAGGTGCGCGCCGAAGTACAGCGCGACGCCGCCCACCACGAGGCGCGAGAACCGGTCCCGCAGACCCGACGCACTCCCCATCAACAGGAGCACCATCGCCGCGTACAAGAGCAGGAGGCACGACGTCCCGAGGAACCCCGCCTCCTCGGCGATCACCGCGAAGATCGAGTCGCTGTCGCGCTCGGGAAGAAAGCCCGTCTCGTTCGCGACCCCTTCACCCAAACCGCGGCCGTAGAAGCCGCCGTTTCCGGCCGCGACGCGCGCGTGGTAGATGTGGAACCCGGAGCCGTCCTTGAGGCCGACCAGGCCCTCCTGGTCGAACGACTGCTGCCACGTATCGATGCGCTTGAGCTGGTACTCGCGCACGAAACCGCCCTCGACGGTGCCCCAAGCGAGCAGCCCGCCCACCAGCGCGAGGCACGCGATCACGCGCGCGCTGCCGCCGGCGAGGTAGAGCATGCCGATGCTGACCGGGACGATCGTGAGGGCGGTGCCGAGGTCCGGCTGCATCGCGACCATCCCCATCGGCAGGAGCGCCGCCGCGAGGGGCTTCAGCCAGTCCCCCGTGTCCTCGAGCGGGTTCGAGTGCAGGAGCTTGGCCAGCATCAGGATCAGCCCGAGCTTCGCGAGCTCGGACGGCTGCAGGTCGAAGAACTGCAGCTGGATCCAGCGTTTGGCGTTGTTGCGCTCCTCGCCGATGAACGGCACGAGGGCGACGAGCAGGAGCGTGCCGACGTAGAGCCAGTGCGCGTTGCGCTTGAGGAATGTCGGGCGAATGAACATGCCGACCAGGATCAGCGGCAGGGTGACCAACACCTTCTGCCTGTGCCCGGCGAAGTTGACCGAGTCCGAGGTCTCGTTGGCGACCGAGCCGTCCATCGCGCTGACGAACGTCATCCCGATCGCGAGGAGCCCCATGGCAATCAACAGGATGTGCCAGTCGAGCTCGTGCGGGCGCACGTGACGGCGCGAGAAGACGCGTCGGGGCAGAGCCAAAAGAAGATCGGTCATCGCTCGCTGCGCCCCCCCATCTCGACGAAGCGCCGCACCTCGGGCGTGCGCAGGAACTGGGAGGCGACGTAGACCGCACTGTGGCTCGATGTGGTCGAGGTGTCGTGCAGGTAGACGACGAGGATCGCGACAGGGTTCTCGGAGGGGAACCAGCCGGCAACCCAGGTGTGCTTGCGCACCCCCGTGTCGAACGTGTAGCTCGCGAGCGGCGCGCGCGGCTCGACGGGGACGAGGCCCTCCGAGATGTAGTCGGCGCTGCCCGTCTTGGCGGAAAACGTGAAGCCCAGCGACTCCTCGTCGAGCCTCTTGCCCGACGCCGACCCCGACTTCACGACGTCCGCCAGACCGCGCCGGACGATCTCGAGCGCGTGCGCGCCGATCGGCAAACGCTCGCTCACGGCCGGGAGCTCCTGGCCTTCGACGTGCGAGACGAGCCGCAGCTCCGGCAGGTCGCCGGTCGACAGCCCCGCGTAGGCCCGGGCAACCTGCAGCGGCGTCGAGGAGATGTGCGCCAAGCCGTTCGCCAGCCGCTGGCGCAGCACGTCCGAGTCCGGTCCCGTTCCCGACAGGAAGCCGCGCGACTCGTGGTTCTCGAAGAGACCGGTCCGACCGTCCCCCATCGAACGTATGCCTGTCGGGCGGTTGAAGCCAAACGCGTGGGCCATCTCGCGCATCTCGGCCCCGTCATAGATGAGCTCGCCGAGTGCCGCGAAGTAGCTGTTGCACGAGACGACGAGCGAGTTGTGAAGATCGATGCCCTCGCCGTGGCCCCAGCGCGCATGGCAGTGCATGCGGCCGAACCCGGCCGCGTGGTCCCCCTCCTGTACGACGCAATCGGCGATGAAATTCTCGGCGGACGCGCCGTACTTCTCGATCGCCCACGCGGCCACGAACGGCTTGAAGACCGAGCCGGGTGGGTGGAACGTGTACTGGCGCAGCGTGCGCTCGTGGGCGAAGAGCCGCTGCCCGTCCTGGCCAGGGCCGGGCACCTTTCCCGGCTCGAGCGGAGTCGACGCCGCGACGAGGACGTCGCCCGCCGGCGTGATCAAGGCGATCGCCCCGACGGGGTGCGCCCACCACACGCGGTCGGGGCGCTCCTCGTCCGCCGGCGTCGGTTCGGGATGCTCGAGCACCGCCTGCGCGACGCGCGAGAGTTCGAGGTCCAAGGTCATGGTCAGCGCGTGGCCGTCGCGCGGCGGCTCGTGGATCGGCGCGCGGTTGCCCTCGCGCTGGTCCTGCAGCCCCTGGCTCTCGCGGTAGCCGTTGATGCCGGTGAGCTCGTCGTTGAAGTAGCCCTCGATGCCGCTCCCACCCATGAACTCGCCCGCGTGGTAGGTCTTCTCGATCGCGTCGAGGATCTCGGCCCGGTCCTCCTCCAAGAGCTTGAGCTTGCGCTGCAGCTCGAAGAGCTGCAGCTCGAACTCGCGCGCCTTCAACAGATTGACAAGGTACGGCGCACGCACGCGGCCGATCAGCTCGCGCGCCACGGGATGCTCGCGTTCGGAATCGTGGAACGCGGCGGGCACGCGCCGCGTCGTGCTCCGAACGTGAAAGCCGGCGTAGCGCGGGGGGTGGCGGGTCACCAGATGCACGAGGTCGTAGGGCGGATCGGTGGCGATGCGCTGCGGGCGTGCGCCCCGGTCACGCACGACGAACGGACGATCCTCGAGCGCGGCGTCGACGAAGTCGCTCGCGAGCTGCACGCGCTCGGGCATGTGCTCGAAGATCGCGGCGATGCGCTCCTGCAGCAGCCGGTCCCAGGCGAGGAGCACGTCGGTGACGGTCACCTCGTCCTCGGGATCCCACGTCAGCCGACGCGGCGCCGCCAGATCCCAGAGGTCCTGGACGGCGTCGTAGGGGTTCACGAGCCCCGTCGAGCGCAGGGCCAAGCCGAGCCGTTCGCGGTCCGAGCCGCTCGCGGCGCGAAGGTCGTCGCCCTGGAACGGGAGCACATCCTCCAGCAACGCGTCGGGGACCACATCCGTATCCATGAAGCGCCCGCGAAAGCGATCGATCACGACCAGGTCGCTCACCCGGCGCCAGTCGCGTGGAATGACCTGCGCGCGGCGCCGCACCGCGCGCGCGCGGAAAGCGTGGGCGAGGCCGCTCAACACGCGGTCGCCGGGCTCCGCGCGATCCTCGCCGAGCTTGAAGCGCGCGATCGCGTGACCGGCGAGGTGCTCCTCGACGGCCCGCGGCCAGAGCTCACCGCGCGCGACGATCCACTCCTCGAGCCGCGTCGTGTCCCAGTAGAGGCAGCGCCGGAGCCAGTCGAGGTCCAAGCGCGCGAGGTTGATCGCGTCCAGCCGGGAGGCGCCGAAGCCCGCCGCGCGCCGAAACAGCTCGTCCGCCGTGGTGTCCTCGACGTAGCGCCGCGTGCTCTCGAGAAGCACGATGAGCCGCCCGGTGTCGGTCGGCGCGAGGACGTCGGGTAGGGTCGCCCAGTCGATCCGGCTCGCGAGCCGCGCGAGGTGCTCGAACGACTGCTCGAGGCGCGCGTGCACTCGCTCGCGGATCGCCATCTTCGCCGAATCGAGCCGCTCTTCCTCGCCGGCGATCAGCGCCTGCAGCTCGACGTACGGTCGCTCCCATTCAGCCTCGTCGCGGTACTTGTTGATCGCGCGCCGCTCACGGCGGTCGAGATCGAGCAGGGCGTAGATGTAGAAGTGCAGGTCGCGCGAGCGCCCCCAGCGCCGCTCCGCGCGCGCCGCGGCACGCCGGGCGCGCGCGCTCTCGCCCGGTGCACGCGGGACGAACTTCTCGCCGACGGCGATCGACTCCCCGCGCCCGAAGGCATCGATCTCCGCCGGAGACAGGGCCAAGAAATCGTCGGCCCAGACGTGCAGCCATTCACGCGTCTCCTCGAGCGATACGGGTCGCATCAAGAGCAACGACCGCAGCATCGCCACCTGTCCGAGCGCGTGCCCGCGGCGGAAGTCGCGCCACACGAACTCGAGCTCGTACACCTCCTGGTCGCGCACCAGGACCTCGCCGCCGCGCGCGGTGATCTCGCCGCGCCGGTAGGGCTCGATCGTCGCCGAGCGTACGAGGTTCACGGCCTCACGCGCCCAGACGTCGTGCTCGCGTACCTGAATGTCGAACAGGCGCGACAGGGTCAACACGAGGAAGACGACGACGGCGCCCATCAACGGGCCGAATCGACGCAGGCTCACCATCGCGGCCTCCGCAGCGGAGTGAGCCCGGGAAGGTGGGTGAGCGCGCCGCCGAACGCGATGCCGACGATCGCCGTCGCGATCGCGCCGGCGGCGAACGAGGGCGAAGCGCCCAGCAGGGCCGCGCCGACCCCGGATGCGCCCCGCCCGGCATCGGCGCCGCCGCGCAGCGACTCCGCAACGACGAGCCAAGCGTCGAAGAGAACGACGAGCGAGGCCGCGAGCGCCGCGCGCGCCAACGGGCCGGCGACGTCGGCGTAGGTCCGCACGCCGTGCACGACCAGGCTCGCCGCCAGGAACCCGGCGAGCACGGCCGCGGGCGACTCGACCGTGTACGCCGAGCGCACGACGCCGAGCAGGAGCGCCGCGCGCGGCACGTCGCGCGTCTCGAAACGGCTCGCGCACACGACGACGAACAGGAGTCCGACATCGGGCACCCACGCACCGAGGAAGGTCTTGGCGACCAGAACGCTCTGCGCCGCGGTGAGCCAGCTCGCCCACACCGCGAGCATCAGCCACGAGATCCAGCGTGCGCGCGTCACGAGCCGCGCTCCCCCGCGCCGAGGCGCACCGCGATCCGCGCGGGCTCCGCGCCCGCGTCCGGCGGGCTCACGTGCAGCACGTGCGGCCCCGCGCCACGCGGGAGCGCGCTCGCGCCGATCAAGAGCCCGCGCGGCACGCCGCGCTCCCCCGATCCGGTCCAGATCTCGGCTCGCACCTCGCCCGCGCCCGCGAGCGGCAGCGTGGCGGGCCACTCGAACCGCAGCGTGCCGTCGCGCGCGCGCCCCAGCCCACGCAGCCGACCGAGCACGTGCGCGGTCGGCTCGCCGCCGGTCTCGACCATCGCGATCGCCAGAACGCTGAAACCGGGATCGGCGAGCAGGGCGACATCGGCCGCGACGGGCCCCGAGCGCAGCACGCGCCCCACCAGCCGCGCGCCCGAGGCGAGCGCCGCGCCCGCGCGCACGCCGTGGCGTGTGCCGATCCCGAGCTTGCGCCCCTCGCGCCAGGGCGACGGCTCGCCGCGCAGCGGCATGCGCGCGAGGGTCCAAAGCCCGTCCTCGAGCACGTCCTCGCGCTGTCGCGCCGGACCGGCCGCGCCGGCGTCGGGCGTCAACACGAGCACCTGGTAGAGCCCGGTCGCGTAGTCGAGCCGCGGACGAACGCCGAGCACGGACTTCGCGAAGCGCTCTTCGACGATCGGCTCGCCCCGCGGGCCGATCGGGTAGACCGGCTCGAGCACCAGGTCGCCGAGCAGGAACCCGTTGGCGATGTAGGCGAGGCCTTCGCGCAGGCCCTCGGGCTCATAGACGACGACCTCGCCGGACTGCACGGAGCGGTCCGCAGGGTTGTGCACGTCGAGATGCAAGGCGTCCGCGCGCGGCGCGAGCGCGCCCACGACCATCTGACACGTGGCAGCGCCCGAGGACTCGTCGCTCGAGAGCGCCCCGATCCGCGAGTCGCGCGCCGTGATCAGCCGTACCGTCGCGAGGCCGTGCCGGTAGCGCGGATCACCGGGGTCGGGCAGCACCTCGGTCAAGCCGACGAAGCAATCGCCGCTGACGACCGGAAGCCCGGCGCGCAGCCCAGCCATGTCCTCGACGCGGATCTCGATCGTGTCGAGATCGTCCCGCCGCCGACCGATGACCTCGGCGTGCACCGCGCGCGCCCCCGCGGGCAGGTAGCCCGGAGACGGCAGCGCCGAGTCGAGCACCGCCTGCTCGAGCGCGTGGTGACGCGCGACCTCCGCCCGCACGACGTCATCCCCAGGACCGGCCGCGAGCACCCGCCGGCTCTGGAGCCAACCGATCGGGCCCGCGAGCTCGGCGAGCACGCGCGTCGGAGCGAGTGCGATCGCGAAGAGGCGATCGACCAGAGCGATCGGGCGGATCGCCAGGAGGGCGAGGACCAGGCAGAGGGTCCAGTGGAAGGTGCGCGTGCGGGAGGGCGTCACAGGGAACTCGCGGTTCTTGGGCGGGTGGAGTTCGCTGTGGTCCCCCCGGTCCGCCGCTGAACGGATGGTAGGGAGTGGCGGGGCGACAGTCACTTGGGCGCGCCGCGCAGTTTGACCTGTCGTGCGGCCGTCATTCCGACCCGTTCCCGCTCGCCCCGTCGCTCGTCACCTGGCCTGCGGCCAGGTAACGAGCGACGGGGCAAGCGGGAACGGGAACGGGTGGGTAGTCCAACCGCCGGCGGGGCACGGCGGCAAAGGGCCTACATGTCCTCTTCCGTCGACAAGACCCGCGAGAACACGTCGAGCTTGTCCAGGAAGATCCCCGTCCCACGCGCCACCGCCGTCAACGGATCCTCCGCCACTCGAACCGGAACCCCGAGGTGGTCCGAAATCGAGTTCGTGATCCCGTACAACAGCGCCCCCCCACCCACGAGCGTGATGCCCGTGTCGACGAGGTCCGCCGAGATCTCGGGCGGGGCCTCCTCGAGGATGCCCCGGATCGCTTCGCAGATGAGCCGCACGGGGTGCGTCAAGCACTCGCGGATCTCGATCGAAGTCACCGTGGTGCGGCGCGGGAGGCCTTGGATCGAGTCGCGCCCCTTCACCTCCATCGACAGCTCCTGCTCCATCTGCCACGCCGAGCCGATGGTGAGCTTGATGCGTTCGGCGGTCTGCTCGCCGATCAGGAGGTTGTGCTGGCGGCGCAGGTGGTTGCCGATCGCCTCGTCCATCTCGTCGCCCGCGACGCGCAGGGACGTGGAGACGACGGCACCGGCCAGCGACAGCACGGCAATCTCGGTCGTGCCGCCACCGATGTCGACGATCAGCGAGCCGCGCGCCTCGGTCACCGGCATGTCGCACCCGATTCCCGCGGCCATGGGCTCGTCGATCAGGTAGACGCGGCGCGCGCCCGCGCGCTCGGCGGAGTGGATGACGGCGCGTCGCTCGACGGCGGTGATGCCGACGGGGACGGCGATCACGACCTGCGGCTTCACCCAGTGACGCCCCTCGTGCACCTTCGTGATGAAGTAGCGGAGCATCTTCTCGGTGACGTCGAAGTCAGCGATGACCCCGTGGCGCAGGGGACGCACGGCCTCGATCGAGCCCGGCGTCTTGCCGAGCATTGCCTTCGCCGTGTTGCCGACCGCCATCCCGTCGAGCAGCACCTCGTTGGTGCCTTTCTTGACCGCGACAACGCTCGGCTCGTTGAGGATGATTCCCCGTCCCCGCGCGCACACCAGCGTGTTGGCGGTACCGAGGTCGATGCCCATGTCGACGGAGAGGTGTCCGAACGCCCACTCCATCGGCTTGAAGACACTCAAGTTCCACCCTCCATTTGCGCGCGCCAGGGGGGCGTTTTGCCCCCCACATGAAATCGGAGTCTAGGCTTCTGGAAACCGCAATCAAGCGCGGAAGAGCGCGCCTGACGGTTTTGTGTCGGGGGGGTCGGGGGTGGGGTGTTGGACGGTTGTGGATAACCTTGGTGTTGGTGTTGGTTGGGGCCCTTTTGTTCTCGGCGGCCGCGACGTTTCGGGCCCCGGCGCGCTTCACCTTCCCGTTCCGGTTCCCGTGCCCGTTCCCGCTTGCCCCGTTGCTCGTCACCTGGCCTGCGGCCTGGTGACGAGCAACGAGGAGACAAAAACGCCACGAGGCGCGGATCGAACGAATCGATCCACGCCTCGCGTGACTGCAGACGACCGTCGCCTACTTGAAGAACATCCCTTCGCCAAACATCCCCCGGCCGCGATCGACCATCAGGAACGCGACGAGCAAAATAATCGCGGTGACGATCGCGATTCCGTCGTCCATGCCGAGGCCCTTTTCCTCCTCGACGACTTCGACTTCGGGAGCCGGCGTGGCCTTGCGCGATTGAGCGCGGCCTCCACCACCGGATCCGGAACGGCCCCGGGCGGGCGCTTTCTTGCGACTACGTGCCATGGTGCGTCCTCCTCAGACGGTCAGATACGGGTGGAGGCGCTGTCGCCCTGGCTGATCGTGCGGCCTTCCCACGTCTTGGTGATGACGCAGGTCGCCATTCCGCTCTGGACGTTCTCGACGCGCACCTGGCCCTTGTATTGGCCACCGCGGTAGATGTCGAACGTGAAGCCGCGCATGACGCCGTCGTTCGAGCCCTTGTTGATGGCGACGAGGCCAGGCTCGATGTCGTAGTCGACGTTGAGCACCGCGCCGTCGATCACGGGCATCGAGAGACCGAGGTTCGGGTCCGCACCGGTCTGTGTGATTAGGACCGAGAGCTTGGTCTCGAGGTTCGAAACCTCCTTGGTGGACGACGTCACGTCTTTTTCGAGCTGCGCGACCTGCATCTGCGCTTCCGCAAGCTCTTCGCGCGCCTGGGAGGCGTCCTCGACAGCGGCCTGCTGGGCGTTTTCCGCCTGGTGGCGCGCCTCGTCGGCGGCGGCGCGCTCCGTCGTCAGCTGCTCGTTCTGCGAGCGCAGGTTATCGATCGCCGTCGCGTACTGCGCGAGCTTGCCGTCGATGCTGTCCACGCTGGAGCGCAGGGTCGAGTTGTTTTGCTTCTCCTCGCCGAGCTGGGTCGTGAGGAGCGTGTTCTTGTCCTCGAGACCGTCCTTCTCGGTGCGCGTGTTGCCGAGACTGCTCTCGAGCTTGCCCTTGTCACTCCGCAGCGTGGAAATCTCGTCTTCCTTGGCGGCGACGTCGGTGTCGTACTTGTTTTGCAGGTCAGTGGCCTGCTGCTTGTAGTTCTGGGCGGTGGCCAGATGGGTTCCGGACCAGCCGAGGAACAGAACGGCCAGGACCAAGTTCAGAACGATGAAGATCCGTCCGATCGGGCTCATGAGGTCAGTTGGGGGGGAGGGGTCGGCGTCGCGACGTCGGGGGACTCCGGAGAGCCCCGGGGGGGATCTGGGGTAACACCTTGAGCGGCAAGGACCTTACGGTCGATCGTCGCCAACTCTTCGGAGCGGGCGCGAGTATAGGGGGCGCTCAGAAAGCGGTCAAGCGCACCTGTACAAGCGTTCCGGGCCGAGTTAGCGCGCTTCGGGCCGCTGGTTACCGTTCTTCCTGGCGCACAATGCCGCCGCGACGATCACGACCCACCACAGCACGAGCTGGAAGCGCTCCGTGCGCACGTAGAGGGTCGTGGGCGCCGTTCCATCGGATCCGCGGACGGGGACGGGCACCTCGGCCAGGAGGGTGCCGCGCACGATCTTCGCCTCGCCGTCGACCTCGAGCCGGGCGATTTCGTACCCGTCCGCGTCGACGACGGTCGAGATGCCCGAGTTGGTCGCGCGCACGATCGTGCGCCCCGTCGCCACGGCGAGGAGCTTGGTGAAGGCGACCATATGGTCCATCTCGACGCTGCGCCGGTACCAGGATTCGTTGCTGGCGACGACGTAGAAATCGACGGGCTCGCGCCTCAGAGGCGCGGTGTAGGGATCGTCGAATGCATTGTCGTAGCAGATCGAGAGCCCCACGGAGAAACGCCCGCCGGCGCGTGTCTCGAGCGGAACGACCGCCGCCTCCTCGACCGAGAGGAAGTCCGGCACGTACCCGCCCTCGTCCTCCATCACGTCCATGAGCCAATCGAGGTGCTGGAAGCCGCGCGGGTCCTCGGCCCCCGGCACGAGGTGGACCTTGCCGCCGAGCCCCACCTTCTCGCCCCGCGCGTTCCAGAGCCCGACGACGTTCTGGCGCCGCAGGTGACCGTCGTGGACGACGACGTGGTTGACGCCCGAGAGAAAGCTCGTGCCCTCCGGCAGCCAGCGTTCCCCGCGCACAGCGGCACCTGCCCAAGGCTCCCCCACGGCAGCCAGCCGCTGGATCAACGGCACCCGATCGGGGCCAAAGTCCCACGGAAAACCGCGCAGCGCGCCGGGCCGAGCGAAGATCAACCCGCCGATCATCGCCGCTTCGAGGTCGAGCGCCCGCTCGAAGTAGTCGTCGTCAGGCGTCCAGCGTGCGTACCCGATCGGCCGCACGCCATCGTCCCAGGCCTGGGCCACCCCCTCCCCGAGCACGGGCCAGGGGTACATCGTCTCGCCCCAAACGACCAGGTCCGGGGGCTCGCCCGTGGCCGCGGCGAGCCCTTCGACCGTCAACGACACCATCGGCACGAAGACCTCCCTGAACCCGTCCTTGGTGAACGCCTTCACCTCTTGCTCGATCCCGGGCTGCACGACGAGCACTCGCGGCCCGGGCTGGGTCACGGGTGGAGTCAGGACGATGCTGAGCGCGATCGCCGCCGCCAGGGGAAGAAGCCCGGCGAGGTGAATCGTCCGCTGCGCGTGCGGCCACGGCGTTCCGACCGGAAGCTTGCGCGCGCGCCACAGGTCCGCACACCAGCCGCCGAAGGCGGCGAAGACGTACGTGAGCCCCCACACGCCCCACAGCCGGGCCGATCCGCGCATCCACACCGAGTCGTGCGCCATTGTCCCGACGCGCCACCAGCCGAAGCTCAAAGGTGCATTGAGGTGCCAGCGCACGAGCTCGGCCGGCATCCAGGCGAGCGGCACCGCCAGCGCGAGCGGGTAGCGGCGGGCGAGCCGGCGCAACAGAACCCCGGCGCCGGCGAGGTAGAGCGCGGGGACCGCCCCCATGGGGAACACGACCCACAAGAACAGGTGCCGCATCCAGAAGGCGAACCCACACAGTCCGACCGTCGCCGCCAACCACTCGACGCGAAACGCGCGCTTGCCGGGTCGGCTGCAGGCGAGCGCCCACGGGGCGAGGGCGACGAACGCCCAGTGCCCAAAGCCCTGCGGCCTGCCGAGCCCTGGCTGGGACAGGAGCAGCATGCCCCAGGCGAGGAGCGCGTAGGCGAGACGCCTGCGGGCCGAAATAGGCTGTTCCCAGGGGAAGGCGGGCTCCGCGAGCCCGGCCTCGGCGACATCGACCTTCGAAGACTCAGTCAAGAGGACCTGGCTCCTCCGGCCGCTTCCGACCGACCGCGGCGACTACACAGCTTTTGCCCCCCGTCGGGTGATCGGAACGAGACCGATCGCAACCGGGGCTCGCGCCAGGGCGAACGCTCTATAAGAATAGGTGCAATAGGCAACTCCGGTACGCGCATCCGCGGAGTGTAGCGCTCCGCACCCCAGCGCTGAACGCCTCTCCTCCGCCCGCCCGCCTGCGCCCCCCGTATGATCTCCCCGAACCGGCACCAAACCGCCCTCCTCACCGGGATCCTCACCGGGCTCCTCGCGTTCGCTTGCTCCAAGGAAGACGGCGGGAGCTCCAAGCCGGCCTTCGGAAGCGAGATCCAGCGTCGCGAGGCCCCCCGCGTGCGCGTCTCCCCCGTCGTGCAGCGCGAGATGGTACGAACGCTGTCGACCCTCGAGCCGATCGAATCGGAGCGCGAAATCGACATGTTGCCGCGCATCGCGGGAGTCGTGACCGACGTGAACGTCGAGGTCGGCGACCGTGTCGAGGCGGACGACGTTCTCGCGGTGATCGATCGGCGCGAGGCACTCGCCGCGGTCAAGGAGGCGACGCTCGCCGTAAAGGAGGCGCAGGAGAACCGGCCACGGCTGGCGCTGGCGACCAAGGAAGCCGTCGAGCGGTCCGCGAGCGCCAAGCTGACATGGGAGCAGGCGCAGCGCGACTTCGAGCGCAACGAGAAGACGAACCTCATCCCGCGCAACGAGCTCGAGCAGATGCAGCTGGCGATGCACACGACGCTCAGCGATTACGACGCGGCGGAGATCGCGCGCGAGCGCGCCGTCGAGGACGAGAAGAGTGGCGCGACGGCGGTCGAGAAGGCGCAGCTCGCGCTCGAGCGCGAGAACCTCAACCTGTCCTACACCGAGATCAGCGCGCCGTTCGCCGGCACGATCGCAGACCGCATGGTCAAGGTCGGCGACTCGGTATCGAGCGGCGCGGCCGTCTTTCGGTTGACCGACAACGAGAACGTGCGCGTCGAGATCCACCGCCCCCAGCGCGAGCTCGCCTTCTTCGGTAGCGCCGCGCGCATCGGCGAGGCCGGCGGCCACGAGGTCGAGATCCGCGCCCACCCGGAGGCGTTGCCGGGCGAGGTCTACGACGGCCACATCCTATTCCTCACCCCGAAGATCGACTCGACGACGGGCTCGTTCGGCATCACGATCGGCCTCGAGCAGCCCATGGAGGGCAAGGCGAAACCGCGCCTCCTGCCGGGCATGACGGTGCGGCTCGACGTCGTGACCGAGCGCCACCCCGACGCGCTCGTCGTGCCCAAGCGGGCGCTACGGCGCGAGGGCGACGCGCACTTCGTGTTCGTCGTTCGCGAGGACGTCGCGCTGCGGATCGCGGTCCTCGAGGGCTTCGCGGACGACGACACGGTCGAGATCCTGCCCCAGCCGGCGGACGCCCTGGCGGCGGGCGACCAGGTCGTCGTCATCGGCAACCGCGACCTCGAGGACGGGACGGAGGTCGACGCCGAGCCGTGGAACGACGGCCAAACGGCCCCGAAACCGGACCCGAATTCTGACCAAGAGCCGACCGGTACGTCCGTGGCCGCCAGTCCGAACGGCGACGAGGACGAGGAGGCCCGCCAGGGCGGAGCCGGTGATCAGGACGGGAACGACGACGCCGAGATCGCGGAGGAGACGCCGACGTCGAAGCAGAACGCGTCCGGGACGTCCGAGTCCACCACCAACGGCGGCGTCTGACGTGCCCGCCGCGACCACCGCAGCCACCGGGCGTCTCGCATTCGTCGAGCACCGCCCGGTCGCGATCACGATGTTCATCCTGGCGCTGGCCGTGTTCGGCGTCGTTTCGTTCTTCAAGCTGCCCGTCGACCTCCTGCCGGAGATCAGCTACCCGACGCTGACGGTCCGCACCGCCTACCCCGGCGCCGCGCCCGAAGACGTCGAGGACCGCGTCTCCGTCCGCATCCAGGAAGCGCTCTCGACGCTGCAGAACCTCGTACGCACGACCTCGATCAGCCGTGCCGGCTTCTCGGACGTCGTGCTCGAGTTCGACTGGAACACGAACATGACGTTCGCGGTCCAGGAGGTGCGCGACCGCCTCGACGGGGTGTTCCTGCCGAACGACGCCGAGCGGCCACTGATCCTGCGCTACGACCCCAACCTCGACCCGATCCTGCGCGTCGGCGTCAGTCCCGCCGCGGGCGGCGCGTCCGACCTCGAGACCTTCATCCGGCTCCGCTGGCTGGCCGAGAAACGCATCAAGCGCGAGCTCGAGGGCGTGCCCGGCGTCGCCGCCGTTCAGGTGCGCGGCGGACTCGAGGAGGAGATCCGCGTCAGCGTGAACCCGCTGCGGCTCGCCAGCTACAACCTCGATCCCAAGACGATCGGCCAGCGCCTGAGGCAGGAGAACCTCAACGCTTCCGGCGGACAGATCCGCGAGGGCTCGACCGACTACCTCGTCCGCACGCTCAACGAGTTCCAGACGCTCGAGGAGATCGAGAACCTGGCGATCGTGCGGCGCGGCGACGCGACGATCCGGATCCGCGACATCGCAACCGTGATCCGCACGCACGCCGAGCGTGAGGTCGTCACCCGTCTCGACGGGAACGAGGCGGTCGAGATCGCGATCTACCGCGAGGCCGGAGCGAACATCGTCGAGGTCGCCGATACCGTGCGCCGCGCGATCTTCGGCGACGAGGAGCAAGCCGCGCTCGCCGAGCAGCTCAAGCGCGAGGGGCGCACGAAGACGTCGGAACTGTCGTGGGACGACCGCCAGAAGCTCGCCTTCCTCGGCTGGAACCTGCGCGACGAGGCGCGCATGGAAGTCCTCTCGGATCAGTCGACGTTCATCGGCGCCGCCGTCGACGACGTGAAACAGGCGGCGATCCTCGGAGCGCTGCTCGCGATCGCCGTGATGTGGGTCTTCCTGCGCCGGCTCTCGGCGACGCTGATCATCGGCCTCTCGATCCCGATCTCGGTCGTCGTCACGTTCGCGCCGATGTTCCTCGCCGACGTCTCGCTCAACATCATGTCACTCGGCGGCTTGGCGCTCGGCGTCGGTATGCTGGTCGACAACGCCATCGTCGTGCTCGAGTCGATCACGCGCTGCCGCGAGGAGGGCGACGAGCTCGGCCCGGCGGCCGTGCGTGGTGTGCAAGAGGTGGCGGGCGCCATCACGGCTTCGACTCTGACGACCGTCGCGGTCTTCGCGCCGATCGTGTTCGTGCACGGCATCGCCGGCCAGATCTTTGGCGACCAGGCGGTGACGGTCGTGTCGTCGTTGCTCGTCTCGCTGCTCGTCGCGATTCTGTTCATCCCGATGCTCGCCTCGCGCCCATGGCTAGCGGGCCGCGGGGTCATCGGTGTCCTCGAGTCGATCCGCAATCGGCGCACAGCGGACGGTCGGCGACAGTCCGTGGCCGGATTCACGAATGAGTTCATCACGCACGACCTCGCCTGGAGCTGGTACGAGTTCATTCCGAACGTCGCGCGCATTGGGCTGCGCCTCGTGCTCTTGCTCGGCTTCGTGTTCCTGCGCTTCGTATTCGCGGTGGCCGGCCTTCTGTGGCTGTTGTTCCTCGGCATCACGTGGGTGCCACGCAAGCTGTTCGATATGGGCTGGAAGGGTCTCGACGCCCTCTACCCGCGCGTTCTGAAGTTCGCGCTCGCCCACCCGCTGCTCGTGTTGATCGTCATCTGCGCGATCTCTTGGTCCGCCTACGAACGCGGCAAGGGGCTCGGGCTCGAGCTCTTGCCCGAGATCCACCAGGGCGAGTTCACCGCCTTCGTCGCGCTCGAGGTCGGCACGCCGATCGAGAGCTCCGAGGTCGTCTTCACCCAGATCGATCGCGAGGTGCGCGCGCTGGACGGTGTCGCCGTGACGGCGCTGACCGTCGGCGTCGAGGAGGACACGCTGACACGCGAGATCGAGGGCGAGCACACGGCTCGCCTGACCGTCCGGTTGGAGCCGGAGGCGAGCACGATCGAGAGCGAGCAGAGCCTCGTCGAGTCCGTGCGCGGGATCGTGCGCGCGCACGCCGAGGTCGACTCGATCGACATCAAGCGACCGACGCCGTTCGTGCTCGAGGCTCCGATCGCAGTCGAGATCTCCGGACACGATCTCGAGGTCATGGGCGAGATCGCCGCCGAGGTCGCCGAGCGTCTCGGTGAGATCCAGGGCCTGAGCGACGTGCGCACGACGGTGCGCGAGGGGCACCCCGAGGCGCGCGTGACCTTCGACCGCGACCGCACGCTCGAGTTCGGGCTCGACCTCGCCGCGGTGTCCGACCTCGTCCGCGACCAGGTGCTCGGCACCGTCGACACGCGCTTCGTCGAGGGCGAGGACCGCATCGACATTCGCGTCAAGGGCGACGAGCGCATCCTCGCCTCGATCCAGGACGTGTACGAGCTGATCGTCAATCCCACCTCCGACACGCCCGTCCCCCTCTCGTCGGTCGCAATGATCGAAGAGGTGCGCGGGCCGGCCGAGATCCGGCGCATCGGCAACAGCCGCGCAGTCGTCGTCACCGCGGCCTCGACCGGGCTCGACCTCGGCGGGCTGACGGCGAGCATCGAAGAGGGCGTGCTCGGCCCGCTGCGCACGCCGCGCGACATCGAGGCGGAGCTCGGCGGACAGAAGCGCGAGATGGAGGCGGGCATGACGAGCCTCAAGTTCGCGCTCCTGCTCGCGATCTTCCTCGTCTACGTGGTGATGGCGAGCCAGTTCGAGTCGCTCCTGCAGCCGTTCATCATCCTGTTCAGCGTGCCGCTGGCCGGAGTCGGCGTCGTGTACGTCCTGCGCCTGCAGAACATCCCCCTGTCGGTCGTCGTGTTCATCGGATTGATCCTGCTCGCCGGCATCGTCGTCAACAACGCGATCGTGCTCGTCGACCGCATCAACGCCAAGCGCGCCGAGGGCCTGGCCAAGACCGCGGCGATCCTCGAGGCGGGCCGCGCGCGGTTGCGTCCGATCATGATGACGACGGCGACCACGGTGCTCGGCCTGCTGCCCCTCACCGGGTGGATGGCGGGCATTCCGGTCATCGGCGTGCTCGGCTCGGGCGAGGGAGCGGAGCTGCGCGCCCCGATGGCCATAACCGTCATTGCGGGGCTCGTGAGCTCGACGCTCTTGACGCTCCTGGTAATTCCTGTGATCTACGAGTTGCTCAGCTACGAGCGCAAGCCCGGGTCCAACCCTGGGCCCGTCCCGACCAGTGAGGGAGCGGCCGGATGAGAGCAAAGAACGACAAGAACGTCCGCCCCGGGTTCCACGCCACGACCGTCAGGCGCCCGGTCGGGCTGCTCGTGATCTTCCTGACGTTGATCGTCATCGGGTTGATCGCCTACTCGCGCATCCCGTTGCAGCTCCTGCCGAGCGGGCTGCAGGGCAACAACCTGACGATCTGGGTCAACCACCCCGGTTCGTCGGCGTCCGAGAACGAGGAGAAGGTCGCGCGCGTGCTCGAGGAGCAGTTCCGCACGCTCCCCGACCTCGAGTACATCTGGTCGCGCTCGGGCGAGGGCAACGTGCGCCTCGGCGTGAAGTTCAACGGCGACTCGTCGATGGACCTGTCCAAGGCCGAGCTGCGCGACCGCATCGAGCGCGCGCGACCGCTCTTGCCCGACACGGTCGACCGCATCAACGTCTGGTCCTTCGACGACGGCGAGCCACCGATCATGTTCTTCGCGATCCTCGTCGAGGACCGCGGCGAGGACACCGACTGGCTCGTCGAGAACCGCGTGCAGCGCGCGCTCGAAGGCGTCGACGGCGTCAGCCGCGCCGAGATCTGGGGCCTACTCGACGACTCGATCCGCATCCTCCTGGACGAGGACCGCGTGCGCGCCGCGAACATGGACATCGGGGCGCTGATCCGGCGGCTCTCGTCCGACAACTTCACCCAGCCGCTCGGTGAAGTGACCGACGGCGGGCGGCGGTTCCTGTTGCGCTCGGACATGCGCTTCCGCTCCTTCGACGACGTCGAGAACTACCCGATCGGCGACGGTCTGCGCATCGGCGACGTCGCGACCGTCGAGCGCGTGAAGACGATCCGCGAGCGCCTGACGCGGATCGACGGGCGCTCGGCCTACTACGGCATGGTGCAGCGCGAATCGAGCGCGAACGTCGTCGCCGTCGCAAAGCGCATTCACACGGTGATGGACGGCTTCGAGGACGATCCCGAGCTCGCCGGCAAGGTCGGCGTCGAGGTCTTCTTCGACCAGGCGAAGTTCATCAAGAACTCGCTCGACCGGCTCAAGAACACGGCGCTGTGGGGCGGTGGACTGGCCGTCCTCGTCCTGTTCATGTTCCTGCGCCGCGTGCGCATGACGTTGTGCGTCGCCCTTTCGATCCCCGTGTCCGCGCTGCTGGCGGTCGCCTGGGAGCACTTCACCGGCGGGACGTTCAACGTGCTGACGATGACGGGGCTGACGCTCGGCATCGGCATGCTCGTCGACAACTCGGTCGTCGTGATCGAGAACATCGCGCGCCTGCGCGGGGCGGGCAAGTCGCCACACGCCGCCGCGATCGGCGGCGTACGCGACGTCGGGCTCGCGATCGCACTGGCGACGATGACGAGCGTCGTCGTCTTCCTGCCCCTGATCTTCATGGGCGACGACCCGACGATGCGCACGATGCTGTCGGCGCTGGGCATGCCACTGTGCATGTCGCTCCTGTTCAGCCTGCTCGTCGCGCTCGTCTTTCTGCCTGTCATCACCGCCCGCATCATGGGCAACCGCCCCGCGATCGCGGAGAAGAGCTCCAGCTGGCTCGCACCGATCGCGCGCATCCCGGTCCAGATTCTGGCGCTCGTGGTCGCGGGCCTGCGGTTCTCGATGCATGCGTCCCTGCGCGGTGCGTTCTACGTCCAGCGCGGGCTGGTCGCGGTGCTGTCGCCGCTGCGGCTGGTCGCGGTCGGCGCCCTCGCGTACGGGGTCTGGTGGCGCCTCGGCGACAAGCCGGCGCTCGAAGGGCTCGAGGCGCGGATGGACGGCCTCGGCATCCCCACCGCCGGCGTGGACGCCGCACTCAGCGCCCAGACCGGCGCGGTCGCCCTCGCTGTCATCGCGGCGGCGCTCTTCCTGTTGGCGCTACCGCGCCTGCGGCGTCGTCCCGCCGCGCCGCCCGAGCTCCCGTCCCAGTACCTGCCGCGCGGCGGCTCGATCCTGGGCTGGATGCAGAACGGCAATCGGACGCTCCTGGCTTGGACGCTCGACCACCGCATGCTCGCTTCGCTCTTGGGCGTGGTCGCGTTCTGCACGATCCTCATCCCGATGGGCAACATGACCCTGACGGCGTTCGGCCAGGACGACGACACGACCGAGATCGAGATCGATGTCGACATGGAGAACAACTTCACCTTCGCCGAGACTTCGGAGGAGATGAAGCGCTACGAGGACTTCCTCGAGCCGTACCGCGAGAAGTGGGGCTTCGCCCACGTCGTGACGCGCTTCCGCCCCGGCGACGGCGAGATCGAGCTGCGCTGGGACGAGCGCCAGGACCCGGACGATCTGCAGGAGCTGCGCCGCACGCTGCGCCGCATCATGCCGCGCTACGCCGGCCACGAGCTGCGCTTCTCGCGCGAGCAGCAGCTTGGCTCGGCCCAGCGCCAGTACGTGCACTTCCAGCTGCGCGGCCCCAACGCGCAGGTGCTCGAGAGCTACGGCAAGCAGGCGATCGACGTCCTGTCGCGGGTGGGTGGCCTGACGGACGTCACCTCGCCCCTCGAGAACTCGCCCGAGCAGGTGCGCCTCGACTTCGACAACGAGTCCGCGTACCGCTACGGCGTGACGTCCGACATCGCGCTGCAGAACATCTCGTGGGCGCTGCGTGGCGCGCAGCTTCCTCGCTACCAGGAGGCCGGACGCGAGATCCCGTTCATCATCGAGTACGACGACGAGGAGCTCGCGGGGCTCGACACGCTGCGCGACCTCGAGGTCTGGACGGGCGAGACGGTCGTGCCCCTCTCGGCCTTCGCCAAAGTGCGCTTCGAGCCGAGCCGGCGGTCGATCTTCCGCTGGAACGGGCAGACGACGTTCAACATCCAGGCGCGGGTCGACGACCCCAACCGCCAGGGCGAGCTGGTAGCCGCCGGCTACGCGGCGCTCGACGGGCTGGACATGCCGCGCGGCTTCAGCCTCGGACGCGACCAGAGCGTGATCGTCCGCCAGGAGGAGGAGATGCGCACGATGAAGCACGCGCTCCTTCTCTCGATCGTGCTGGTCTTCCTGTTGATGGGGATCCTGTTCGAGTCGCTGATGCTGCCGCTGTCGGTGCTGACGACGATCCCCTTCGCGGTGCTCGGAGCGCTGTGGACCCTGTTCTTGACCGGCACGGTCATGGACTCGGTCGGCTGGATCGGCGTCATCATCCTGGTCGGCGTCGTCGTCAACAACGGGATCGTGCTGATCGACAAGATCCACCGCATGCGCCGCGAGGACGGCGTCGAGCGCCGCAGGGCGGTGCTCGAGGGCGCCTCGGCGCGCGTGCGTCCGATTCTGATGACGGCCGTGACGACGGTCTTCGGCCTCCTGCCGATGGCGCTCGGCGAAGCGGCGCGCGAGGGCATCGACTACCGCGCGCTCGCGACGTGCGTCGCGGGCGGTCTGACGATCAGTACCTTCTTCACCCTGTGGATCGTGCCGCTGGCGTACACGCTGATCGACGACGCGAGTCGCTCGCTGTCCTGGCTCTTGCGCCGGACTCTGCACTGGGGACCGCTGCCCGAGAGAGCGCACGCGGCGGGCTCGGCGTCTGTCGCGCCGCAGGACAAGGCGACGATCTGAAGGACACGAGCATGGCCGCCAAGCACGTCTTGTTCGTGGTGCTCTTGGCGGTCGTGGTCGGAGTCGGGATCTGGGTCGCGGCGCGTTTCGGTACGGACGTGAGCGATCCGCGGTCCTAGGCCGGTGGAGTCCACGCGCGTTCTCAGGCCCCGAGCCTGCCGGAGACGCCCGAGATTCTTGCCGAGATTCTTGCCGAGAGCGCTGCGCGGGAGGAGCTGCCGGCCACTCATTCTCCGGCTCGCCCGATCGCCGCCTTCCGCGGCCGCGTCGTGAACGACGCGACCGACGCCCCGCTCGCGAGCTGCGCGATACGCATCCGACGGGGAAGACAGAGGGCGGCGACGGTGACGCGCGATGACGGCACGTTCGACGTCGACCCCGCGCTCCCGCCGGGTCGAATGTACTTCGAGGTCGAGCTGCCAGAGGGGACGCAGCTGCGCGTCATCGAGCGCGGGCGTGACGTCGCGGCGGACTCGGGGCCGATCGAACTACGGGTGCACGTCGGACCGCGCTACGGTGTCGAGATCGTCGGACCGGTCGGCGTCCAGGACTTGGAGTGGTCGGCGCAGCTCCTAGTGGTGTGATGCAGACATTCGCAGTCGTGTCCCGAGTTCGCGTGTGCGTGCCACAAGGCGCAGCGACGACGCAACTTCGTGGAGTTTCGGAGGAGCCGCAACGCCGTAGCACGCACACGCGAACTCGGGATAAGACCGCAACGGTCTGCATCACACCACTAGAAACCGTGCTCGCGGAACATCTGGTCGACGCGGAGTTGAAGGTCGGAATCTTTCGCTTGCGGCTGCCGCTTGGCCTTGCGCAGCTCTTTCATGATGCCCTCCTTCAGTTCCGCAATGCGTTCTTCGCCCCCGCGCACATGGAGAGTACGGACCCACTCCCAAAACGCATTCCCCAGGGCGCCGGCGACGATTGCATTGGCTGCAAAGGCGGCGCCGGCCACGAGTGTGACTTCCACCCAGTTGAACGTCTGGCGCGAGCCGGCCGTCGAAGGGTCCTGGGCAAGGAACGGGTTACGGTCGGTCATGGCGCGGGCGATCGTACACCGTCGTCGTCGCGGGGGGTCGCACGGAGTTCGTCGACGAGTTGCATCCACTCGTGTCGATCTCGGAACAGCGAGAACGGCATTGCTTCGTAGACGACTGGAATCAGACCTTCCAACTTCAATCTGCCCTCCTTGTGCCAGCCCATCTCCAGCCTGCGCCGGCCGTGGTTCGCGGCCACACCAACAGGGGCGCCGCTCGCGAGCGCCTCGTAGAACGCCCCGTAGAAGACGCAAGCCGTCTTGACCTCGACCTTGTAACGCATCGCCACGACGCCGATCAGTCCTTCTTCCAAGGCCTCGCGCCCGAGCGACTTAGCGGGATGATCCAGCCCAGGGTCGGCATCGACCGAACGTAGCGGCGTTCCAAGCTGCGGGGCGTCGAGCCGCGCGGACTGACACGCGTTCATGACGAGCCAAGGAACTCGAGCGTCCTTCAACACTGCCGCCAGCTCGCGGCCGTCCACGTATTGGAACGGCATTTGCGCGTGCTCGAAGATGACGGCCCCCCGCCCCGCCTCGGGCGTCTCGTCTTCCACAAAGGTCCCATGACCGTCGAAATGCACGACGTGAAACGGTGCCCCGCGCAGGGCAGCTCTTAGGAGGACCTCGCGGAGCTTTCGAAAGGTCGGTGGGCGCAAGTGCTCGATGCGGACTGTGCTCGCCGCCCCCGTTGACACCGCATCCACCAACGCGTTCGCCATGACATCTCTCGGAATGTCGTCCACCTTGAGGCGGCACGTGACGAGCAGCACGCGCAAGGGTTCGTCGGCGGAGGGAACGGCCCATTCGCGGGTTTCCGGGATCTCCGATGTCCCTACGACAAAGCTCTTGCAAGCCAGCGCGAGGTGTTCTCCACGGTCGGAAAGGAGCAGCTCCCACGGCATCGCGCGGCTTCGCAGGGTCGTCACCACGATCTCGACCCGAATGTCGTGCAATCGGTCGCGCACACAACACCAGGCGTCACAGGCCACACGAGTGGACCGGAACAGGTGCCCGAACAGGCGGCTCCCCATCTCCGCCATACCTCGCCCCACACGGTCCAGGCGCGCACCGTGCTCAGCCTCAGGAGTCTGGTCGTCAGAGGGAGACTCTTCGAAGTACCACCGCAACGAGCTGGTGATCTCCGGCTCAGGCCAAAGGTCGAAATGCTCGTGCGTGCCAAGCATCCGCATCGAACTCCCTGCAGCTTCCAGCGCAATCTCGAACCGCGAAGACGCACGATCGCGCATCTCCGCAAGCTCTCGCACGCGTAGGGTCAGGTTGTCCCTCTGCAACAAGTCGTGGGCCATGACGACGTCCGGACTGACGCAGTCGCTGATCGAATCCCAGGCACTGAATTCGCCGTAGACACTGAGCCAATCGCCAGCCGTACCGAGCGTCGGCTGGCACGAGCCTTGGAATTCGAACCGTTCGACGACCGGGTACACGCGGACTCGCGATGCGTCCTCAGCGGACATCGGCATGAACGGACTCCCCATCTCCTCGAAGAGGCTGTAGTCCTCGAACGCGGCGCCGCAATCACAGTGGTTCGCATAGTAGTCGTTGCCGTCCATGCGAGACCGATCCACCCAATAGGTTGGAAAGGTCCGCGCGAGCGCTTCGCGAATCGCCTCGGGAAGAAACGTGGTATGGCTCAGCACCAGGAACGCTCCCTCGTCGTCGACCTCGTCGTCCTCGGTCAGGTAGTCCTTGTCACTGAACTCCCGGACGCGCTGGACGGCGAGACCGACGACCTGCGTCTCTCGCTTGCATCGCCAACACAGGCACTCGCCGACCAACACGTAGAGGGGCGGGACGAGTGTCATCTCGGACGGCCCGCTCTCAGGCGGCAACCGCCTTGCGACGCCGGCGCTGCGATAGGCGCGAAGCCGGGCCGAGAATGGTTCGACAAAGACGGTGGGGCCAGGCCGCTGGCGCGTGAGGATGCAGACGTTCGGTTCCGCAAAGACGTCGTACTCCTGAAGATCCCAACGCCCCCCGGTGTAGCGCCGGATCATGTACGCGACTTCGCCCGAACTCACTACCGTGTCACAGCCCGGTTCGACACAACGGTAGCCGTCGAGGAGGCGCCCGTGAGCAATCTTGACGGACTCGGTCTCCGACTCGTCCCAAGCGATCGCCTCGGCTGCTTTCGTCCGCTGTGCGCCGTGAAGAGAACAGTACACGCGCACCATGGCCGAGATCCCTTAGCGCCGACTGAAGGTCTCGACGATCACCGACGCCGAGAACCCCGCGTTCGTCCCCCCACCCGCGACGACGATCCGATCCTCGAACCGCACCGGGAAGATCCCGTGCCGCGCGGTCGGCATCTCCGCATCCATCCGCCACGAATCCAGCACCGGGTCGTAGGCGAAGACCTCGTCGAACACGCCGCTCGTGCCCTCGCCGCCCATCACGTACAGCTCCCCGAAGTATTCGACCGCCTTCCCCGTGCCACCGCGACCGGCGGGCATGGGAGTCAAGGTCGCATCCCAGGTCCCGCTCACCGGGTCGAACGCCTGCACGGTGTCGAAACCGGGCTGCGGAGCGTTGCCACCCTGTCGCCCGCCGAACACGAACAGCCGCGCGCCATCGGTCGCCGAGGCCGCGTGGTTCACCGGCGTCGGCATCGCGGGAAGGGCAGTCCAGCCGTTCGCGACGGGGTCATACACGGCCAGGTTGCCCACGGTCCCGCCACCGACGATCCCGCCGCACACGTAGACCTTGCCGTCGATCACCGCCGACGAGCACGATCCTGCGTTCCACGGCATGTCGGTGCCGAGCGACCACAGGTTGACCTGTGGGTCGTAGATCTGCACGCGTCCGGCGCCGCCGGCGAGACCGCCGAAGAGGTACAGCTTGTCGCCCACGACCTCGGCCGCGTGGTGGTTCCCCGGGAACGGGCGCGGAGCCCCGGAGGCCGACCACGTGTCGGTCCACAGGTCGTAGACGTAGGTCGCGCTCGAGCCCTCGCCCACGACGAACATTTCGTGCCCAATGACGCCGCTCGCGACCTCGCCCAGGGCGGCCGGAATGTCCGCCACGTCGCGCCACTGGCCCGTCTCGAGGCCCGGAACGGAGGGTAGGAAGCGGAAGGCGCCCGTCAGCGTCGAGCTGCTGCTCGCGACCGTCACGGTCACGTCGAGCAGGTCCGTCGCGCCCGCCGGGTTCTGCGGCACGATGCCGACGATGCGCCCCGCGCTGACGGAGGTGAGCGGCGCCGTCAGCCCGTCGATCGACACCGTCGTGTCGGCGAGCGTCCCAAAGCCCGATCCGCCGATCTCGAAGCGCTGGCCGCCGACCGACGGCGCGCGCCATGGCGTGATGTCATACGGCGTCAGACCGATCGCCGCCGCGTCGTTCGGCACGATGACCTCGATCCGGCCGCTCGAGTAGTTGGCTGCGATCAGCGCACCGCCCGGCCCCGAGGTGACGTCGAGGCCGACCAGCTCGAAGTCTTGAATCAAATCGTCGCGCACCGAGACGACGCTGCGGCCGTCGGCCGCAAGCTCGACGATGCGCGGGCGTGAGTTCCACTTCTGCACGATGAGCCAGCCGCGCAGCGTCGAGCCGAAGGCCGCGGCGCGGTACTCGACGATCCCGTTCGTCGACGCGTCCAATACGACCAGAGCTTGCGTGAACGCGCCCGGGATCGCGGGGTCGGCCGAGTCCTTGTACACGCACTCGATCGGATCGAAGCGGCCGCGGTTGCGGTTCGGGTGGCCGTAGTAGCTCCCGCGTGCGACGAGGTTCAGCTCGTCTTCGTCCCCCGCGCCGGCGCTCTGGCTCGAGCAGCTCGTCGAGGTCGCGCCGAACGCGGAGTTCGGACCGTTGTCGGTGCAATAGACGTAGCCCTGCGTCGTCAGGACGGCGTCGTAGGAGTTGCGCAGTCCCGACGCCCAGACCTCGACGTGCACCCCGCCCGCGACGTCGAGCACGTCGCCCAACACCTGGTCGTCGACGACCTGACCGTTCGACGAGTTCTCGTACACGATCTGACCGTTGAAGTCCGGACGCGACGTGCTTGCCTTGACGATCGCCGCGGTGAACGGCGACTCGGGCAGGTCGCCGCTCAGGCAGGCCGGAAGGCCGGCGTTCGTGTTGCCTCCCACGCAGATGAACAAGTCGCCGTTGCCGTCGACGAACATGCCGTTGATGCCGTGGTCGTGGTTGGAGATCGGCAGCGCGTCGACGATCGTCTGCGGGCTGTCGAAGTCCGGGCCGCTGAGCGCGGACACGGCGCCGAGGAACGGCGCGGTGCCTGAGAAGCAACTCCCGCCCTGGGCGAAGAGCTCACCGTGCGCGACGAGCACGCGCACGGGCCCAGCGGGGTCATCGAAGGGATCGAACGTCAGCCCGAGGATGCTGTTGTCGCTCGTCGGCCCGACGTCGACGCCGTCGTACTCCTCGACCGCAGTCGCGGCGTAGCTCGCGTCGAACGTGATCGCGAACAGGCGCCCCTCGACCGTCCCCACGTAGAGGCGACCGTCCGGCCCCCACTCGGCCGTCGTCGGCGAGGCGCCGAGCGGTACGTCGGCGACGTCGGTCCACGCGATCGGCACTGGCCCCGTCGGCGTGTAAGTGAACGTGCGCGGCTCGCTCGTTCCCGCCGACGTCTCGACGGTGACGAGCACGACGGTCCCGGCGGGCGCGGGCGGCGACGCGAGGCGCAGCTCCTCCCCCGAGATCCACGTCAGGTTGCCGAGCGCGAGCGAGTAGTCCTCGAGCGTCCCCCAGTGCACGACGACCGCGTCCGGTGGGTAGAAGCCGAAGCCCGAGATCTGAATCGGGTTCCCGCCCAACGGCACCCCGGCCTGTGGCATCGCGTGCACGACGGGCGCAATCCCGCGCCGATCGTGCGTCAGCGTGGCAGCGAGGCCCGGAGCCGGCTGCCCGTCGACGAAGACGTCCAGGCCGAGCGGTAAGTCGCCAAGATCCAGGACCGCGTAGCGCACCTCGAGCGTGTGCGCTCCCGCGCCGAGGGCGGTCGGTCCGGCATGCGGCGCACCGTCGAGCTCGATCCGCGTGTCGACGCCGCCGAACGGGACGAGACCGATCGTCGCGGAGCTCGTCAGCTCGAACCCGGCCTGGATGCGCACCATCACGTCGTTCGCGAAGGGCGAGCCGCCGATCTTGCCACCGATCTGTTGAACGTCGGGTGACGGCCGGTTCTCGATGAAGTCGGCCGACGCGGGGATGGCGTCGAGCAGCGGCAGCGGACCGGCGAACGTGTCCTGGTAGTACGACACCAGCACGCCCGGCACGCTCGCCGGCGCGTGGACGTCGAGCGAGACGTCGTCCGCCGCGCTCGCCGGCGGCTGGCTGTCGTCGGTGATCGTGAGCGAAAGCGTCGTCTGACCGAGCGGAATCGAGAGCACCGGGTCGATCTGGGTCGAGACCAGCGTCGGGCCGTCGCGCCACTCCCACGAGACGATCGCGCGGCCGGGCTCATGGGTGTGCGAGTCGCTACCGAGCATCTGTACGACCTCCTGACCGTCCTCGTCGTAGTCGACGACGACGGTCGGCGAGTGGTCGAGAACGGGGTGCAGAAAGCCCCAGCTCGGGTCGGCCCCGCCGAGCCCCGCGAGCCGCACATCGACCGTGCGCGCGAACGTGCCCGTGAGCTCGATGTCATGCAGGTAGTCGGCGTGCTCGGTCGGCGCGAAGAAGAGCGGCAGGAGCGTCACGCTCATCGGCGACAGCACGAGGTCGATCGCGTGCGTAACGGTCGACGCGCCCCCGTGGTACTCGGTGCCGCCGAGCACCGCGTAGAAATCGAAACCGGGGCCGCTGCTTGCCCCGTCGGTCACGAAGGTCAGAGCCGTCACGCGCTCCTGGACCGCGCTCGTGTTGCTCAGGTACAGGTTGCGCGAGACGACGGCACTCGGCTCGACGATCCCGAAGTCGACGAGTGCATCGAGTGACTGCACGGAGCTCCCCGCGCTGATCTCGACGTTGTCAACGAACGCGAGCTCGTTGAACTGGCTCCCACCGGCCCGGAAGCGCAGCGCGAAGTCCGGGTTGTTCGCGGCCGCCGGATCGAGATCGAACGCGCGCGTACTCCACGCCGTGTCCGCGCTACTCTCGAGCACGACCCACTGCGCGCCGTCGAACCACTCGACGAACAGGCTCTCGCCGGCGTCGTAGTTTGACACGCGCCGGTCGTACGAGACGCGCAGGTCGGTCAGGCCGGTCGTATCGATCGCCTTGGTGATCGCGACGCTGCGGTGCAGCTCCGCACCGAACGCGCCCGTGTTGGCGGCGGCGGCGGTCACGCGCGCGTCACCCGGTGGCGCATCCCATCCACCGGCGGCGTAGCCACCGCTCTCGAAGCCGTCGGAGAAGACGACGCCGGCGGCACTCGGAGCGGGCCGGGTCGTGAAGCTCCACACCGCGCCCGTCGTCATCCCGGCCGCGTTGATCGTATCGATGCGCCACCAGTAGGTCGTGTCGAGCGTCAAGACGCCCGGGTCGAAGCTCGCCTGCGGGACGGCGCCCTGGTACTCACCGGCGTCGGGCGTCGCGTCGGTCCCGAAGTACACGTCGTACTGCGTCGCCGCCGGAACGTCCGCCCACCCGAGCGATGCATCGACTTCGATCGCGGCCGCCCCGTCCGTCGGGCTCGGCATGCCCGCGGCCGGCGGCGGATCGACGAAGTCCTCGAACAGAATGGTCAGCCCGTCGGTGAAGTTGTTCGTGGGCGCGTCGCGGTACCAGCACTGGAAGTTCCAGCTCTCGCCGGGCATCACGGCCTGCACCGGATTGACGGGGATCGCGGTCAAGTCGATCGGCACGCTGAACGCTCCGCTCGAACCGGTGTTCGGCACAACGGCGGTGAAGCGCCCGATGTTCGCTCCCAGGCAGATAACCCCGGCGCTCGCCGGCGGACTCGACATGCCCTGGTTCTGGCTCGCGAGGAAGTAGCCGAACTGGTTGAGCGGCATGCCCGCCGCGTGCAGCGTGACGTCGTTGTCCGGCACGACCGTCGAGCCCGTGGCGGAGATCGTCGCCGAGGCGCCGGTGCTGTTGGGAATGGCCGGACCGCAGTAGCTCGTACCGATCGGGCCCTGGAGCGGGACCGCGAAGGCGGCTGAAGCCATGGCGAGAGCGGGCGAAATCCGGGCAAACGATCGAGGGTGCATCATGGGCAGGCTGGAGGGGACCGAGTGCCCATCCTACTACCGCTCGGCGACGCTGGCGGGATCGGGAAACGCCGGCCTGCCCTTCCCGCCTGGCAACCGGACGTCAGCGCGACAGCTCGACGCGCCCCCGCTCCCCCGCTGCGACCGCCACCGTGACCGGCTCACCGGATGCCTCGTCGGACTCACCTAGGTCCGTCGACACGAACTCCCATCGCCCTGGCGCGAGCCCGTCGACGACGCCGACCCGGCCGCGGATGACCTCGCTGCGATCGGGGTGACGCCCCTCCTCGTCGACGAAGCGTGCGCGCACCATCGTGATCGGAATCTCGTCGAGGTCCCCGACCAGCGATACTTCGACCGAGCCCGCGCGATCGAGCTCGAGGTCGACGTCCGCGCGAACCTCGTCGTTGGACAGGAGCAGCTCGTCCGAGCGCGCCGCGACGTACCCGGGCGCGCTTGCCTCGATCCGCAGGCGCAGGTTCGAGCGCAGGCCGCGCAGATCGTAGCGGCCGTTCGCGTCCGTCTTCGTCCCCGATCCGAGCTCGCCGATGAGGAACTGGACGACCTCCTGCTCCCCGTCGCGCGAGGCCTCGACCTCGACGTCGACCGCCCGGATGCGTGCGTCCGCGACCGGGCTCCCCTCGTCGTCGAGGACACGACCGGTGACGGCCGTGGTCGATGCGCGAACCTCGACCTCGTTGAAGCCCGCGGCGACCGTGAGCTCGACCTCCTCCGGCATCGCGAGCTCGGGGTGGCGGACGCGCAGGACGTAGTCCCCCTGCGGCACGCCGACCAACTGGAAACGACCGTCGCCTCCCGTCTCGTCCTTCGGGCGACCCGCCCCGTTGCCGAGCTCGTCCTGAACGTCGAGCATCACCGTAAGCTCCTCGTCCTCGTCCACGCTGCGCAAGCTCACGCTCGCATTCACGAGAGGCTCGCCGTTCGAGGTGACGCCCCCCCCCACGGTCCCGAGCCCGGGCAGCTCGAGCCGCAGCTGCGCCGCCTCCTCCGCGGTGACGGTAATGGACGTCCACTCGGCATCCTCGGTGAGGGCGCCGAGGACCTGGAGCTGGACCGCCAGGGCATGGGCGGCGTGGTCCGCGCGCGCTTCGTACGCTCCGGGCAAGAGAGGGTCGAACCGCGCAAGTCCCTCGGTGCCCGTGGTGCCCCGCTGCGTCTCCGGCTTCTCGCCTTCCTCCGCCACGCGCCGAATGCGCACCAGCGCGCCCTCGATCGGCGTGCCGGTCGGGTCGGCGACCGTGACCTCGAGCGCGCTGCCGCGCGTCAGGCGTACGACGTACTCTTCGGTCGCGGTCGCGAGCAGGAAGCCACGTTCACGATGGGATGGATACTTGGCGGCACGCACCGTCAGCTCCGCGGTCTCGACAGCCAGCCCGTCGAGCACGCAGCGGCCGTCGCGCCCGGTCCGCTCTGCGCTGCGCGACGTCGGACGGGTCGGCAGCCCGAGCTGCTCCTTCGCGTCGTCGGTCAGCTCGCCCTCGGGAGCCTCGCGCTCCTCGCGTAGCGTGACGCGCGCTCGCCGGATCGGGTCGCCCGTCTGCGCGTCGACGACACGGAACGTGAGCTGGGCGGCACGGCGCAGCTCGATGACGCCGGCGTCGACACGGTCGCGTACGCCGACGGTCAGGCCGCCGACCGTGCGACTGATGTACCCCTCTGCGCCGACGTCCAGCTCGAGCTCGGCCGGGTCCGTCGGCGGCCGCAGCTCGTAGAGCGTGATCGATCCGTCCCGCGTTCCTTTCGGCTTGCCGCGGCCGTTCGGTGTGAGCCAGCCCCGCGCGCGGCCGGTCGGCCACTGCGCGGTCACCGAGGCGCGGTTGATCGGTTCACCGGTCTGGCCGTCGACGACGCGAGCGGTGACCGTCGCCCCAGCGTCGTAGTGCAGCACGACGCCCGCGTCGCCGCTCGCCACCTCGACCGCGTCGGAGAGCGCGATGACGCGCACGAAGTCCTTCTTCTCCGTGACCTGCAGCTCGAAGGTGCCACCGGCCGGCAGACCGCGCAGATGAAAGTGGCCGTCGTCGTCGATCTCGCAGTGGTAGGTGCCCGCGGGCGCGAGCGTCGCGTCGAGGATCTCGTCCAGGCCGCTGCGGACCTGCTCGCCCGGGTCCTCGAGCCCCTCGGAGTCGAGCGGGCTCGCAGCGATCCGCGCGCCGCGCCGCCCGCCCGGATAGCCGAGCACGCGGCCCTCGATCGAGCCGCCGCGCGCCATCGTCAGAACGATCGCAGACATGACGCCCGGCGCGGGCGGAGTGACGCCCTCGAACCGCGCCGTGAGATGCGCCGCCTCTTCGGCGATCAGAACGAACTTCCCGGGCCGCTCGTGGGGCAGCTCGAAGTGCCCTTCCGCGTCACACTCGACGCTGCCGTCGACGCCCTTCACGCCGAAGCCCTCGAGCATGTCGACGATCGCGCCGGACGCGTCGCTCTCGTCGAGCCGCCGAACACGCGCGCCCTCGACGGGCAGCCCGCGGTCGTCGCGCACCCAGCCTTCGACGATGACGGCGGGTTCGAGATGGACGTCCCCGAAGTCCACCTCGTCGGGCTCTTCGAAGTCGTGACGCCGCGTCTCGACGAGGTAACCGCGCGCACTCACCGAGAGTGCAACGGTGCGACCGAGCTTGCGGCCCCCGGCGTACGTGAAACGGCCGTCGTGGCCGGTGACTGCGTCCGGCTCGCCGTCGGCGTTGCGCTGGCTCAACGCGATCGAGCGCTCGAGCTCGCCCCGCTTCCAGCCGGTGATCGTGATCTCGGCTCCTTCGATCGCGTTCCCGATGCGATCGAGCGCACGCCCGCGGAACGGCTCGGTCCGCACCTTCGGAAGCGGCTTCTCGGCCGGTCGCGGTGCACGAGTCCCGACCGTGGCCGCGGTGGTCGCGTCCGTGCGCTCCTCCCCCGTAGCATCGGGTGATACGAACTCGGGCGTAGCGTCCGGCCGAACAGGGTCAACGCCCGCCCGCTCGGCGACGACCGGCGTCCCGTCGCTCTGGTCGCTGCAACCGCGTGCAACGAGGAAAGCAGCAGCGACGAAGGCGACGCAGACCAAGAACAACGGAACGAGGCGAGAGCTCATCCCTCCTCATGCGCCTGGCGCCCACGATCCATCGAGGCATTCCCGAAAAAACATGCGCCGGGCGCGAAGGTCAACGAAACGCGGCCGAGAACGGCGGCGCGAAGTTCGTACGCCTGGAAGCGAGCGCTCGTGCGGGGGCTAGCGGGCGCGCGCCTGAACGACCGCCTGGACCACCGCGATGCGCTTCTCCTCGAGATTGCGAACGACGTTGCGAAGCTTGGCCGGAGCCGCCTCACCCATCAGAAGGTGAATGCCGAGCGCCGGCGTCCCGGATTCCTGTCGCTGGGCGAGTACGCCACGGAACCAATCGAGCGAGCGCTCGCTCGTGTCCTCCCAGTCCAGAACCTGCGCGCCGAGCGCATCGAGCGTCCGGCGCACGTCGTCGCCGGTCGACAAGAAGCTGATCGACGGTTCGTCGGCCCAGGGCACCGGGTAGTGCGGATCGCCAGCGTCGCCGCGGAAGATGTCGTGGAACATCAGGACACCGGCGGGCTTCAGGACTCGCAGGCTCTCGCGGTAGAAAGCGCGCTTGTCCTCGATGTTCATCTGCACGTGCTCGGTCCAGACCGCGTCGAAGCCGTTGTCCGCAAACGGCAGATCCAACGCGCTCCCTTGGCGAAACGTCACCCGGTCCGCGAGCCCGACGCGGCCCGCGAGCGCGGTGGCCGCCTCCACGTACTCCGGCGTCAGATCGACGCCGGTGACTTCACAGCCGTGATCCAGTGCCAGGTATCGTGCCGACCCTCCGAGCCCACACCCGGAGTCCAGGACCTTCATCCCCGCAGCGAGACCGGCGCGAGCAGCGAGCTCGACCGTGGCCTCGCGTCCACGGATGTGGAACGTATCCACGGGCGCGAGGTCGTGCGGAGTGAGCGCGTCGAGATCCTTGCCGAGGCTGGCGAGCGCCTTCAAGATCGAATCGAGGACTCCACCGACTGCGTAGTGATCTGCGACGGGTCCGTGCATGACGTTGCGGGCCCCGCCATCCTACCCCACGACGGCATCATCCCATCCGAGACACCCGCCAATGAGCTCCGGCTTCAACGCAACGCTACTGCTTCTGTTCGCGCTCACTCCCGCGTGCCTGCACCCGAACGCGGACGACCTCGAGCCATTCCTGCGCGAGCAGCGCTTCGAGCAGACGCGAGTCTTCGAGAAGGAGCGCTTCCCGGGCATCACGGTCACCCCGCGCGGCACCGTCCTCGCCTTCTTCGGCTCGAGTCGACTCGTGCTGCGTCGCAGCGAGGACGGCGGCGCGACCTGGGGCCCTGTGATCACGATCGACGGCTCCGGCATCCACGGCGGCGGCGCGACGGTCGACGAGACGACGGGCGACATCCTCGCCTTCACCGAGGCCGGGCACCCCCCCGCCGCAATCTCCGTCTTCCGCAGCTCGGACGACGGCCGGACGTGGTCCGAACAGGAGACCGTCATCCATCCGGACCCCGGCGGCCACGCACCGTCGATGCACATGAACGAGACCGGCATCACGCTGAAGAGCGGCCGGCTCCTGCGTGCCACGCGCTACTACGCCGGCGCCAACGACCGACGGATGTGGCCCGAGCACTACACCAATGCCATCTACAGCGACGATGGCGGCCGCACCTGGAGCACGAGTGCGCCGTTCCCCGAGAACGGCACCGGCGAGGCGGCCGTCGCCGAGCTCTCCGATGGCCGCGTCTACTACAACTCGCGCGTGCACTGGGACCAGGCCGAGCGCAACACGCGCCGGCGCGCGGCGTGGAGCCACGACGGCGGCGAGACGTGGACCGACTGGCGCATCGTCGACGCTCTGCCCGACGGACACCAGCACCGCTCGTACGGCTGCATGGGCGGACTCGTGCGGCTACCGATCGAGGGGCGCGACGTCCTGATCTTCAGCAACCTCGACACGCCCGCGTCGAAGCGCGAGCGCATCACGGTCTGGGCGAGCTTCGACGGCGGCGAGACGTGGCCGATCAAGCGGCTCGTGTTCGACGGGCCGAGCGCGTACTCGTCCCTCGCCGCCGGCCGCGGCGGGACGCCGAGCGAGGGCTGGATCTACCTGCACTTCGAGGGCGGACCCGGGGGGGCGTCGCAGGTGGCGCGGTTCGATCTCGCGTGGATCCTGGGGGGCGAGGCGACGGGGGACGGAGCCGTGCCAGCTGGACTTCGTCCTTCTCCCGACCGATCTGTTCCTTGAGCTCGATGAGCGCTTCGAGGTCGAGAACGAGCACGGACAGCTGCTCGTCGAGCTCGAGTGCCCGACTGCGCGGAACGAGCTCCTCGTACGCGCTTCCTGTCCCACACCGGGAATCTCGCAAACGCCCCGACCCAGGCCAAGAACTCGCGATTTCCTGTCCGGTCGCCGGCCAGCGGGTCACTTCGCTGGCACAAGAGCTGTCCGAAGGGGGCGGCCATCCAAGCGAATCTGGACCCGACATGAAACTTCTGAACCCCGCGACCACCTCCTTGACCTTCTTCGCCGCCGCTGCTTTCTCGGCCTCGGCCTCGGCCCAAGTGACGTTCAGCGTCGACAACGGCAGCGCCGCGGTCGGCACGGGCGACGCCTTCAGCGCGACGCCGATCACCGAGGGCGACATCCTGACGCCGTCGACGGGCCCGGCGCCTGGGCCGAACGGGCCGGCGCTCGCCGCTCCGACGCCCCCTGGAATCAGCATCAGCTCCGGCCCCGGGGGCCTCGGCCTGGCCGCTTGGGGCGGATGCGTCGGTCACGGGACCGCAACCCCCTGCCCGATCGAGCTCGACGCCCTGTCCTACGGCAACGACGCCCGCATCGCCTCGACGACGAACCTGCCCGGCGCCTATTGGTTCTCGGTCGACGAGGTCGCACGCGGCATGCCGGGCTCGCCCCTGCCCCCGACGGTGTTCACCGAAGGCTCGCTGACCGGCGCGTTCGAGGCGGCGGGCGACATGTTCATGGACCTGGGCGGCGCGCCCGCGCCGATGCCTCCGTTCGCCGGCGCGGCCGGCAACACCGGCATGATCGACGGCAACGGCTTCATCAGCGCGTCCGGTTTCGTCTACCCCGGCCTCGGCCTGGTCGAGCCGGGTGGTCTGTGGCCCTTCATCGGTGACGATGTCGACGCGGCCGACACGGACGCGGCGGGGATCGGCTTCCCGGTCTTCTTCTCGCTCGACTCCGCATGGGTCGATCCGGTGCTCGGCACGCCGCTGCAGGGCAGCGCGGGAGCGCACGGCTTCGTCGGCGGCGACGTCGTCGCGACGCTCGCGCCCGGCGGCCCGCCGGTGCTGTACGCGCCCGCGGCAGCGCTGGGCCTCGACCTGACCGGCCCCGGCACGGACGACCTCGACGCGCTCTCGATCTGGGAGAACGGCTTCCCCGGCTTCCAGCCCTCGACGACCGACTTTGGCTGGTTCGGCGCCACGCCGTCCGACATGCTGCTCTTCTCGGTACGGCGCGGCTCGGCGGTCATCGGCATGCCCGACAGCCGCTTCTGCATCCCGATCGAAGAGGGCGACATCCTCTCGGTCCCGCTCCCGACCGGCTCGGGCGGCTGCTCGCCCTTCCCCTCGATCTGGATCGCGGCGGAGAACCTCGGCCTGCAGACGATGCGCAGCGGCACGCTGATCGGCGGCAACACCGGCGACGACCTCGACGCCCTCGACGTGCGCCGTCCCCTCGGTAGCGACTGCAACTCCAACGGCGTCCCGGATGCGATCGACATCGCGAGCGGCTTCTCGAGCGACTGGAACGTGAACGGCGTCCCCGACGAGTGCGAGCTGATCTCGACCGCGTTCTGCTTCTGCCCCGTCGGCTCCGCCCCCTGTGGCAACCCCTACGCCCCCGGCGGATGCGAGAACATCACCGGACTCGGCGCGATCCTCAGCGCCAGCGGTAGCGGCTCGGTGCTGGGCGACGACCTGTTCCTCGACGTCATCCAGATGCCGGCCAACAACTTCGGCATGATCTTCATGGGCCCCGCGATGATCCCGCCGACGCCCTTCGGCAACGGACTGCGCTGTGTCGGCGGCAACCTGTTCCGCTTCCTCCCGCCGTTCGTCTCGAACGCTGTTGGCTCGGCGACGGTCGGCCCGATGGTCGGGCTGTCCCTGGGCATCCCGGGCGGAGCGATCCTGCCCGCCTCGACGTGGAACTTCCAGGCCTGGTACCGCGATCCGGGCGGAGCGTGCGGCGCGAACTCGAACGCCTCGAACGCGCTGTCGATCCTCTTCACGCCCTGATCAGGACCTGAGAGAGAGACCGGGAGAGAGGAGGGACCCCTCCGCGCGATTCGCGCGGAGGGGTCGCCTTCTTTCATCCGGCGTCGAACACCGCCCGCATGCGCACGAGCGCGGCGGCGGTGCGTTCCCGACCGAAGCCCGCGTAGCCGAGAACCAGTGCCGGACGACTGGGCTCGTCGAGGTGGAAGGCGGCGATGGAGGTGGCCTTGACATCGGCTTCGCCGAGGGCGCGCGACAGCGCGGTCGCCTCCATTCCGCGCGCGAGCCCGGCGACGAGGTGCAGCCCGCCGCCGGCCGGCCAGACGCGCAAGACGTCGGCAAAGTCGGATGCGAGAGCGTCCTCGAGGAAGCGCCGCCGCGTGCGGTACAGGCGGCGCATGCGCGCGACGTGCCGCGTGTAGTGGCCCTCGAGCAGGAAGTCCGCGAGCACGGCTTGTGTCCAGCTCGAGGTGTACGGGTCCCCCACCGCACGCATAGCGGCGAACGGCTCGACGAGTTGGGGCGGCAACACGAGGTAGCCGACGCGCACCGCCGGCGAGAGCGTCTTGCTGAACGTGCCGACGTAGAGCACGCGTCCGTCCGCGTCCAGCCCCTGCAACGCCGGAACCGGCGCGCCGACGTAGCGGAACTCGCTGTCGTAGTCGTCCTCGATGAGGAACGCGTCGTGCTCGCGCGCGCACGCGAGCAGCGCGAGCCGTTTGGTCATGCTCAACGTGACGCCCGTCGGGAACTGGTTCGAGGGCGTGACGAAGATCAGCCGCGGTGCCTCGCGGCGCGCGGCGCCGGCCGCGAGGTCGATGCCGTCAGGCTCGAGCGGGATGCCGGCGAGCCTCGCGCCCGCCGCGAGAAACGCCGCGCGCGCGCCGCGGTAGCCCGGCTCCTCGACCCACACCGTGTCGCCGGGATCGATCAGGACGGCGCCGGCGAGCGCGAGCGCGTGCTGTGAGCCGTTGACGACCACCACTTGATCGGACGTGCAGCGCACGCCGCGCGAGGTGCGCACGTAGGCGGCGATGGCCTCGCGCAGCTCCGGCCGCCCGCGCGGGTCCCCGTGGTCGACCAGCGTGCGATCCCCCGACCGCAGGCGCCGCGCGGCGAGGCGCGCCCACGTGCGTCGCGGAAAGGACTCGAGGTCGGGGAGACCGATCAGGAACGGTCCCTTGTTCGCGGGCAGCTCGGACTGGAACGCGAGCGCCGCGGTGCGCGTGACGCGGGCGGCGAGACGCGGTGGACGCACGGGGTCGGCCCGTGCGCCCGACTCCTCCCTCCACGCGAGCGTGGCCGCGACGTACGTGCCCGCACCGCGCCGTGGCACGAGGTAGCCCTCGGCCTCGAGCTGCTCGTACGCGTACAGAACCGTGTTGCGCGACAACCCGAGGTCGGCAGCGAGCGCCCGCGTAGAGGGCAGGCGCGCGCCCGGCGCGAGGGCACCCGAGTGGATCGCCGCCCGCAGCGCACGCCCGAGCTGGCGCTGGAGCGGCTCCGTGCCCCGCGGATCGATCTGCAGGGGAGGGGTCAACCCGCCGACGAGCGGTTCGGTGCTCATCTCCGAGTGGTACCACTAGACACAAGGAAAGTGGACCTCGACGTGGGTCCATTTGGCGCGATACTGCATTGGACCGGCACCGGCAACGGCCCCGCGGCCACGACACCACGATCGCAATGAATCTGACACCGATCCTCGGACCCCTTCTCTCGCTCTTCGTTCTCTCCCCCGCCGCCCCGGCCCAGGTTTGGGAAACCTGCAATCTGGGTGACACGTTCCTCGGGGAGGCTCCAGGGGACCAGTTCGGCTGGGTCGGCCTGAGCGCGGGAGACGTGGACGGCGACGGAGTCCAAGATCTGATCGTCGGCGCGCCGTTCAACGACGGAGCGGGAACAAACGCGGGTCGAGCGTACGTCTACGCCGGCGTAGGCGGCGCAGCGCTCTTCACGTTCGACGGCGCGTCGAGTTTTGCACAGCTCGGAACGGACGTCGCGCCCGCGGGGGACGTCGACGGAGACGGTTTCGGCGATGTGATCGTCGGCGCGCCGTCGAACGCGGGGAGCCCCGGCGTCGCCTACATCCTGCTCGGCCCGAGCGGCACCCTGGCCCATACGCTGTCGGCGGGGATCACGGGCGACCGCTTTGGAGCCTCCGTCAGCACCGCGCTCGACGTCGACGGGGACGGCTTCGACGACGTCGTCGTCGGCGCGCCGGCGGACGACACCGCTGGCACCAACGCCGGGCGCCTGTACGTCTACTCGGGAAACAGCGGAGCGCTGATCCGGACGCACGAGGGTCTGTCCACATCCGACTTCCTGGGCGCCTCGGGACTTCGTCCTGACGGCCGCGCCCGCGATGACCGCGACCGGGGCGGTGTACGTGCTGACCGCGGCGCCCGAGCTGCCCCGGACCTACTGCGCCGCAAGCCCCCATTCGGCCGGACCCGGCGCGCGGATCGGCTACGGGCGCTCGCTCAGCCACGCAGCCAACACGTTCGAGCTGACCGTCACCGCGGCGGTCCCGGACCAGACGGCGATCTTCGTGTACGCCGAAGACCGTTCGGTCCCGATTCCGCTCGGCGACGGCGCGCTGTGCATCTCGGGCGGAACGTTGCATCGGCTCGGCGTCACGCAGCTCGACGCGAGCGGCGACGCGGTGTCGACGGTCGACTTCGACCTGAGTTCGATCACGCCGAGCTCGACGTGGCACTTCCAATGCTGGTTCCGCGACCCGCAGGCGATGGGCGCAGGGTTCAACCTGTCGGACGGGTTGCGCGTGCGCTTCTGCCCCTGACCGACTTACCGGAAGTCGATCGACACGGCGACCGACGTGTTGGTCGTCCCCCCGTCGCGATACCACACCTGGAACCGCCACCTCTCCCCGGGAAGAACGACGATCCCGTTCGGTGAGGATGTGAGGTCGAACGGAACCGAGACCGTGTGCTGGAACGCGGGGCCACCGAACACTCCCGAGGCGCGCTCGAGTGGATCCGCGAGGCACAGAAGCATCGCCTGCCTTGCGTGGAACGGCCGGTCGGCCGCGCCGCGCGACGCGAGCAGGAACGCGAAGCTGCCTTGCGGCAGCCCGTCGACGAGGAACGTCAGCTCGTTCTGCGCGACGGTCTCGCTGCCGACGGCGCGCAGCCCCACGACGCCTCCGGTCGAAGCGGGGTCAGGGTGGCAGTAGCTCGTCGCGACCGCCCCGCCTTCCCGCCGCCAGACGTAGGCGCGTGATCCGTTGGGTGATTGACTGATCGCATCGGGAGCCGCGGCCATCATCCAGCGCTCGTTCATCTCGACGCTCAGCCCGAGGTAGGCGAACTCCTCTCCGTCGACGCTCCACTCGCGCGTCCAAGAGCCGTCCGCTTCACGGGTGTAGAGGAAGACTTGCCCTCCGACCCGCGGGGCGGGCGTCGCCCCCGCCGCCCCCACGACCAGGCTCCTGCCCGACAGCGCCACCGTCCCCCCGAAGCGGTTCGCGAACGCACCCCGGTTGGCGAACGTCTCCGTCAACGAACCGGTCTCGACCCAGCCCGATGCGCGGCGCTCGAATACGTAGACGGCGCCCTCGCGGTGCCACGCGCCGTTCTTCTCGGGCGCCGCGACGATGGCCAGGGTGCCCTCGATCGCGAGCTCCTTGCCGAACAGATCGCACGGCGATCCGTCGCTGGCGAGTACGCGCTCGGTTTCCGCCCAGCCGTTGGGCCCACGCTCGAAGAAGTACACGGCGTTGTCCTTGTACTCGTGGGTCTGCTCGCCGATCACGAGATGGTTCCCGGAGAGCGCAGCAGCGCCACCGAACTGCGCGCCGTCGCGCGGCCGATCGGCGAAGAGCTTGCGCGTCTCGGTCCACACGCCGCCGACCCGCTCGAAGAAATAGACCGCTCCGGCTTCGTTCGCCTGCGGGTGGTCGGCCTTCGGCGCACCGATGATCGCGAAGTCCGCGGCGAGCGTGAGGAGGCGTGCGCTCTCACCCGCCTCGCCGCTAGTCATGAACACCTGGGTCGGCGCCCACTCCCCACCGACGCTCTCGAACGCGTGGAAGCGCGCCTTGCCGTTGTACGGCTCGTTGTCGGCGACGATCAGCGTGTCCCCGAAGAGCTCGACGCCGGAGCCGAAGAGCTGGTTGGAGTCGGCATCACCGGCGACGGCGCCGATCGAGATCCACGTGTCGCCGCTGCGCTCGAACAGGTACACCCGACCTTCGGGGTTCGAGGCACGCATCGCACCGACGGCGAGGCGATCGCCCGACAGTGAGCTGGTGAGGCCAAAGAAATCAGCCGTCTCGCCTGTCCCCGGATCGAGGATCACGGCGTCACCGCTGAATTGCGCCATGGCAATCCGATCGAGCGCCAGAACGGGAAGGGCGTAGAGGCAAACAACTGCCGCGCGTTTCGCCAGTGCGCGCATCGATTCGAAGTGCTTCATGTCGGAACCAAAGGCAAAGGACCTAGTCGATCCATTGGTTCGAACGGAGCAGCCGCGCGGGCCTTTCTGTTGCAGCAGGGATTCCAAGAAGAACGAACAGTTGCTGCGCGGATTGCTCGTTGTCCCCAACGACGAGGGCGTGTTTCGCCCATATCTCGATGCTCTTGAAGCACTCCGAGCGAACCGCGAACTGACGACAATCGAAGCGTGTCCGAGTTCGCGCACCGCAAATACAACGGCACCCTGTTCGGCGCGGAGACGGGAGCATTCAAAGGGGTGAGAAGAGTTGCTGTCTCGCGACGACCAGGGTGCGTCTACATGTCTCAGCGAGGTGCGTCGCGAAACCGCACACGGATTCAGCCAAATCGCGCGAGCCCACCTCCCGCTGCCCCGGAGAGGCCCTTCGAGTTCCGCCGGAAATGGGCACTACCCCTGGACCCCCCGTCCAGCCCGACTACCATGGTCCGGCCCGAAAGCCCCCAACGCTCCTTACGAATCCACCATGGCCCTCGATCCGAAAAGCTCGGAACGTGCGCGCACGCAACGACCCGGTGTCCGGATCGCTGCGGTCGTCTCGCGATTCCACGACGAGTTGACCGGTGCCATGCTGGAGTCCGCCCGCCAGGAGCTGCTCGCGTCGGGCATGGCCGAGAACGACTTTCAGGTTGCGTGGGTGCCGGGCTCGTTCGAGCTGCCGCTGGTCGCACGGCGCTTCGCGCGCCGCGACGACGTCGACGCGGTGCTGTGCCTCGGCTTGATCCTGAAGGGTGAGACGACGCACGATCAGTACGTGGCGATGGGCGCGACGCAGGGCATCGTCCAGGCCATGCTGGAGACCGACAAGCCGATCCTCATGGGCGTGCTCACGTGCCAGACGATCGAGCAGGCGCGCGCGCGCGCTCTCCCCCCGCAGGCAAGCCCCCAGGCAAACAAGGGCGGCGGCGAAGACGGCGAAGACAAGGGGCGGGAGGTCGCACGCGCCGCGCTCGCGACGCTCGAAGCCCTCGACCGAGCACAACGAACACCGGAGACTCAGCGATGAAGAAGCGCACCAGAGCTCGCGAGCTGGCGCTCCAGTTCCTCTACCAAGTCGACCTGCTCGGCGAGACCAAGGCCGACGATCTGGCGGAGTTCCTGCGCGAAGAGGAGCGCGACGCCGAGACGTGCCGATTCGCCAAGCGCATCGTCACGGGCACGCTCAGCGCGCAGACGGGAATCGACTCCGAGATCCAGGTCGTCGCGCAGAACTGGCAGATCTCGCGCATGGCGGTCATCGACCGCAACGTGCTCCGGCTCGCCGCGTACGAGCTGCTCCACTGTGACGACATCCCGCCGAAGGTCGCGATCAACGAAGCGATCGAGTTGGGCAAGCGCTACTCGACCTCCAACTCGGGCGCGTTCATCAACGGCATCCTCGACAAGATCAAGAACAACCACGCCGCGAACGACGATGAGGGCACCGACGTCGCGGACGGCGGAGGCGTGGAGGAAAAGACCGTCCAGGCCAGTGAGGGTGACTGATGGGGCTACTCGACCGACTGAAGAGCCGCCTGTCGAAGACGAGAACGGCAATCTCGGACGGCCTGACCGGACTCTTCAAGGGTGGCCGGCCGATCGACGAGAACCTCCTGTCCGAGCTCGAGGAGCTGCTCTACACATCGGACCTCGGCCCGATCGCTGGTGAGCTGACCGAAGAGCTGGCGCGCCTGCACAAGCGCGGCGAGCTGAAGGGCGAGGACGACGTGCGCACGTGCCTGCGCACGACGCTGCTCGGAAAGCTCGGCGAGGGCGGCGGCGAGGTCGAGCTGACGCACAAGCCGGAGGTCATCCTCGTCGTCGGCGTGAACGGCTCGGGCAAGACGACCTCGATCGCCAAGCTCGCGCACCGCTTCAAGACACAGGGCAAGTCGGTCCTGCTCGGCGCGGGCGACACGTTCCGGGCCGCCGCCGCCGACCAGCTCGCGATCTGGGCCGAGCGCAACGGCGCCGAGATCGTACGCCAGAACAAGGACAATGCCGATCCCGCGGCCGTCGCCTTCGACACGGTGTCCGCGGCCCTCGCGCGCGACATCGACGTCGTCCTGATCGACACGGCGGGCAGGCTGCACACCCAGCGCAACCTGATGGACGAGCTGGCCAAGGTGCGGCGCGTGATCGCGAAGAAGATCCCCGATGCCCCCCACCACACCTGGCTCGTCATCGACGGCACGAACGGCCAGAACGCGATCGAGCAGGCGAAGCAGTTCACCGCGGCCGTCGAGGTGACGGGCCTCGTGGTCGCCAAGCTCGACGGCACCGCGCGCGGCGGCGCCGTGTTCGGGATCCACGAGGCCCTGGGCCTCCCCGTCCAGTACATCGGCACGGGTGAGTCGCTCGAGCTCCTGGAGCCCTTCGAGCCCGAGCCCTTCGTCGATGCGATCGTCTCGCGGGCCGTCGCCGAAGGTGCCGCCGAGCGTACAGGCGGTTGACGGGGCGTGGAAAGTTGCCGGAACGCAGAGACTTGATGGGACTAAGGGGCTGACCGGCGCGTCCGAGGAACGACCTGCATGTCCGAGAGCTCGTCCCATCCCTTCGACGCCGCCCAGGCCCTCGCCGCCCTCCTGCCCGCCGCCCTGCTGGTGTGGTTCGGGCCGGGCGCGCCACTACGCGACGTCCCCACGACCGCGTCGACCGCCGCCGGCGTCGCGGCGCTCGCGACGCTGATCCCGGCCGCGCTACTCGTCGCGCGCAGGACGCCGCTACGCGCCCGCGGCCTCGTCCCGCTCCTGATCGTGATCACGATCGCCGAGCTCGGGGCACGCACCGTGGCGGTCGATTCCTTCGAGGCTCGGCGGGCGCTACTCACCCTCTGGACCGGGCTCGCCCTGTACTTGTGCGGCGCGAGCCTCGCGGATCGTGGTCGCGCGGTGCTGGCGCTCGGCCTCGCGTGCCTCTCGCTGGCGCTGACGCTGCCGGTCCTCACGTTCGACGGACCGGCGGGAGTCCTGGGAAACACGGGCGACCTGTCGGAGGCCGCGCTGCCCGGCGCGCTCTGCGGCCTGGGCGTCTTCTTGGCGGGCACGGGCTTCGTGCGCGTGCTCGGCCTGGCCGCGACGCTGGTCTACGCGTGGTACGTCGCCTCGGTGCCGGTCTGGACCGGCGTCGTGAGCCTCGGGTTCGCGATCGCACTCGGCATCGTGCTCTCGCTCAAGCACCGCCCGCTCGCGCGACACGCCCGGCTGGGGCTCGTCGCGTGCCTGTTGCTCGCGCTGCCCTTCGGATGGCGCGCGGTGCGCGCGGACCGTCCCGCCCACGCCACTCCCGCCGCGAGCGCGCTCGCGCCGCCACCCGCGGGAGGCGGAGTCGAGTTCCGCTTGCGCACGGCGCGCGCCCTGCCGGCGATGGTGCTCGACCATCCCTTCGTCGGGGTCGGCCCAGGACAGTTCCAAGCCGCCTTCCCCCCTTACCGCGATCCGGCCGAGACGCTCGTGTCGTCCCTGCAGCGCCGCGAGCCCACGCCGATCGAGGTCGAGCACGCGCACGACGACTGGCTCGAGGGCTTCGCCGAGCTCGGCCTGGTCGGCGGCGCCGCGTGGGCGTTGTTCCTCGCGCTCGCCGGCCTGCGCGCCTTGCGTGCGCTCTTCGCACGGGACGTGATGCGCCAGACGCTCGGGCTCGCGACGGTCGCCCTGCTCACGAGCGCGCTGGCGAACGCGCCGCTCCTGTACGGCGTCGCGTCGGCACCGATCGCGTTCCTCGTCCTGGGTGCGCTCGCCGGTGGGCCAGAGGGCAAGAACGAGGGCAAGAACGAGGACGACGCCCAGCGTCCCAAGCGCCGCCTGGCGCCCCTGCTCCCGCTCGCGTGCGTCGTCCTGCTCGCCGTGCGTGCGAGCGCGGCCTACGACTTCGTGCGGCACGGCGCGGCGCTCTCGCGCCTCGCGCGCATCACCGTCGAGATGAACGGCGAAACGCGGCTGCGCTCGACGCGGCTCGGCCCGATTCTCGACGACGCGCTCGACGCGTGCCCCGACTCGGTCGCCGCCCTGTCCCAGCGTGCTCAGCTCGAGCGCGCGCGCGACCGCTCGGGGGCCGAACGCCTCGTGCGCGAACAAGCGCTCCTGCTCCGGCCGTGGAACTTCGAGCACCTCGTCGGGCTCGGCAGCCTGCATGCGCGCGGCAAGAACTTCGGGGAAGCGCGCCGGTACTACGACCGCGCGGGCGAGATCGACGCGACGAGCCCGGTGCTCCTTCAGAACCGAACCCAGCTCGCCCTCGACTCGGGCGATTCCGACGCGTTGATCGATGCGCTCGCCGAGCTCGAGCGCGAGGACGCGCTCGAGCCCGCCTGGGTGCGCCGCGCCGGTGCCGAGCAGCTCCTGCGTGGCCGGCCCGGGCTCGCGCACTTCCTGTTGAGCAAGCTCGACGCGCGCTACGCCGTGCACGATCCGAACGTGTCCTATCAGCTCGCGCAGGAGCACCGCTCCGCGGGCGACAAGCTCCTTGCGGACGGCCTGCTCGCCAACGCACAGCTGCTGTTCGCGCGCGAGCACATCGCCGACCGCAAGCCCGAGGTCGCGATCCGCAACTACCGCCAGAGCGTGCGCGTCTCCCGCGACTACATCGAGGGCGGCGCGCACTTGGTGCGCCTCGAGATGGCGGCCGCGCAGGTCCAGGCCGAGAAGACCGAGGACGCGCGCACGACCCTCGAGGGTTTCGAGGCGACGGCGGCCGAGTTGATCGAGCTGCCGACGTGGGCCGGGCAGGCCTTGCTCGACGCGGGATTGCTTCGATAAGGACCTGCCCGAGCCACGCCGAGGCGGGCCCGTCTCACTCGAATCGGATCGCAACAGCGTCGGTAAAACTGCTCGTCGAGCCGTCCCGGAACCAGCACTGGAAGTTCCACGTCTCTCCCACTGCGGCGCCGGGCGCACCCGCGAGGGGAAGCGCGCCAACATCGATGCGCAGACTCGCCTCTGGCCCTTCGATGATCTCCGCGATCGCGCGGAAGCGACCGACTTCGCCGCCCAGGCACAGAAACCCCGCCGAGCCCGCCGGCTGGGCCAGCCCCTGGCGGCGCGCGACGAGGAAGTACCCGAGCTCCGAGACCGGCAGACCGCTCGCGACGAGGACCACGTCCCGATCGACGATCCGCGCGCTGCCCTCGGCCGCCATCGACGCTGACGCGCCACTCGAGTTGGGAACGGCCGGTCCGCAGTAGCTGGTCCCGATCGCGCAGTCCATGCGGTAGGTGAACGCGCCACCGGTGTTCCCGATTCCGTCGTCGAGCATGCGGGCTCCCGCGGCGAGATGCCGGTCGGAGAGCGCTAGCCCCCAGCCGAGCTCGCTACGCTCCAGTCGCGTCCCCACGAGATACGCGCCCCGCGCCCATCCGCCGGGCAGCTCGCGCAAGAGCTGGACGCCCCCGTCGTGTTGGAACTCGCCGCTGCGCGGCACGCCCGTAGCGATCGTCGTGCCGCGGATGGCAATCGTCGTCCCCATCTGGCCCGGGTAGTGCGCAGGGTCGGGGGTGAGCTTGGCGGCAAACGACCAGTCACCCGCAACGCGCTCGTAGACGTAGACCGCACCCGCGAGCGGCCCGGCTTCGTTGTCGTGCTGATCGCCGATCACGATCCGGTCACCGGTCAGGGCGGCGGCGGGGGCGATCACGAACGGCAGACGTGTCATCGAGTAGCTTGGGGCCGGAGGATCCATGAAGATCAAGGTCGCCATCGCGCTCTGGAGCGCACTCGTCACCACCGTCACCGCCGTCACCGCCGCCCCGCCAGCGCAGGGCGCCGCCCAAGCGATACCCTCGGTTTCGAGCACTCGAGGCGTCCGTGCCTTGGCGCTCGACGGCAAGGTGCACACGCTCGGCGCGGGCGCGCGCCCCTTCGCCCTCGTGTTCCTGGACACGACCTGCCCGATCGCGAACCGCTACGTCCCGCGGCTGAACGAGCTGCTCGCCATCGCGCGCGAGCTGGACGTCGAGCTCGACGGCGTGATCTCCGACCCGAGCGTGACGAGCGTCGCGGCGCGCGAGCACCGGGCCGAATACGAGCTCGCGCTGACGGTGCTGTTCAACGCCTCGGGCAACCTCGCCCAGCGACTCGGCCCAACGCACGTGCCCGAGGCGTTCGTCGTCGACGTCGAGGACCGGCTCGTGTACCGCGGGAGGATCGACGACCACTACGAGTCGGTCGGCAAGCTCAAGACGACTTTCTCCCAGCAAGAGGGCGACGACTGGCCACAATGGCGCGGCCCGGGGCGCGACGGGACCTGGAGCGAGGAGGGCGTGCTCGCGAGCTTTCCCGAGGACGGCCCGAAGGTGCGCTGGCGCACGAAGATCGCCAGCGGCTACACCGGTCCCACCGTCGCCGACGGTCGCGTGTACGTGATGGACCGCTCCGAGGAGCCCAGCGAGATCGAGCGCGTCCTCTGCTTCGACTGGAAGACGGGTGCGAGCGTCTGGTCGCACACCTACGACTGCGTCTACGAGAAGGTCCGCTACGAAGCGGGCCCGCGCTGCGCGGTGCTCGTCGAGGATGGACGCGCGTACTCGCTCGGCTCGATGGGCCACCTGTTCTGCTTCGACGCGGCCAAGGGCGACGTGCTCTGGAGCCACGCGCTGAACGAGGCGTACGGAATCCGGATGCCGATCTGGGGCATCGCCGCCTCTCCTCTGCTCGAGGACGGGCTCTTGATCGTTCCGGTGAGCGGGGCCGAGGGCGCGTACCTGGTCGCGTTCGACGCGAAGACGGGCGAGGAGCGCTGGAAGGCCTTCGACGACCGCGGCAACTACGCGGCGCCGATCGTCGTCACGCAAGCGGGCCAGCGCGTCGTCGTGTGCTGGACGGGCGACCGCATCCTCGGCGTCGCCCCCAAGACGGGCAAGCTGCTCTGGGAGCATCCGTTCGCGGCGAGCAAGATGCCGCTCGGCGTCGCGACACCCGTCATGCACGGGGACGAGCTCTTCGTGACGGGTTTCTACGACGGCTGCGTCCTCCTGCGCCTCGCGCAGGACGAGCTCGCCGTGGAGGAAGTCTGGCGCCGCAAAGGCCAGAACGAGCGCAGCACCGACGGCCTGCACAGCATCATCTCGACGCCCCTAATCCTGGGCGAGCACATTTACGGCGTCGACAGCTACGGGGAGCTGCGCTGCCTGAAGCTCGCGGACGGCTCACGCGTCTGGGAGGACCGGACGGCCGTCCCCCGCGCGCGCTGGGCGAACATCCACTTCGTGCAGAACGGCGAAACGACGTGGATGTTCAACGAGCGCGGCGAGCTCGTCATCGCGCGCCTCTCGCCCGAGGGCTTCGAGGAGAAAGACCGCGTGAAGCTGATCGAGCCGACGCTCGCCCAGCTGAACCAGCGCGAGGGCGTCTGCTGGGCGCACCCGGCGTTCGCCTACAGGCACGTCTTCCTGCGCAACGACGAGGAGCTCGTCTGCGTCGACCTCACAGAAAAGTGATCGCCACGGCGTCGGTGAAGTTGCTCGAGCCCTGATCGCGGTACCAGCACTGGAAGTTCCACGTCTCGCCCGGCTGCACCGCCACCGGCGGCGACGTGGGCAGGCCCGTGAGGTCGACGTCGATCGAACCGGACGGCCCTTGGATGATGAACCCCGCCTGGTTGAAACGGCCGATGTTGCCAGCGAGACACAGGACCCCATCGCTGCCCGGCGGCTGCACCTGCCCCTGGCTCGGACCAACGAGGAAATAGCCGAGCTCACCGGCAGGCAAGTCCTCGGCGATCAGCGTCAAGTCGTCGTCGACGGCGACGGGTGAGCCCTGCGCCAAAATGCGTGCGGGGACGCCGGTGCTGTTGTCGTTCGCCGGCGAACAGAACCGTTCCCCAAGCTCGGGGGTGAAGATGTCCACAACGTCGTACGCGCCCGAGGAGTCGGCACCGCCGGCGAAGAACGCCTGCCCGCCGAGCGTCGTCGCGGCGAGCCTTTGGCGTGCGAAGCTGAGCGCCGCCGTCGTCCACGTCGCGGAGCGGGCATCGAAGATGTCGACGGCATCCGACCGACCGATCGAAGTGCTCCCTCCCGCGAAGAGGGCGAACGAACCGACCGTCGTCGCGGCGAGGTGGTAGCGCTCCTCGGAAAGCGACGCCAGCGTCCAGGCACCGGTGACCGTGTCCAGGATCTCCACCTTGATGCCGTCACCCGAAGAGTTGGAGGTGCCCCCACCAAACAGGATCCATCCGGCCACGGACGTCGCAGCGTGGCGCACGCGCGTACTCGACAAGGCGCTCGTCGACCAGGTACCGCTCGCGTCGTCGTAGAGATCCACTGTCGCGACAGGCCCTTGTGCAGTGCGTCCGCCGACGAAGAGCGCGACGCCGTCCGCGCTCGCCGCGGCGAGCTGCGCGCGCGGGAGTGAGAGTGCTGCCGTCGACCAAGCCCCGGTGCTCGCGTCGTAGATGTCGACGACCGCACTCGGCGTACCCGCCTCGATCCCGCCGCCGAACAACGCCTTCGTGCCGACGCTCGTCGCTGCGAGTTGAGCGCGGGGCTGGGAGAGGGTCGCGGTCGTCCACTGCCCGTGGGCCAATGGAGCCAGGGCGAGGAAGACTACCAGCAGGAGAGGTCGCATCGGTTAGAGGAAAGTCACGGACACGGCGTCGGTGAAGTTGCTCGAGCCCTGGTCGCGGTACCAGCACTGGAAGTTCCACGTCTCGCCCGCTTGCACCGCTACCGGCGGCGACGTGGGCAGGCCCGTGAGGTCGACGTCGATCGAACCCGTCGGCCCCTGGATGATGAACCCCGCTTGGCTGAAACGCCCGATGCCCGAGCAGCCCTGAAACCCGCACGCGAGGCACAGGACCCCCTGGCTACCGGGCGGCTGGAACTGGCCCTGATTCGCACCGACGAGGAAGTAGCCGAACTCGCCCGCGGGTAGGTCCTCGGCGATCAACGTCAAGTCCTGGTCGGCCACGAAGAGCGAGCCGTCCGCCGCGATCCTGGCCGGCGCGCCACTCGAGTTGTCGTTGGCGGGCGTGCAGTAGCGTACGCCGAGCTCGGGCGTGAAGATGTCGACGACGTCGGACGATACGCCCCCAGCGCCCCCGCCGGCGAAGAGCACCTGGCCCGCGACCGTGGTCGCAGCCATTCCGCGACGCCCCAACGTGAGCGTCGCAACCGTCCATGTGTCGGTCGCCACATCGTAGATGTCGACGACATCGACCGGCGGGCCGGAGAAGGAGTCCAGACCACCCGCGAAGATCGCGAGCGAGCCGACGGAAGTCGCCACGATGCGGAGGCGCGGCATGGACAAGCTCGCGATCGTCCACGTGCCCGTCGCAACGTCGTAGATGTCGACCGTGTCGACGGTCATCCACGTCTGCGGGTCCTCCCCGCCCCCGAAGAAAGCGCGGCCCAGGACCGCCGTCCCCGCAGGAAACGTGCGCGCAGAGGAGAGCGCGTCCGACGACCACGTGTCCGTCGTCACGTCGAAGAGATCGACCTCGTTCCCGGACGAGAACAGCACGAGCGACCCGGCGGCGACAACGGTCGAAGCGTAGGTTGTCGGCATCATCTCCAAGGTCCAGGCACCTGTCGCGGGGTCGAAGATGTCGACGCGGCTCCCGCCCGCGAAGAAGATCCTGCCTCCGGAGCTCGTCGCGAGTACCTGGCGCGGTATCGGCATCTCGGACGTCGACCACGTACTGCTCGCCGCGTCGTAGATGTCGACGCGCGAGACCAGGGAGCCCGCCGCGCTGCGCCCACCGGCGAACACGGCCTTGCCCGCCGCGCTGGCACCGGCGACCCGCGTGCGCGCGAGCGACAGCGACGCCGTCGACCAAGTGCGCGTGTTCGCGTCGTAGATGTCGACGACGGCACTCACGGCGCCGTTGGAGAGTCCGCCCGCAAAAAGCGCCTTCGTCCCCACGCTGGCCGCACCCAGCTGTGCACGCGGCTGCGAGAGCGTCGCGGTCGACCACTGGCCGAAGGCCGTCGAGGCGAACAGGATCGAAGCTGCGGAGTGGAGGATCTTCATGACGCGCTCATAGAAAGGTCACGGACACCGCATCGGTGAAGTTGCTGGAGCCCTGATCACGGTACCAACACTGGAAGTTCCACGTCTCGCCCGCCTGCACAGCGACCGGCGGCGACGTGGGCAGGCCCGAGAGATCGACGTCGATCGAGCCCGTTGGCCCCTGGATGATGAACCCCGCTTGGCTGAAGCGCCCGATGCCCGAGCAGCCCTGGAAGCCGCACGCGAGACACAGGATCCCCTGGCTCCCCGGCGGCTGGAACTGCCCCTGGTTCGCCCCGACGAGGAAGTAGCCGAACTCGCCCACGGGCAGATCCTCGGCGACCAGCGTCACGTCCTGATCGGCCACGAACAAGGAGCCGTCGGCTGAGATCGTGGCCGGCGCACCGCTCGAGTTGTCGTGGGCGGGCGTGCAGTAGCGCACCCCGAGCTCGGGTGTGAAGATGTCGACGACGTCGAACGATGCTCCACCGGCAGCTCCTCCTGCGAAGAACGCCTGGCCAGCGACTGACGTCGCTGCCATGCCCCGGCGCCCCGCGGAGATTGGCGCGACCGTCCAGGTGTCGGTGGCCACATCGTAGATGTCGGCGAAGTCGGACGGCGCACCGAAGAGATCGTCGATCCCACCCGCGAACACCGCGAACGAGCCCACGGACGTCGCCGTCATGAGCATGCGCGGCGAGGACAGATTCGCGATCGTCCAGGTCCCGCTCGAAGCGTCCCAGATGTCGACCGTGTCGTCGGCGTCCAGGTTCACATTCTCCCCTCCCGCGAAGAGGACGCGGTCCAGAACCGCCGTCCCCGAGAGGAAGCCCCGGGGGCTCGAGAGCGCGTCCAGCGTCCACGTGTCGGTCGTCGCATCGTAGATGTCGACGTCGGAGCCCCGCGTGAAGACCCCCTAGTGCCCAACGACGCCAGCTGCGCTCGCGCCACCACTCGGCAGCACATCCGTCGTCCAGGTCCCCGTCGCAGGGTCGTAGATGTCGATGTGGTCGAAGGGAGACGGTGATCCGCTGGCGAAGAAGATCCTCCCGCCGATGGTGACGGCGGTCGCAGCCTCCTTCGGCATCGGCAGCTCGTCCGTCGACCACGTGCCGCTCGCATCGTCGTAGATGTCGACGCGCGCCGTGATCGGCCCTCCGGTGCGGCGACCGCCCGCGAAGACGGCCTTGCCGCCGGCACTGCCGGCAGCGATCTTCGAGCGCGCGAGCGAAAGCGAAGCCGTCGACCACGTACGCGTGCTCGCATCGTAGATGTCGACGACGGCGCTCGCAGTGCCGTTCGAGATGCCACCCGCGAACAGTGCCTTCGTTCCGACGCTCGTCGCACCCAGCTGCGCACGCGGCTGCGAGAGCGACGCGGTCGACCACTGGCCAAGCGCGACCGAGGTGAGGAGGAACGGAGCCGCCGCACACAGGAGTCGCTTCATGGTCCCTCGGTACGGGGCGCCGGATTGGACTGGCGCATTCATTGAAATGTCACGGCGACGGCATCGCTGAAGTTGTTCGAGCCCAAGTCACGAAACCAACACTGGAAGTTCCACGTCTGCCCAGGCAGCACGGCGACGGGTGGACTGAGCGGCAGGCTGTTCAGATCGATGGAAATGCTCCCGGTCGGCCCCTGGATGATGTGGCCCGCTTGGTTGTAGCGGCCGATGCCCGCGCATCCCTGGAAGCCCGAACACGACAGACACAAGAGCCCTTGGCTCCCCGGCGGCATGAACGTCCCTTGATTCGAGCCGACGAGGAAGTAGCCGAACTCGCCCGCGGGCATGTCCTCGACATGGAGCGTCACGTCGTTGAACGAGATCAGCGAGCGTCCCTCGACCGAGAGCCGCGCCGGCATGCCGCTCGAGTTCGTAGCCGCGGGTGAACAGTAACGAACGCCGATGTTGAACTTCGGAATCGTGATGAACCGCGCGTTGCACGCGATCGAAATCTGACCGAGCAGGCTTCCGCTCGCGTCGTAGTTGAACAGCGGGACGCCGTTTCCACCCGTCACCCAAACCGTCCCGTCCGGCGCGACCGCGATGCCCATCGCATTGCCGCCGGCGGCAGTCGGGAAGTTCGCGACCTGCGCACCCGCGGCCGTGTACGCGCGCACGAGCCCGTTGTCTTCGGCGATCGTCCACAGGGTCCCATCCGGCGCGACGTCGACGTCCCCCACTTCGCGCGTGCCCGTGTCGATGACGCCTAGGAACGTGCCGTCGCGCGCGAAGTGCCAAATACGGAAGATGTCGTGCTCAGTGACCCATAGCTCGTCGTTCGCATCGACGAGCAGACCCCAGCAGTTGTCCATGCCGGGCGTCGTCCACGTCCCGAGATACGCGCCGGCCGGCGAGTACAAGTGCACGCGTGCGGCGTGGTCCGCGACGACGAACGTCCCGTCCGCGAAGATCGCGACATCCGCGGGACCACCCGTGACCTCGGGAATCGGGAAGGTCATCGTCTCGACGCCGGTCGTCGGATCGAAGAACGCCAACAGCCGCGGCGTCGCGTACGCGGTGACCCAGCTGCCGTCCTGGGCGATCGCCGCACCCGACCAAGTCTGGCCCGAGCCCACGGTCGCTTCCGTGACTAGCGTCCCATCGAGGCGGTAGTGGCGCAGGCCGTCACACCCACCCGCTCGGGAGCTGATGAGGATCTCGTTCTCCGGTACCTGACCGCCGGCGACGGCAGCGAGGAGCATGGTCAAGACGGACGTGTGGAGTTTCATGATGGAGAGAGGTCTAACTACAAGAAGGTCAGCGACACTGCGTCGGAGAAGTTGCTCGAGCCCTGGTCGCGGTACCAGCACTGGAAGTTCCACGTCTCGCCCGCCTGCACCGCGACCGGCGGTGAGGTCGGCAGATTCGAGAGGTCGACGGCGATCGAGCCCGACGGTCCTTGGATGATGAGCCCCGCCTGGTTGAAGCGTCCGATTCCGCCACAGCCTTGGAAGCCGCACGCGAGGCACAAGACCCCGTCACTTCCGGGCGGCTGGAACGCTCCCTGGTTTGCGCCGACGAGGAAGTAGCCGAACTCTCCGCTGGGCAGGTCCTCTGCGATCAGCGTCAGGTCCTGGTCGACGACGAACAGCGATCCATCCGCCGAGATGCGAGCGGGGACTCCGCTGCTGTTGGGGTTCGCGGGCGAGCAGTAGCGCGCACCGAGCTCGGGCTCGTAGATGTCGACGACGTCCGACGAGCCTCCGCCCGCGCCTCCACCTGCGAACAGGATCCGCCCCGCGACGGACGTCGCGGCCAGCTTGCCGCGCGCGACGCTCAAGGTGCTCGTCGACCACGTCTGATCGCTCGCGTCGAAGATGTCGACGGTGTCGGAACGGGCGCTGCTACTCAGTTGCCCACCGGCGAACAGAGCGGCCGAGCCTACGCAGGCTGCCGCCAGGTTGGAGCGCGCCTGGGAGAGCGCAGAGGTCGTCCAAACCCCGCTCGTCGCATCGAAGATGTCGACAACCGCCGTCGTCGGGGCGCCACCGCCGAACATGAAGAGGTTCCCAACCGAAACGCCGGCGAGGCTGTGGCGGCCTGCCGACAGAGTCGATGTCGACCAGGTGTCAGTCGAAGCGTCGTAGAGGTCGACGACGTCCACGGCAAAAACCCCGCCAGCGAACAGGGCGAGGTCGCCCGACACCGCTGCGGCGATGCGAGGGCGCGCCACCGAGAGTGAAGCCGTCGTCCACGTCCCCGTCCCCGGGTCGTAGATATCGACGCGGTCGGCCCCTTCTCCGCCAGCGAAGAGCACACGCCCACCGACGGCCGCCGCCGCGATTTGGCGGCGCGGACTCGAGAGCTCCGCCGTCGTCCAGGTCCCGCTCACTTCGTCGTAGATGTCGACGCGCGAGACCACACTATTCGCGTTCCGCCCGCCTGCGAACAACGCCTTGCCTCCCGCACTCGCCGCCGCGAGCTCGGAGCGCGCGAGCGACAACGCCGCGGTCGACCACGTCCCCGTGCTCGCGTCGTAGACGTCGACGACGTTCGAGTGCGACCCATTGTCGATGCCACCGGCGAACAGCGCCTTCGACCCCACACTGGTCGCGGCGAGCTGGGCGCGCGGCTGGGACAGGTTCGCGGTCGTCCATTGACCGAAGGCGGGAGTCGCGAGGATCGCGGCAGCGATGGTGGTAAGCCTGTGCATGTGATTACAAGAAGGTCAGCGACACGGCATCGGAGAAGTTGCTCGCACCCTGGTCGCGGTACCAGCACTGAAAGTTCCATGTCTCGCCCGCTTGCACCGCGACCGGCGGCGAGGTCGGCAGGTTCGAGAGGTCGACGGCGATCGAGCCCGACGGCCCTTGGATGATGAGCCCCGCCTGGTTGAAGCGTCCGATTCCGCCACAGCCCTGGAAGCCGCACGCGAGGCACAGGACCCCGTCACTTCCGGGCGGCTGGAACGCTCCCTGGTTCGCGCCGACGAGGAAGTAGCCGAACTCGCCAGCGGGCAGATCCTCGGCAATCAGCGTCACGTCTTGGTCGTCGACGAACAGCGAGCCGTCGGCCGAGATGCGACCGGGGACGCCGCTGCTGTTCGGGTTCGCCGGCGAGCAGTAGCGGACGCCGAGCTCGGGCTCGAAGATGTCCACGACGTCGGACGAGCCCGACGAGATGTTGCCCCCTCCGGCGAAGAACGCCCGCCCACCCACGGTCGTCGCCGCCAGGCCGGCGCGCTCGACGCTGAGCGTCGCCGTCGTCCACGTCGCGGTGCTCGCATCGAAGAGGTCAACCACGTCGGAATCGATCAGGAAGTCCGACCGCCCCCCGCCGAAGACGGCGAACGGGCCGACCGTCGTAGCGGCCAGATTGAAGCGCCCGTCGGAGAGTTCCGCTGTCGTCCACGTGCCGCTCGCCGCGTCGTAGAGGTCCACGGTCGCGCTGGAGATCCCCGTCGCCCCGCCCGCAAAGATCGCCTGACCGAACAGGGACGTCGCCGTCAGCTGCAGCCGCGCCTCCGACAGAACCTCGGCCGACCAGGACCCGCTCGCCGTGTCGTACACGTCGACCTGCATCGTGCTCGGGTTGGCCGCGCCCCCACCGAAGAACACGCGGTCCCCGATCGCCGCCGCGGCGAGCGACCACCGGCCGATGGGCAGTGTCTCGGTCGTCCACGTCCCCGCCTGGGGATCGTAGATATCGACCCGATCGGAGGCCGCCGAGCTCGGAGTGGCGCCACCGGCGAAGAGCAGCACCCCACCGGCACTTGCCGCCGCCATCTGTCTCCGCGGTGCAGAGAGCTCCGCCGTCGACCAGGTCGCACTCGCCGCGTCGTAGATGTCGACTCTCGCCACCGGCCCCGCGGCCGTGCGCCCCCCGGCGAAGACCGCCTTGCCGCCGGCACTCACCGCCGAGAGTTGGGACCGCGCCATCGACAGCGTCGCCGTCGACCAGGTCTGCGTGCTCGCGTCGTAGAGGTCGACCACGGCGCTCTGGGCGCCGTTCGAGACGCCCCCGGCGAAGATCGCGTGCGTGCCGACGGTTGTCGCGGCGAGTTGGGCGCGCGGCTGCGAGAGAGTCGCTGTCGACCATTGGCCGGTGGCCGCCGGGGCGAACCAACAGGACAACGCAAGGATGAGAAGTCTGTGCATCGGGTCAGATGAAGGTCACCGAGATGGCATCGGTGAAGTTGCTCGAGCCCAGGTCGCGGTACCAGCACTGGAAGTTCCACGTATCGCCCGGCTGCACGGCGACGGGCGGAGACATGGGCAAATGTGAGAGGTCGACATCGATCGAGCCAACCGGCCCTTGGATGATGCGGCCCGCTTGGTTGAAACGACCGATTCCGCCGCAGCCTTGAAACGTGCACACGAGGCAGAGGACGCCGTCACTACCGGGTGGCTGAACCGTCCCCTGGCCCGACCCGACGAGGAAGTAGCCAAACTCCCCGACGGGAAGGTCCGCCGCGGCCAAAGTGAAGCTCTGCTCGGATACGACGAGCGAACCGTGTGACGCGATGCGCCCCGGGGCACCACTGCTGTTGGGGTTCGCGGGCGAGCAGTAGCGCACGCCGTGCTCGGGCTCGAAGATGTCGACCGTGTCGAAGATGCCGCCCTGCTCGACGGAACCTCCAGCGAACATCACGCGACCCAGCACCGTCGTCGCAGCCAGGCTCTGGCGCGCCACGCTCAGGTTCGATGTCGACCACGTCTGGGTGCCCGTGTCGAAGATGTCCACCACGTCTCCCGCGCCGAAGCCACCTGCGCCTCCGGCGAACAGAGCCAGCGCCCCGACCGAAGTAGCGGCGAGCTTCCTGCGCGGCACCGACAGCGTCGCTGTCGTCCATGTGCCGCTCGCCGCGTCCATGATGTCGACGGAATCCCCGCCGACCGAGCCACCGCCGAAGAACGCGAGTCCGCCCACGCTCGTCGCCGCTAGACTGTGCCGCGCGATGGACAGCGATGCCGTCGACCAGGTGTCCGTGCTCGTATCGTAGATGTCGACGCGGTCGCTCGCATCGCCACCGCCGAAGAGAACGAGATCGCCCACCGCAGTCGCCGCCAGGCTCTTGCGCGGCTCGGAGAGCTCGGCCGTCGTCCACGTATCGGTCTGTGTGTCGTAGATGTCGACGCGCGTCGTCGAGCCCAGGGTGACCTCTCCACCGGCGAAGAGGACCTTGCCGCCCGCGGCGGCCGCGGCGAGCCTGGCGCGCGGCTGGGACAGCCCCGCCGTCGACCAGGTGCCGGTGGCCGCGTCGTAGATGTCGACACGCGCGAACCGCCCGCCCTGATTGCGTCCACCGGCAAAGAAAGCCTTCCCACCGACGCTCGCCGCTGCGAGCTGGGACCGCGCGATCGACAACGACGCGGTCGACCAGGTTTCCGTTTGCGCATCGTAGATGTCGACGGTGTCGTGGTACGTCCCGAGCGTGACCCCGCCTGCGAAGAGCGCCTTGCCCTCGACACTCGTCGCCGCGAGCTGCGTGCGTGCGACCGAGAGCGTGTCCGTCGTCCACTGCGCGAGGGCACTGGGAACGAGAGCGCAGCTCACGGCACAAAAGAAGAATCTATGCATCAGAAGAATGTGACCGACAGTGCATCGGTGAAGTTGTTGGAACCTTGGTCGCGGAACCAGCACTGGAAGTTCCACGTCTCTCCGGGTTGCACACCGACCGGCGGAGAGAGCGGCAGGCTCGTGAGATCGACGTCGATCGAGCCCGTCGGTCCTTGGATGATGAGCCCCGCCTGGCTGAAGCGGCCGATGCCAGAGCAGCCCTGGAACCCGCACGTGAGGCACAGGATCCCCTGGCTCCCCGGCGGCTGGAACGCGCCCTGGTTCGAGCCGACGAGGAAGTACCCGAACTCTCCGGCAGGGAGGTCCTCTGCGATCAACGTCAGGTCCTGGTCGGCGACGAGGAGCGAGCCGTCAGCGGAGATCCGGCCGGGGACGCCACTGCTGTTGGGGTTGGCCGGTGAGCAATACCGTACTCCCAGCTCCGGTTCGAAGATGTCGACGGTGTCGACGGATCCGAGCCCGGGCGCGGCGCCTCCGGCGAAGAGTGCCTGTCCAGCGACCGTCGTCGCTCCCATGTTGTTGCGCGCGAAGCTCAGCGTCGTCGTCGACCACGTCCCGCTGCTCGCGTCGTAGAGGTCGACGGCAGCGGTGGCCTCGTCGTGGCGCCGCAGGCCTCCCGCGAACACGGCGAACGAGCCGACCGACGTCGCGCCCAGGTTGTACCGGGCCTCGGACAGGACCGTCGACGTCCATTGCTCCGTCGCCGTGTCGAAGAGGTCGACGACGTCGGAGACCGCATATTCCGAGCCGCCGGCGAACAGGAAGACCCCGGCGACCGCGGTCCCTCCGAGTCGCTGGCGGCCCGCGCTGAGCTCCGCGGTCGACCAGGTGCTCGTCGCCGCGTCGTACACGTCGATGAAGGCGGTGATCACGGGCCCCTGGCTGTGGACGCCACCGGCGAACATCGTCAGGTCCCCCCACGTCGCCGCGGCCAACTGCTGGCGGTCCCTCGGGAGCGTGTCGGTCGTCCACGTGTCCGTCACGGGATCGTAGATGTCGATGCGCTCCGAGGGCGGCCACGAACCGTCGTCTCCTCCCGCGAAGAACACGCGCCCGCCCACGCTCGCTCCGACGAGCTGGCGGCGCGGGATCGAGAGCTCCGCCGTCGACCACGTCCCGCTCGCGGCGTCGTAGATGTCGACGCGCGAGAGCAGTCCGTTGGCATTACGCCCGCCCGCGAAGAGCGCCTTGCCTCCAGCGCTCGCCGCGGCGAGCTCCGAGCGAGCTGCCGACAGGGTCGCAGTCGACCAGGTACGCGTGCTGGCGTCGTAGAGGTCGACGGTCGCGTAGTGCGTGCCCTGGTGGATCCCGCCCGCGAACAACGCCGTGGTGCCGACGCTGGTCGCCGCGAGCTGAGTCCGCGCCTGCGAGAGGTTCGCGGTCGTCCACTGGCCGGACGCGGCCGCAGTGAGCAGAAGAGTCAGTGTGGCGAGATGAGGTGCATGCATCGGATCAGAAGAAGGTGACGGAAAGCGCGTCGGTGAAGTTGCTGGAGCCCTGGTCGCGGAACCAGCACTGGAAGTTCCACGTCTCGCCGGCCTGCACCGCGGTGGGCGGCGAGGTCGGCAGGCTCGTGAGGTCGACGTCGATCGAACCCGACGGGCCCTGGATGATCAGCCCCCCTTGATTGAAGCGGCCGATGCCCGCGCATCCCTGGAACCCGCACGTGAGGCACAGGACTCCCTGGCTGCCCGGCGGCTGGAAGGCGCCCTGGTTCGAGCCGACGAGGAAGTAGCCGAACTCGCCGGCGGGCAGGTTCTCCGCGATCAGCGTGAAGTCCTGGTCGTCGACCAGAAGCGAGCCGTCCGCCGAGATCCGGCCCGGTACGCCACTCGAGTTCACGTTCGCGGGCGAGCAGTAGCGCACGCCGAGGTCGGGCGTGAAGATGTCGACGGTGGCGAACGACGCCGAGTTCCTCAACCCACCGGCGAACATCGCCTGCCCGAGCACCGTCGTCGCGGCGAGCGAGAAGCGCCGCTCGCTCAGCGTCGCCGTCGTCCACGTCTGGGTCGCCGCATCGAAGAGATCGACCTCGTCTCCGTTCACGCCCGACCCCGCCCCTCCGGCGAACACCGCGAACGCGCCGACCGAGGCGCCGGCGAGACGGAAGCGACCGCCCGGCCGTACGTGCGTCGTCCAGGTTCCGTTGGGCACGTCGTACCCGTCCACGGAGAGGCTCGGGTGGATGTCTCCCGCAAAGAACGCGACGTCCCCCACGCTGGTGGCGACGGGGTAGGCGTGCCGATTGGGTAGCGTCGCCGTCGACCACGTGCCGGTCGCCGTGTCGTACAGGTCCACGCGGAACGGAGCCTCGCTGTGACCGCTCGTCCCCCCAGCGAACAGGACGACGTCTCCGACGGTCGTCGCCGCCAGCCGATAGCGCGGCACGGAGAGCTCGGCCGTCGACCAAGTGTTCGTCTGGGTGTCGAAGATGTCGACGCGGCTGGAGGCGGCGCTGAAGCCGCGCCCTCCGCCGAACAGGACCTTGCCGCCCGCTGCGGCCCCGGCCAGCTGATCGCGCGGCTGCGACAGCGTCGACGTCGTCCAGGTGCCGCTCGCTGCGTCGTAGATGTCGACCCGCGACGACTGCCCGGCCGGCGCTTGACCACCCGCGAAGAACGCCCTGCCGTCCGCGCTCGCAGCGGCGAGACTCGATCGCGGGAGCGACAGCGACGCGACCGACCACGTCTGCGAAGCGGCGTCGTAAATATCGACGGTGTTGTGAGTAGCGCCGCCTCCCAGGCCACCCGCGAACAGCGCCTCGGTCCCCACGGTCGTCGCGGCGAGTTTTCCGCGCGGCACCGAGAGCGAGTCGGTCGACCACTGCCCGAAAGCGGTCGAAGCAAACAGGAAGCAAGAGACGACGACAGCAGGTTGGTGCATGGGGAGCTCCTCGACGGACCATTGTGTCCCGAATGACGAACCGTTGGTCCGTCTCCCGAGAAAGTCACCTCGAGCGCCCGAACACCGCCCCCAGCAGCACGCACAAGCCCAGCGCCGACGACCACGCGCCCACGATGAGACTGAGCGGCCAGTAGCGAAACACGACTTCGTGCTCGCCCGCCGTCAACGCGACGCCGCGGAACATCGAGTCGACCGTCCATACCTCCGCCGTCTCGCCGTCGACGCTCGCGCGCCACCCGGGGAAGGCTTGCTCGGTCAGAACGAGCAGGCCGTCGCCGTCGAGCGTGACCCGCATGCGCACCTCGTCGTAGGAGAATACGACGCCCGTCACCTCCGCCGCCGTGAACGGACTCGCCGGCACCCAATCCCGCGCCTCCTCCAGGAACGCGGCGGCGGCCGGATCGAACGCGGCGAGGTCGGCGAGCACGTCCTCGCGCGGCACGATGCGCGGGACGCAGAACGCGCGCGGCAAGGGGTCGCGGGCACGGTAGAGGAACGTCTCCGCCTCCAGGGCCAGCTCCCAGTCGGGGTGCTCGAGCGGCCGCGCCGTCGCGATCGCGCGCACGCCGAGCAACCGGAACGCGGGCGAGTCGAGGTCGATCCCCGACGCGTTCCAATCGAGCAGCGGGTTCGTGCCGGCGTGCATCGCGTACGCGCGATAGCCGTCGAACGACGCGACGTCGAGCGCGTCGTATCCGTCGAGCCCGCGCAGGCCGTGGGCGAGTGCGGTGTTGTAGACGAGAACGCCCGGGCCACCGAGCACGCGACCGTCGGCTTGTTCGACACGCAGCGCCGCGGTCGTATGCGTCTCGGGAAAGACTTCGCCGCGCGCGACGTCGTGCAGTGTTCCCCGCGCGAACGCCAGCCCCTGGACCGCCGCGAGCGCCACGATCAGCCAGGGCATTCCGCGCGGACTCCCCAGCGCCAACGCGGCCACTCCGAGCAGACCCAGCAGCACGAGCCCCAACGACAGGGGCCCGCCCCGACGCGGACGCTCGACGCGGAACGCACCCAGGCTACGCTTGCCGAGCGGTCCCGCCTCGTCGAAGAGCTCGAGCGTCACCGCCCAGGCGCCCGCCGCCAACAGGCTCGCGTCGAAGTGCGGCGCGGTGAATCGCGCCCGCTCGCCGGGCGCGCCGCGCTCGATCCGCACTGGCACGTGCAGCACCGGCACGTGCAGCGGCGGCCCGGGCACGCCGAGTCGATCGCAGCGGAGCGCGGCCGTGCGCACCGGCACGGCCGCGTGGAGCCAGCCGGCGACCGGGATGCGCCCGGTGGCGACCGTCTCGGGTAGCTGCTGATCGAGCCCGTACAGCGTGCCGTCCACCTCAGCCGCGAACGAATCGACGGCAGGCCCGGTCGAGGGCGGCGCACGGAACGCGAGCAGGACGAGCGCGCCACACAGACAGACGCCCGCGACGCGGGCGGGTGTGCGCGCCCGCTGCAGGCCGTCGCCCGCGAGTAGCGCCGCCGCGAGCGCCGCGACGGGTGCCGCGCGCTCGGTCGCGGCGCCGCCCACGAGCGGCAGGGCGCGCCAGAGCTCGACGATACCGGGGAAGCCGACGGCGAGCGCGAACGCGAACGCGCCGAGCAGCGACCACGAGCGCAGCGCTCGCGTGCTGCCGCGCAGCTCGAGCACGGCGGCGAGCGCGAGCGCGAGGACCGGAGTCGCGACCCACGCGCTCGCGGCCTCGATGTACGCACCGGGTCCCGTGTAGCGCTCCGCGTCGAGCGGCCGGCCGAAGAGGTCGAACACGACGCTGACGCCGGCAGTCTCCCGCAGTCCCCGGCCGCGCAGGATCCAGACCGCGACGGCGAGCGCGGCCGCGGCCGCGACGTGGAGCGCGACGCCGTCCCGCGCCCCGGCGAGCACGCGCCGCGCGTGCACGCACGCGCCGCAGATCATGGCGAACGCACCGAGTGCCGCGTAGTCGACCGCAGCCAAGCCGCCGCCGCTGCGGGCCTGATGCGCGAGCCAAGCACCGGAGTGCGCGAGGTACTCGCCGAACGGCACCAGCAGCACTCCCGCGAGCAGCGTGCCCGCGGCGAGCGCGCCGAGCGCACGCCCCCGCCCCACGCGCAGCGTCAGCGCGCGTGCTCCCGCCGCGAGGCCCACGAAGAACGCCGTCTCCGGATGACCGCCGACGATCGCGAGCCACAGCGCGAGCGCACATCCCAGCGCGCTGCGCCGTGGCCGCGCGCCCGCGCAACCTTCGACGCCGAGCAACACCCAGGGCAACCAGGGCGCGGAGTGCCCGACGCTGAAGTGCAGCCACGGCAGGAACGCCCCCGACAGGGCGAACCCCACCGCCGCGAGCCCCGCGCCCGCGGCAGCCGCACCGAGGGCGCGCGCCAGGCACCACGCCCCGAGGCCCGCGATGACGATGCGCAGCGCGGCCAGCCAACCGAGCGCGCGGTCGAACAGCTCCTTACCCCCGCGCCGCTCTGCGAGCGCGAGCCCCCACACGAATGGATCGAGCACGCCCCACTGCGGGTTGGCGAGGAGCGGCACGCCGGCGTGCACGTCGCCGTTCCACAGCGGCAGGTCGCCCGCCGCGAGGCGCTGAGCGACGTGGCGGTAGGCGGGGTAGAACGCGACGCCGAGATCCGACGACCCCGGATCGCGCGCCTCGCCCGGCGCGCCCGCGATGACCTTCGACCACGGCAACTGGGTCGTCGCGCCGTCGACCGGAAAGGCGACGCGCTCCGCGTCGAAGAGCGGCCGGCCGACGATCAGCGCCGCGAGAGCGGCGAGAGGAACGAGTACGGCGAGGAATCGCATGGGAAAGGAGGATTCGCTGCGCTCGGGGGGGCGGGCGCGTCGATGAACGCCGAACCGCCCCGAATCTCAGGCCACCGATCTTAGGACAGTGTCCCCCCCTGAGACCATGACTCACACCAGTGTCCCGCAGCCAGTGTCCCAGCAGCCAGTGTCCCAAGTGATCTCCCAGCCGGCCCTTCAATCCGGGACCGTCCCCGAGTCCTTCGCGCCCCTCGCCCTCGCGGCCCCGGGTGCGCCGCGCTCGCCCTCGCTCTCGGTCGTCATCCCGATCTTCGACGAAGCCCCCGTGCTGGATTCGTCGCTCGCGCGGCTCGTCGCCGTCCTCGAGCGCATCGATCCGGACTTCGAGGTCGTGTGCGTCGACGACGGCTCGCGCGACGCGAGCGCGGAGGTGCTCGTGTCTTGGCAACAGCACGACCCGCGGATCGAGGTGCTCTCCCTCGCTCGCAACCACGGCAAGGGTGCCGCGGTCCGGACGGGGATGTTCGCCGCGCGCGGTGCACGGATCGTGTGCATGGATGCGGACCTCTCGACCGATCTCGAGGCCCTGCCGCGCATGATCGCGGCGCTGGACGACGGTGCCGACGTCGTCTTCGGCAGCCGCCGCGCACCCGGCGCCGAGCTCGTCTTGCGCCAGCCCGCGCTGCGCGAATGGCTCGGACGCGGGTTCACGTCCCTCGCCGCCCTCGTCCTGGGCACGCCGATCTCGGACTTCACGTGCGGCTTCAAGGGCTTTCGCCTCCACGCCGCGCGGGACGTGTTCGCGCGCTGCGAGCTCGACGGCTGGGCGTTCGACGCCGAGGTCGCGTGCGCGAGCAAGAGCCAGGAGCTGACCCTCGTCGAGGTCCCGGTGACCTGGGAGCACCGCGGCGGCTCGAAGGTCCGCCTGTCGAGCGCCGTTCCCTCGGCGGCATTCGACCTCGGCCGAATCGCGCTGCGGCGCGTCTTGAAACGGTACGCGTAGGGGGCCCGTGGGGCGGGAGGCCTGACCTAGGGCTGTACCTACAAGGGACTTACGACATCTCCGCCCATGCTCGGGCGCGGGCGGCGTAGTGAAGACGTAATGACTCCTGGCTACGCGGAGCTTGCAGAACGCTCCCGTACTCCAGACCCGACCTACGCGGTAGGTCCAAAGGCTCGCCAGCCCGCACGGACTCAGCGCGACTGCGGCGCGCCCTTGAACTCCTACGACTCCTGCCACCCGATCGGGGGCTGCTTTGCCATCCCTCGAAGCGCTACCATGACGACGACCCATAACATCCCCGCTATGACCGCGTCCGAAGAAACGCCCCCCACCGAAGCTACGTCTACCCGCCGTGTCCTGGTCGTCGAGGACGAGGAAGCGCTGGCCATAGGCGTCAAGGACGCACTCGAACACGCCAAGTTCGAGGTCGCCGTCGTGCACGACGGCGCACAGGCGCTCGAGCGGATCCGCGCCGACAAGCCGGACCTGATCGTGCTCGATCTGATGCTGCCGAGTATGAGCGGACTCGAGATCCTCGAGAAGCTGCGGGGTGAGCGCATCACGAGTCGCGTCCTGATCCTCACGGCCTTGGCCGACGAAGAGGACCTGGTGCGCGGTTTCGAGATGGGCGCCGACGACTACCTCAAGAAGCCGTTCTCACCGCGCGAGCTGGTCGCACGCGTCGAAGCCCAGTTCCGGCGCGTTGAGATGGACACGGCCCCGCCGCAGTTCCTCGAGCTGCCCGACGACATCCGCGTCGACCTGCAGCGGCTCGAGGTGCATCGCGACGGCAAGACCTTGGCGCTGACGCCGCGCGAGGGCGACATCCTCGCCTACCTGATCCAACACCGCGACCGCGTCGTGACGCGTGAAGACCTTTTGCTCGACGTCTGGCACTACCAGAGTGCCAATGTCGAGACACGCACCGTCGACATCCACATCGTCGGCCTGCGGCGCAAGGTAGAACCGAACCCTTCCGAGCCCACGTTGATTCAGACGGTGCGCGGCAAGGGATACCGCTGGTATAGCTAGTCGTCGGTGAGCATGGCCGAACTCCTGGCGCACCGTTCTCCCAGGGGAGCCGGCTGATGCTCTCGGGTCTCCGCGACCGCACGTTCGGCACGGAGCGCACGGTGCTCTTCCTCTACGGCCTCTTGGTCGTTTTGCCCGCGCTCGTCTTCGGCGTCCTGCTCTGGCAGCAGATCACGACCGATCACGAGCGACGGCTGGAGGAGGTGCCGACCGACGCGGTCGACGCGGCGTCGCGCATCCTCGGTGCGTTGGAGAGACGCTTCGAGGACCTGCTCGAGAGCGAGCAAGACCGCCCCTTCTTCCACTACCAGCAGGACATGTACGCGGGCGAGGCCACGACGGGAATCATCCCGTTCGAGGCCTCGCCGCTCTACATCGGCCCCGACCGTCCGGAGGGCATCGCGGCCTGGTTCTCGTTCGACGCGCTCGAGCAGTTCGGCGAGATCGCGATGTTCTACGGCGGGAACGACATCACGGTCGACCACGAGGAAATCAAGAACAACCACGTCGACCTGATCACCGAGACCATCGCGGGCGAGTTCGCCTCGAGGCCCGCGACGATGATCCATTCGGAGATCAATCGACTGCTGGAGACGGACGACGCCGAGCAGCGCTTGCGACCGATCCCCCACGTCGCGGTCAACCTGCACCAGGGACGTGAGCCGAACTGCATCGCGGACGACCTCGCGCACATCCGGGAGCTGCAGGACGAGACGATCGCGGTCAACGTCATGCCCTTCATGATCCGCGTCGTCCGTGCGGGGGACGGGCGGCGGTGGATCATCGTGGCACGCAAGATCCACATCCCCGCCTACGAGACCGACGTCGAGCTCCCGGACTGCTTCGAAGTGCTCGAGTACATGACCTACGACGTCCAGGGCTTCTTGGTCGACCCCGACTGGCTCCTCGTCGATCTCCCCGGCGAGATCGCGAGCGACGCGCTGGGCCAGTCGCAGCAGCTGCTCGTGAAGAACTACCCGGCGGCCTCCATTGGCGAGGGGCACGCCGTCCAGGAGGTGCAGCTCTTCGACCGCTTCGAGGAAGTGATGTTCGACTACCCCGCCGACCGCGATCTCGGGCTGATGAGGGTCGCGGTCAACGAGGGGCGAATGAGACACAACTTCCGCCGACAGCTCTTCTGGTTCGGCGGGGTCGCGATCGTGATGATCGTGTCGCTGATCATCGGACTGCGGCTGCTCCTCGGCAGCATCCGCGCGTCACAGGAGCAGGCGCGGCGAACCGAGAACTTCGTCGCGTCGGTCACGCACGAGCTGCGCACGCCCGTCGCCACGGTGAAGCTGTTCGGCGAAATGCTGAAGGACGGCTGGGTCACTGACGAGGAGAAGCGCCAGGAGTACCTGACGCGAATCGTGCGCGAGGCGAACCGGCTCGACACGCTCGTCGACCGTGTGCTCGAGAAGCGTCGGCTCGGGGTCGGCGCCCCCGAACCCCGGCCCGGCGACCTCAACGAGGAGATCGTCAAGCAGGAGAGCGAGCTCCTCTTGAACCGGGGCACCGAGGAGGAGGACCTCGTGTTCGAGCTCGCGCGCGACCTCCCGCCCGTGCTCCTGACGGCGGAAGGCGTGCACGCGATCCTGGTCAACCTCGTCGAGAACGCGCGCAAGTACGCACCCGTCGACTCGCAAGCGCCCGGCGCCGAGCCGATCCGCGTCCTGACCCGCCTCAACCGCAAGGGCAGGGCGGTGCTGGAGGTTCTCGATCGCGGCCCCGGCATCCCCGACGGAGAGCGTACGAAGGTGTTTGGAGCCTTCTACCGCCTGGGAGACGAGGCGACACGGACGACCGTGGGGACGGGCCTGGGCCTGCATCTGGTGTCCCTGACGGCCCGCTCGCTCGGGGCGCGCGCCCAAGCGCTCCCGAGGCCGGGCGGAGGCACCGCATTCCGGGTCACCTTCAAGACCCTCAAGCCGGGCGCCCTCGCGTGACGATCTTCTCGAGACGCCACGCCTGAACCACCCTATCCCCGTCGAGTCCGGCGGGGTGGTCACCGTGCGCCGCTTCCCATGCACGTCCTCGTCCTCGGCGCCGGGCTCTCCGGATTGGCGGCGGCCTACGAGCTCAGCCGAGCCGGCCGCCGGGTCACCCTCGTCGAATGCGAGCCAGCCGTGGGCGGAATGGCGCGCAGCTTTCGGGTAGGCGAGTACTGGCTCGACTTCGGCCCGCACCGCTTCTACTCGCGCGACGCGGAGCTCGAGCGGCACGTGTACGAGGTGCTCGACGACGACGTCGTCGTGCGCGAGCGTCGCTCACGGATCCACCTGCTCGGCCGCTACTTCGACTACCCGCTGCGCACCGGCAACGTGCTGCGCAACCTGCCGCCCGGCTTGCTCGCGCGTTCGATCTGGGACTACCTCGCGATCCGCGTCCGCGACCGCATGGCGCCGATCCCCGACGACAACTTCGAGAGCTGGGTGACGCGGCGCTTCGGGCGCACCCTCTACGAGCTGTTCTTCGGCACGTACACCGAGAAGGCCTGGTGCATGTCGCCGCGCGACATCAGTGCCGACTGGGCCAGCCAGCGCATCAGCCAGAAGAGCTTGGCCGACGCCGTGCGCCAGACGCTCTTCCCGCCGCGTGACGGCGACGTGCGTGGACTGACCGCCGAGTTCCTCTACCCGCGCAACGGCGGCATCGGCGCACTCGCGCGCGCCTACGAAGAGAAGGTCCGCGCCGCGGGCGGCGAGGTGCTGACCGGCGCCACCGTCCGGCGCATCGAACGCGACCGAAGGCGCGTCCAGCGTGTGCACGTGGAGGTCGGCGGCAAGCGCAACGTCATCGGTTGCGACGAGGTGATCAGCACGCTCCCGCTGCCCACCCTCACGCCCGCGATCACGCCGGCGATCGACGCCCCCGCGCTCGCCGCGGCCCAGGAGCTCGAGTACGTCGGGATCGTCTTCGTCTACCTCGAGGTCCTCCAGCCGTCCGTCTCCGCCGACCACTGGATCTACCTGCCCGAGCGCCACCTGACGATCCACCGCATCTCCGAGTTCAAGAACTTCTCTGACGACGCCGCGCCCGGAGATCGTACCGCGGTGTGCTGCGAGATCACCTGCCGCCCCGGCGACGCGACGTGGAACCTCGCTCCGGCGGCCGCGGCCGAGGTCGCCGCCGGTGACCTCGGCCGCGCCGGGCTCGTCGAGCCGGGTCGCACGCGACCGCTCGCCGTCCGCCGGCTGAGCCACGCCTACCCGGTCTACGACACCACGTACCAGCCACGCCTGCAGCGGGTCCGCAGCGCCGTGCAAGAGCTCGAGAACTTCACGTCGACCGGTCGCCAGGGGCTCTTCCGATACAACAACATGGACCACTCGATCGCGATGGGCCGCAAGGCGGCGCGCGCGCTGCTCGCGGGGCACCGCGCGCAGACGGAGGTCGTCGCCGCCCAGGCGGAGTACTTCGGGTGAACCTCTGCGAGGTCAGCTGCGCCCTGTGCGGCGATGCGCCCTCGAGCGTCCGGTTCCACGAAGAGCCGTTCACCGTGCGCACCTGTGACTCGTGTGGGCTCGACTACGTGAGCCCGCGCGCGCTCGACCTGATCGAGTCGGTGTACGACGCGACCTACTGGCGTTCGGACGCCGCGCGGCGCAAGGGCTACTCGGACTACGCGGGCGACCTCGCGCTGCAGCGCAAGACCTTCGCGCGCAGATTGCGCGGTATCGAGCCGCTGTTCCCTCGCCCCGGCCGCGTGCTCGACGTCGGCTGCGCGGGCGGGGCCTTCCTCTTGGTGATGCTCGAGTCGGGCTGGACGGTGCGGGGCCTCGAGCCCTCCGAGCCGATGCGCGCGATCGCCGAGGAGCGCCTCGGCGCGCCGGTCGACGGATCGGACCTCATGCTGTTCGAGCCGGGCGAGACCTTCGACCTCGTCACCCTCTGGGACGTCCTCGAGCACTTGCCCGATCCGGTCGGCGCCCTGCGCCGCGCGCGCAGCTGGCTCGCACCCGGCGGACGCATCGTGCTCGAGACCCAGAACGTGGCCAGCCTCGCGGCGCGCGCGCTCGGCAGGCGCTGGCACCACTACAAGCACGAGGAGCACCTCGTACACTTCTCGCCGACGACGCTCTCGCGCGCGCTCGCCGCGGCCGGTCTCCGCGTGACGAGCCGCACGACGCGCGCGGCCGGAAAGTACGTGCGCCTCGACTTCCTCGTCGAGCGCTCGGGGCGCCTCGGCCCGTGGGCGACACGCGCTCTCGCCCCTCTACTGGCGCTCGGCAACCCCGTCGTCTACATCAATCCACTCGACGAGATGATCGTCGTCGCGGAGCCACTGTGAAAGCTCTCGCGTACCGTCAGCTCCTCGAGCTCGAAGCGGAGCACTGGTGGTTCCGCGGTCGGCGCGCGGTGTGCATGGCGCTGATCGAGGACGTGCTCGCGGGCACGGATGCCCCACGCATCCTCGACGTCGGCGCGGGCTCCGGCGGCTTCCTCGCTCCGCTGGCGCGGCTCGGGACGGTGACCCACACCGAGTGGGATCCGGCGATGCTCGCCGCCTGCCGCGAGCGCGGGTTCGCACGGGGTGTGCGCGCGGGGGGCGAGGCGCTGCCCTTCGCCGACGCGAGCTTCGACCTCGTCACGCTGTTCGACGTCCTCGAGCACATCGAGCGCGACGCGGCCGCACTGGCCGAAGTGTCGCGCGTTCTACGCCCGGGCGGACACGTGTTCGTGCACGTGCCCGCGCACCCCTGGCTCTACGCCGAGAACGACCGCGTGTCGGGGCATCACCGGCGCTACGCCCGTCCGGCGCTGCGGAAGCTCTTCACCGGCGCCGGGTTCGAGCTCGGGCACGACACGCACACCAACGTCGCTCTGTTCGGCGTCATCGCACCGCTCGTGCTCGGGCTGAAGGCCGTCGAGCGCGTCGGCCTCGCGCGCGGGCACACGAACCTGTCGCTGCGCCTCCCGCGCAGGGTGCACGACGCGCTGGCCGCCGTGTTCCGCGCAGAGAGCCGACTCGGCCAGCGCCGGCGATGGCCCCTGGGGCACTCGCTAGCGGCGCTGGGACGCAAGCCGCTCGAATCGCCCGCGCGCCTACTGGAACGCGACGGAAACGGCGTCGGTGAAGTTGGACGTCGAGCCGGGGTTGAGATCGCGGTACCAGGCCTGGAAGTTCCAAGTCTCGCCAGCCATCACCGGCACCGGCGGTGACACCGGCATCTGCGTCAGGTCGACGACGAGACCGCCGACGCCGTGGCCCGACTGGAAGATCTGTGACAGAGAGTTGAACCGGCCGATGCTCCCGCCAAGGCAGATGTTGCCCTGGCTGCCGCCGGGCATCGCGATGAAGCCCTGCGTCTGGCTCGTCAGGAAGTAGCCGAACTGATCCGGCGGCAGGTTCGTGGCGACCAGCGCGAGGTCGAGGTCGAGGACCTCGTCGCTACCGATCGCCCGGATCTCGGCGGGCTGCCCCGTCGAGTTGTTCGCGTTCGGCGAGCAGTAGGTCGAGCCGATCGACGGCTGGCACTCGTCGGGAACGCCGTCGCCGTCGAAGTCGGTGCTGCGGCCGCTGGCGATGTCGCACGAGTCGGCGATCAAGTTGCCGTTGCAGTCGGCAAAGTCGTTCGGCGCGAGGTACACGGCCCCGGCACCGTTGCCACCGTCGTCGTCGGCGGTCGCACCGACGAGCGTCCAGCTGCCGTTCACGCCGACGCTGGTCGAGAATTCGTCCCCGGCCGCGCCCGGGCTCGGCAGGAGCTTGTGCTCCTGGGTCCACGTTCCCGCGATCCTCAGGAACACGTACGCCGCGCCCGCGTCCGCTCCGCGGTCGTCGTCGCCCCGGGCGCTCACGATCGCCCGGTCGCCGTCGAGGTCGACCGCGTTGCCGAAGATGTCCCCGGCCTCCAGGTCGTCCCCGAAGAGCTTGGCGACTTCGGTCCACGTGCCGCCAACGAGCTCGAACACGTACGCGGCGCCGGCCACGTTGCCGTGGTCGTCGACGCCCTCGGCGCCGACGAGCAGCTTGTCGCCCGAGAGCGTGACGGCGACGCCGAAGAAGTCGCCGCCCGCGCCGTCACTCGCCGTCAGCTTCGCCTCCTCGATCCAACCCTGCCCCTGCACGTGGTGGAAGAGGTACACGGCGCCTGCGTTCGCGCCGCTCGCGTTGTCGTCGAAGACGGCACCGACCGCGAGTCGATCGCCGGACAGGGAGACGGACACGCCGAACTGATCGCCAGCGGCCGTGTCGCTCCCGACGAGCTTGGCCATCTCGTTGATCGAGCCGAAGTTCGTGAACACGTAGGCGGCGCCGGCGTTCGCGTTGTGCTGGTGGGCACCGGCACACAGGTAGTACCCATCGATCGACACGCTGACGCCGAATTCGTCGAAGGGACCGCTGTCCGATCCGGTCAGCTTGTGGGCCGGTGTCGCGACGGGCCAGAACGAGTCGAAGACGTACACCGCCCCGGCGTCCTGGCCGGGGGCGTCGGCGCGCGGAGCTCCGACGACCGCGAGCGGCCAGTCGAGGTCGACGTCACGCCCGAACTGATCCCCCGCGGCTCCGTCATCCGCGGCGAGCGTCGTCATCGCCCCCGGGAAGGCCCCGTCCGGGCGTCCGAAGGCGACCGCGACGCCCGATCCAGGACTCGTTCCGTCCCCTTCCTGCGCGCCCGCGAGCACCCATTGCTCGTCGAAGTCGACGCTGGTGCCCAGCTCCGCGCCCGGGGTGCCGGCCGCGACGAGCTTGGTCTCGGCGTCCTCGCAGTTGTTCGGATCGAAGGGCAGCGCCCCCATGTCCGCGCGGGTCGCGTCGGGGTCGAACAGCGCGGGGTCGCCCGCGTCGATGCACGGCGATCCCGCGCGCAGGTGGAAGTCGCTCGCGACGGTGTCCCAGAACATCGGGTCGACGTCGAGGTTGCCCAGCCCCGGCCATCCGCCCTGGACGTCGGAGTAGACCGCGGTGGCGAGAGGGCCGTCGAGGGAGTCGGGCGCGTTGCCCCACAGGATCGAGGTCGACACGTCCCCCGACCAGGCGCCGCCGCCCAGAACGGACGCCGAGTTGCGCGTCACGGTCGATCGAACGAGACCCGTTTCGTGTGTCCCGCCTCCGATCCATGCCTCGTTGTCGTAGATGACGCACTCGAGCGCCGCGCCGCCGAAGACGCCGCCGCCGAGCCCCTCGGCCCCCATGATCCCGTTCGCCCGGTTGGCGTACACCTCGCAGCGCGTCAGCGAGGAGTTCGCCGCGCCGCCGCCCTGGGGCGAGGCAGTGTCCCGGTTGTGCCAGTAGACCTCGTTGGCGGCGATCGTGCAGTCGGTCGCGGTGCACCACAAGAGCCCGCCGCCATCCCGCGCGTTGTTGTCGAAGACGAAGCAGCGCTCGAGCGTGCTCTGGTACGCGCCTCCGCCGAACCCCGCCTCGCCCGTGTAGCCCGCTCCCCAGTTCTCCGCCAGGACGGAGTCCGAGATCGACGCGGCGCCGCTCGCCCCGCCGCCGAACTGCCCCAGGTTGTTGATGTAGACGGAGCGCCGCACCGTGCACGGCCCGAAGGTCCCGCCCCCGTTGGCCGCGACGTTGCCGGCGATCATGCACTCCTCGAGCACGACGTTGCCTCCGGCCGCATGCAGCCCGCCGCCGTCGATCGGAGCGCACACGAACTGGTCGCCCGGGTTGTCGACGATCGCGCAGCGCCCGAAGAGCACGGACGAGTTGCGCGCCAGCACGCCGCCCCCGCGCGTGACCGAGTAGTTGTCAGTGATGACGCAGTCGTAGAAGCGTGCCGCCGCGTCCTCGATGAACACCCCGCCGCCCTCGACCGCGTTGCCGTGCTGGATCGTGAAGCCCTCGATCGTCAGGCTCGGTGGTTCACCGTTCGCGATCGTCACGACCGTCCGCGTCGTGCCGCCGTCCAAGACCGTCGACTCGGGTCCATCCGTGCTGCGCAAGAGCAGCCCCTTGCCGCGAAGGTCGATCGCCTCGAAGTAGGTGCCGGGCGCGACGAGCACCGTATCGCCGCCCTGTGTCGCCGGCTGGGCGATCGCGAAGTCGATGCTCGTGTAGGGATCGTTCTGTGTACCGCTACCGGGCGGCGTGCCCGTGACATCGACGCACCAAGTCGTTTGCGCTGCGAGGGGAGCGGCGAGAAGGCACGGAAGAACGGCGGAGAGGCGAGACCACGAGCACATGGAAGCTCCAATTCGATCGACACGTCAAGCACACAGCCCCGCGCAGGAAGCGCGGGCACGCATCGAGACTAACCCGGATCGAGTCGACTCGCGGAGGGATTCTCGCGCTACGACGCTACGGCTGCTCGGTCTCGTCCACAGCTTCGGCGTCGTCCTCGTCGTCGAGAAGCGTCAGGGAAAAGCGCTCTCGAACGTACGGGGAATCCGGTGAGAAGGCGCGCTCCATGAGCCCGGTCTGGACCTCGCCGATGACCGTTTGGCGCAGGCGCATGAGCTCACCCGGCTTGATCTCGGAGATCGGTGCGGAGCGCTTGCCCGAGAGGCGTACGAGGAAAGCCGCGTCACCCTGAGCGTTGGCGATGGCGTCGGGGACTTGTCCAACCTCCAGGCCGTGCAGCGTCGCGTTGCCGCGAATGTGCAGGTCTCCGGGGGAGGCCGCGTCGTAGTCGTCGTCGATGAGCTCGAGCCGCTCGAGGAACGAGCGCTCGATGACCTCGAAGCCCGCTTCGGTCACGGCGGTCTTGAACGCTTCGGACTCGACCGTCGGCAGGAAGGCTTCGCCCTCCTCGGTGGGGCGCTCGCCGAACGAGTCGCGGACCGCCTCCAGCTTCTCGACCGCGAGCTCCTTCGAGCGTTCGGTGACCCACTCCTCGATCAGCGCGTCGCGCATGTCCTCGATCGGAGGTTCCTCGCCGGGATGCTTCTCCAGCACACGCCCGACCATCATCGCGCGCTCCTCGAGCACGACGCGCGGGAGCCAGGCACCCTCCTGGGCATAGAGCAGCTGGCCGGCGATGAAGCGCCCGCCCCAGCCCTCGGACTCCTCGACGTCGGCGCGCGACACCGGGGCCTCGGGCTTGACGATCGTCAGGCCAAGGGCCGTCGCCTCCGCCTCGAAGTCGACTTCCGCACCCTCGTCGGCGCGCTGTCGCACGTCGCGCATGAACTCGGCCATGGCGGCGTGGATCGGCGCCTCGACCTTGCAGGTGTCGATGACCTCCTCGTAGTCGAAATAGGGACGCTGAGGCTCGGTCTCGTCGCTCTCTTCCTGATCTTCGGTCGCGCCTTCGTCGTCGGTCGCGCCTTCGTCGTCGGTCGCGCCTTCGTCGTCGGTCGCGCCTTCGTCGTCGGTCGCGCCTTCGTCGCCCGTCGCGCCTTCGTCGCCCGTCGCGCCTTCGTCGCCCGTCGCGCCTTCGTCGCCCGTCGCGCCTTCGTCGTCGGTCGCGCCTTCATTTTCGGTCGCGCCTTCGTCGCCCGTCGCGCCCTCTTGGTCGGCGTCGCCGTCCTCGTCGTTGGGCGCCTCGGCCTGCTCGCCGTCCTCGTCCGGCGTCTCATCGGTGGACTCTTCGTCGTCCTGCGGCCGCTGAAAACGAACGTGGGAGTTCAGGTTGTAGTAGGTCCGCGCCTGGGTCTCGAGGTCGGTTTCCTCGGGCACGGGGTACTTCGCGAGCAGCGCAGTGGCGTCGAAGCCCGCATCGAGCGAGACCGTCGCGAGGACCGGCGAGACTCGGTCCTCGGTGTAGTGCTGCTTCTGCTTGAACTCGGGCAGCGCCCGGTACCAAGTGAGCAGGGCCTCGTTCTCCGGTAGCTCGGCGCGGGCGGTTTCCTCGTAGTCGGAGGCCGTGACCGTCGCGTACTCGAACGAGAATTCCGGGTGCGCCTCGTCCCACTTCGCCGCGACCGCGTCCGCGTCCGCGACGTTAATGCCCCGGAGCAGGAGCTCGCGGAACTTCTCCCCGCGCATCGTCTCGCGCAGGTCGGTCTCCAGCTTGGGCGCCGACGAGCCGATGCGGCGCGCCGCGAGGCGCAGCGTCTCGCTCGAACCGAACAGCTGCAGCAGCCGCTGACGGTGCTCGGTGTCCGAGACCTCGATCCCCGCATCCTCGGCGAGCTTGTCGAGGATGAAGAACATCGCGGCGTCGTTCGAGGAGACGCGCGCGCGCTGGTCGCGGAAGTTGATCGGGCGGTACGCCCCGATCGAAGACATCGCGTTGAGCGTCTGCATCCGCTTCTGGAACGTGATCGAGTCGACCTCGAGCTTTTCGCCCGTGTCGGGATGCGTCCAGCTCATGTAGGTGGGGTTGCGCCCCCCACCACCGAAGATGCCGCCCATACCGCTCTGTACGACGTCGCCGACCGTGAAGATCAGCAGGACGAAGATCGTGAGCGCGAGAATCAGGATGAACTTAAGCCGGCTCGTGCCCTTGGGAACGACGATCAGGTCGTCGTCGTGAGCAACTTCGACGGCAGCTTCTTGGCTCGTGGATTTGTGCGACATCGGTCGAGTCGTTGTCCGGGTAATGGGCCGGGGAGCCGACGCACGGCGGGCCCTCCGCAGACGTGTCCTGGGGACAGGGAACGCGGCAGTCTACGCGGGGCCCGGTCCGCAGCGCAAGCGCTCCGAGCCAACGGCGCCCCTCCCCCGTCCGAGCCCCCACTCGGGCCCCTATCCGGGACCCCGCTCGGGCCGCGCTCAATCCCGAGCCAGCTCCGTGTCCCGGGGCAGCTCCTTGAGGTTCATCAGCCCGAAACGATCGAGGAATTCCTTGGTGGTGCCGTACTGCAGGGGGTGCCCCGGCTGGTCCGCGCGACCCACGACGCGCGCGAGCCCACGATCGACGAGCGCACGCATGATCGGGCCCGCCTGGACGCCACGGATCGCCTCGATTTCGGCCTTCGTCACCGGTTGACGGTAGGCGATCACGGCCAGCGTCTCGAGCGCCGCCGGACTGACCTTCTCGACGCTGTTGCCCTTTGCCAGGCGGGCGACGACGTCGGCCATCTCGTCGGTCGTGGCGAGCGTGAAGCCGCCGCGGAGGCCGAGGACCTGCAGGGGCAGGCCCGCGCGCTTGAACCGTGCTTCGAGCCGTTCCAGCGCCTGCTGGACACGGTCGGGCTGCGGATTCTCGAGCAGCGGCACGAGCTTGGCCAGCGAGAGCGGCTCGGGCGAGGCGAACACCAGCGCGAACACGCGCTTCTCGAGGTCCTTGTCGCTCAGCTTGGCCCCACGGCCCAGGCGCTTGGGCGCGGCATTCTCCAGCGCCTCCCCGGGACTCCCCTCGGGGACGTCGCCGTCCTGATCGTCGGCCAGCCCCTCGGCGTCCTCGGCGGGAAGCGAGACCTCCTCGGGGTCTGTCTCTGGGTCCAGGGTCATGGTCGCTTCGAGGTCGGCTTCGCTCGTGTCGTCCATGACGTGAGCATCCCGGATGCGCACGCGCCGTTCAAGAGCCAGGCGGCTCTCACTGCGCGGCGTTCGCGCCGGCGCCGAGGCCGGTCAGCTCCAGGAACGGGGTCATGTCGACCTCGAACCGATCGAGCAGCGACCCTTTCCACTGCCAGAATTCAGGGCTCTCAACGGGATGCTCGGCGAGGCTCGCCTCGATCAACGGACCGATCTCGGACCACGGCCCCTCGATGGGCGCGGGGCGAGCCTCGGCGTAGAGGAACAGGTACTGGCCCTGCTCCAGGAGCGGTCCGCCGACCTCCCCCACGGGAGTGGAGAACGCGAGCCGCGCGAGCGCCGTGTTCCCGCGCACGACCGGCGGAATGCGGCCACCGACCGCGGCCGAGTCCTCTCGACTGTGCGTCCGTGCGAGCTCGACGAACTCCGCACCCGCCACGAGCTCGGCTTGCACCTTCTGCATCGCGTCCTCGTCAGCCACGACGATCACGCGCACGTCGACGCGCTCGCTCGCGAGGATCCAGGCCCGGACGCAGCGCTGGGTCAAGAGCTCGGACTGGCGCCGCTCCTCGAGCCGCGACAGGTAGAGCGCGGGGTCGAGGCCGAGCCTTCGCTCGATCGTCTCCTCGAGCGTGAGCCCGGCGCCAGCGCGGGCGTTCTCCTCTTCGAGCGAGGCGCGCGTCGCCTGCATCGCGCTCTCCAGGTGCGACGGGTCGAGCTCGATGCCCAGGCGCTTGGATTCCGCGACGGTCAAGCGCACGAGGACCAGATCCTCGAGCGCTTGACGCGCGCCGGGCCCGTCGCGCAGGACCCAGTCCTCGACGAGGTCGTCCATCCGGATCGAGTCCCCGGCGACGGTGGCCAGGACCCGGGAGCGGTTCGCACCCTCGGCCGCGGCCTCGCGCGGTCGCGCGTCCGGCTGCTGGACCTGCGTCTGGGGCTGCTCGGCGCCCGCGCCGGAATCTTGCACCCGCGCCTGAGGCCCCATCGAACGATTCCCCATCGAACGATTCGGAGTGGCCCCGCACGCGGGCGCGAGGAGCGCCAGCGCGAGGATCCAGCGCTGGCGTGCATGCGGACAGGCCATCAGCGGTAGTAGACGCGACGGATGATCGCGACGCCCTGGCACGTCTCGCACTTGACGAGCTGCGTGCCGCCGTTGTTGTTCTGGCCGCCGCCGGTGAAGATCACCTCCCGCGCACCGGAGCCCGCGCACGTCGGGCAGGGCCGGATGTAGGGGTGCGGCCGCAGCTCGAGGTCGCCGGAGTTCTCGACGTAGTACGCGCGAATCCACTGCGCCCGGTTCGAGGGCGGGAAGCCGTTCCAGAACGACTCGTAGTTCTCCGCCTCGTCCTGCCGCGACTGGGCCCGGCGCGCGAGCTGCTGGTTGCGCTGGAAGCGCTTGATCTTCTCCTCGAGCGCCGCGCGTTCGGCATCCTTCTCGGTCTTGGGCTCCTTCTTCGCCTCCTTGTCGGGATCGGTCCCGGCGTGGGCGCGGTCCTCACCGAGCAAGAACGTGCCGAGCCCGTACGAGGCGTTCTCGTAGCGCACCTTCTTGCGCGTCGCCCAGTAGGCGAGCACGTGCTCCAGCTGAATATCCACCGAGACGCGCTTCTGCACGTCCTCGAGCACCTTGTTCTGGATGTCGTCGGACAGTCCCTCTTGGGCGTAGGCGAGCGCGTCCTGGTAGTTCAGCTTGGCCCCGTCGCGCGCGAGGCGCCGCATCCAGTAGTGCCAGCGGCGCTTGACGAGGTCGCGCGTCGCGTCGTCGCGGGCGCGCAGGACCTGCTCGCGCTTCTTGTTCGCGTCGACCTGCAACGGGCTGTTCGGGAACGTCTCGCCGAAGGCCTCGGCCGCGGCCAACGCCTCGTCGAACTTCTTCTTCTTGCGCAGGATGTCGACGTTGCGCAGGTAGTCGATCTGTTCCTGCTGCGCCGCCTTCGCCGTGGCACGCTCCAGCGCGAAGCCGATCTCCTCGGCATTGAACGTCGGGTCGAGCGTGAGCGCCGCCTGGTAGTGCTCGACCGCGTGCTGGAAGTCGAGGATGCGCTCGCAGGTCTTGGCGAGCTCGTGCTGGCTCTGGGCGTCGCCCGTCGCCGCACGCGCCTCGTACTGGCTGTAGATCTCCTCGCGCGAGTAGATGTCGAGCGCCGGCACGCGCAGCCCCTTGGTCACGCTCGTGACGCGTGTCTTGGGGATCGAGATGATGTTGCCACCCTCCTTGAGGATGAAGTTCGCGCCCTCACGCGAGACGATCACGCCGATGCGCTCCTGACCCTCGCTCAGGATCAGCCGCTCCGCATCGATCATCAGCTCCTCCGACGAGACGTCGACGTAGCCGAAGCGCTGGCGCAGCTCCTCTTCCTGGCGCGGATCGAGCAGGTTCCACGGAACCTCGACGCGGCCGCCGTGCGTGAGGAGCTCGAACACGAGGCCGTCGGGGTCGTGTTCGACGATCGATCCCCAGTGGATCGCGCCGCTGCGTAGGCGCAGCATCGCGACGCTGTCGGCCGCGGGCGCACCAGCCGTCGCCGTCGTGGCGGCGTCTTGCGCGAACGCGGCGGCCGCGAGGACGAAGGGGAGGAGCGTGCTCAGGAGCTTCTTCATGACAGTAGACCTCTCAGCCAACGTACGGAGCGCGGCTCGGGCATGGGAGCCCTCACTTGTCGATCCCCGTGTTCGAACCGTGTTCGATGAACATTCTCCGCATGCGCTCGCCGAAGGGGACCTCGCGCAGGAGGATCGTCTCGTAGCTGCGCGCACGCTTGACCCCGCGCGAGCCCCACTTGACCTCGATGTCCACCTTGTACTCGAGCGGCATCTCCCCCAAGTAGGGCCCCTCGACGTGCGCCGTCGCGACGGCCGAGTAGACCACGCCCGGGGCCGAGGGGACGGCGCGGTCGGTGATCGTGCGCGGCTCCCCAACCGTGCCGTCTTCGGCGAGGGGAAAGAGCGACTCCTCGAGGTCGGCGACGACCGACTCGATCACCGTGCTCGAGGTCGTGCGCAGCGCGGCGGTGCGCGTCAGCGCCGCACCGAACGTGAGCAGGCTGAGGAGGATCGTCATCCCGATGACGAGGATCCCCATGGCGAGCATGACCTCGAGGATCGTGAAGCCGGAGCGGTTCCTCTCAGTCGTGGCCTGGCGCGGCGAAGGGAGCGTACGCATCACAGGTTCCAGTCGTCGACGTACAGGGGAATCGGGACCTCGATGACGATCGGCTCGCCGAAATGCACCATGGCGCCGGCGTCATGAGCGACCGGCTGCGTCGCGCGCGCACCGCGCTTGACGTTGACGGTGTCGCCGCGGACGTTGATGACCTCGAGCCACTCGGCGTCGACGAGCAAGAAGAGCCCCTCGCGCTTGGGGATTCGGTCCCCGTTCTCGACGGTAAGAAACATCGCGTCACGCTCGACGGTGTCGAGGATGCGCGTGCGCCGCTGGCGGTCGCGCGGGCGCTCGAACTCCAGCTCGATCCGCACGCGCCGCGGTAGGAGCGGCGCGCCCGCGGCCGCGGGCATGCCGACGTGTGTCTCGTTCCACTCGAACACGTCGAGGTCGGGGCGGCCGCGGTTCCACGCGTCCCAACAGGCGGTCGTGCTCGCCAGCTCCGAGCCGAGCTTCCAGCCGTCGTGGACGACCGAGGTCTGCGCCGCGAGCTGCACGCCAAACCAGAGCACGCCGCCGGTGACCTCGCTGACGAGCGCGAGCTCGGGCGTCCCGTTCGCGTCGAAGAAGCCGGGCGAGAAGTAGGTCGTCGTGCCCGTCGGATCGAGCAGCCGCTCGCCGCGCCACAGGACGCCCTCGCCCTTGACGTCGGGGTCCTTGCCCGCGGGGAGCACGGCCCAGACGACCTCCATGAGGCCGCTCGGGTCGGGTGGCTCGGGGGTGAGCCCGTCCTCCGGATCGGGCTCGGGCTGCTCGTCGTCGGCGCTCGTCTTGTTGAACTGGCGCTCGGCCTCGCGGATGCGCGCGATGTCGCCGGCCGATGCCTGGCGCACCATCCGCACGCGGGGCCAGACGCGGTCGGCGCGCTGGTCACCGTCGGCGTCGAACGGGTGCCAGTCGACGAGGAAGTCGCCCTGCTGGCCGCCGTGGACAGCGCGCAGGTCGCGCGCGAGCAGCTCGCCCGTCGCGGCGCCCTGCTCCACGAGGCTGCGCCGCGTCTCGCCGCGGCTCCACAAGTCGAGCGTCACGTCGAGCAGCTGGAACACCGCCGTCATCAGGATCGCGGCGAGACCGGCCGCGATCATCAGCTCGACGAGCGTCAGCCCGCTCCGCGATGTGTGGACGTGCCTCACCGGTCGACGCTCCGCAGCACACGCCCGGGAGCGAAGAAGCTCAATCCGAGCCGCCGGAAGCGCGGTGTCTCCTTCCACGCGTGCGACATCCCCGCCTGTGGCTCGAACGCATTCGGGTCGTAGCGCACGAACACGCGCCACTCGATGCGATCCGACTGTCGGCCGATGCCGATCGGCTCGCCTTCGACGTAGCCCTGCCACATCAGGTCGAGTCCCTCGGTCACGTCGGGCTCCTCGTCCCACGGCACGCTCGGGTCGGAGCGCTGCAGGACACCGACGACGGCGCTCCCGCTCGCGCTCGGCTCCCAGTCCCAGAAGACGTTGTTCCACCACGCCGAGGGCTGGTTGAACTCGAAGCCGAAGTAGGAGAGCTCGGGGCAGTCGGCACGGTCCGACCAGCGATCCCAGTAGCGGATGTGGAAGTAGATGACGGGCGTGCCCGCGGCGTGGCTACCCGACGCCGTGCCGTAGCGGCCCCGGAAGATGCCGTTGCCGTCCTCGCGCTTCTTGCCCGCCTGCGAGGAGGACTTGGGCATTTCGAGTGCGCCGCTGCGCTGGCGCGTGTAGTGGATCAGCTCGCCGCCGACCAGCACCGTCCCCTCGGGCGGGAAACCCGTCAGGTCGACGAGCGGGAGGAACGCGTCGCCCGGCCCGATGTCAGCCGTGAGGACGCTGACCGGCGCGTGCTCGAGGAAGCACATCGGTTCGGTCGGCTCGTGCGGCTGCGGCGTCGTGCCGAGCAAGCCGCGTCCCTCGACCGCGATGCGCATCTCGCCCGTCTCGGGGTTGCGGAAGTCGTAGCAGAGGATCTCTTCGCCGACGCGCAGGAGTCCGGCGTCCTCGGGCAGACGATTCAGGATCTCCTCGGCCGACGACCAAACCGCGTGCGCGATGCGCGTGCCGTTCTTGAAGACCTCGAACGAGTCGCCGTTGTCGGAGAGGTCGTTCGCGAGAATGATCTGCCCCCCCTGCGTCGATGACGGCGGATCTGCCGCCGTCATGCCGCGTGCGAACTCGGGCGTGCCGAAGACGATCTCGTCGACCACGGCCGACGGCACACCGATCTCGGTGCTGCCGTCGAAGCTCGTGCCGATGCCAGCCCCCGTCACGACGCGCGGACGCTCGCCCGAGGGGAACTTGGAGAGGCGCGAGAGGATGCGCGAGTCGGTGACCGTCGTCTGCACACCGCCGCCGAGTCCGCCCGCGGCGATCGCCTCGGGGCACGGCTCCTGCAGCGCGACGTACACGCTGCCGAGCACGAAGCCGGTGTGAAGCCCGTTACCGGTCTGGCCCACGGCGGCGACGTTCAGGTTCTCGTCCGGCTGCGACCAGGTGTTCAGCACGTACGAGAGAGCGGGCACGTGACCGCGCTGGACGGTCAGCGGCCAGCCCGGATGATCGATCTCGGCACCGAACACGAAGATCGTGTCCTGCGCCCCCATGCGTCCCGAGTCGACGCCGCCGTTGCCCACGCGGAAGACCGGGAGGATCTGTGTCCCGGCCGGATGCAGATGGCCCTTCGTGCCGAAGACGCCGCGGAACTGGAACGCGTCGGATGCCGCGCGCGACATCGGGTAGTCGATCAGCTCGTCCTCGCCGAGGAGCGGGTCCCACTGGACGCCGACGGCGCGCTTCGGCGCGGGAGTGCTCGTCGCGACCGGCGGCAGCGGCGGGATCGTCGTGGTCGGCGGAACGGGTTCGGGCGGCACATTGTTGTCGCTGCCCGGCGGATCGCCGCCGGTCGGATCGGCGAAGGTTCGCCCCTCGATGACGAGTGCGGCGTAGACCGCTCGCAGCGCATCGGGGCTCGAGCGCACGAGCTGTCCCTGGGCGACCTGGATGTCGTCGTAGCGCACCCACTCGGTGAGCTCGGCTGCGTCGGTGTGTGTGATCTGTGCGAACTCCGAGCGGTCCTCGTCGGGCTCGAGGAAGTTGAGGTCGGTCGCGTCCGGGGCCGGGATCGAGATCGGCACGACGTAGGGCGCGAACTCCATCAGCGTCTGGCCGGGCGCGCCGTTGATCGTCGTTCCCTCCCAGTCGAACACGAACGTGCGTCCCGCGGCGCCGAGCATGACCCGCTCGTCGTTCTCGCCGAGGTCCGCCAGGCGCGCGAGCTCGTTCGGCTGCACGGCGCGCTGGGCGACGTGCAGGATGTTGTCCGTGTAGCCCGAGTAGCGGATCACTTCGATCCCGCCCAGCAGGGAGCCGTCCTCGTTGAGCGTCTCCTGGCCACCGAACCACGTGCGCTGCACGATCGCCGCATAGCCACCGTTCTCGTTGAACGAGCTCATCACGCGCTCGCCGTCGGGATCGTTCTGGGGGTCGTCGCCGAGCGCGAGGATCCAGTCCGCCGGGTTGGCGCCGGAAATGCCGAGGCCGAAGTAGAAGAACCCGACGACGACCGGCGTCGGCTGGCCCGTGTTCGTGTCGACGCCCATCAGGCGCGCGACGCGGAACGTGTCGAGCTCCTCGGGCAGCTCGACGCCGCCCGTCGGCAGGTTGGTCGAGATCGGCGAGCTGTAGCCGTAGTGCGTGACCGTCGTGCCGGCCGGGTGGTCGACCGTGATCTGGCCGATGTTGACGGGCACCGCGTCCTCGCCTTCGCCCGAGTACTGCGTCCGCGCGAGACGACCGCCGAAGCCGGCGAGCTCGCCCTCCTCGTTGTGACTCGCGCGCAAAGTGTTGTCGCCGTCGATGACGTACTCGATCAGCTCGTTGCCGATCCGGCACACGCCCGCCGCGGGAAAACCGTCGGTCGATTCGACCAGGATCAGCTCCTGGCCCTGGCTCAGCGACTGCGTCAGGCGCGTCATGCCCGGCCGGCGCACTCCGTGCGTCAGCCCGTTGACGCGCATGTGCATCTGGTCGGGACGGCTGCCGCTGACGTCGATCTCCAGGTGGCTCCAGGTCCCGACCGGCAGGCCCGGTCCGTCGCCCGCCGCGATCGCGAACCGTACCTCGCTCGCCTCGACCTGCTGGCTGACGTTGTGGTCGCCGCCGGCGTCCAGGAGACGCAGGACGAGATCCTCTTCCTCCATCGCGAGGAGCAACCGGTCGGTCTCGCGGCTGGTGTTGCCGACGTCGAGCAGGACGCCCGGACCGGCGCTCTGCGGCTTGACCCACATCGAGAACGACATCGCCTGCATCAGGCCGCCCTCGCCCGGATCGGTCCAGGCGACGAGCTTGTCGTCGGTCGTCTTCTGGATCGTGCGGTCCGGCAGATAGCGCCCCTCGAGGTCGCGCGTCTCGTGGTCGAAGTGCATCGACCGGCCAGTCCACGGATCGACGTCCATCAGGCGCGAGGGCCAGAGCTGGATCCAGGAGTCCTCGTCCTCGCGCACCGCGAAGACGTGCTCGGCCGGGAGCGTCTCGCCGTCGTCGCCGACGACCGCGTTCGCGATCCCGGGTACGTACGGCCTTCCCTCGAGCGTCCCGAAGTTCGGCCAGACGCGGGACGGCGGCCGCGTGCTGCCGTCGTAGCGCGTCGTCGCCGCCGGCCCCGACGCCCACAGTGGCGCCTCGCGCGTCAGCCGCAGCGCCTCGTCGAAGTCGGCCTGGCGCCACCACATGTAGAACAGCTCGGACTGCGGCGAGATCAGCTCGACGCGGTCGCGCACCATCGCCGTGCGCAACGTCCCGCTCGGGGCGTTGACCGTGGCGCGCAGCTCCATCGCGTACACGTCGCGGGCCGTGAAGCAGAACGGCATCGTCGCGTACGCGAGGCGCGAGTCGTTGGCGTTCATCCCGTTGATGTAGAGCGCGAGCGCGTCACGCGGCTCGATCACCCCCACCTCGCCCTCGAGCATGTCGGGGCGCACGTCCGCGTCGTTCGGAAGCTCCTCGATCGCCGCAGCGGGGAGGATGATGCGCCGCATCCAGTCCTCCATGCCCTCGAACGGGCGCGAGGCCGCGGTCAGCGCGGCGAGCGTGCTCGCCTCGCCCTCGGAGATGCGCGCGTTCTGGCCGGTGAGCTGCAGGTTGGTGAAGAGCACCTCCAGCACGGACAGCGGCGCGGTGTTGAGGTTGACGGGACGCTTCTGCAGCACCGACACCTCTGCCTCGTACGCGCTGTAGTCGTAGTCGAGCACGCGGTTGAGGATGATCCGGTCGCCGCGCGGCGGCCGCTGCACGTAGCGCAGCTCGGTCACCTCGCCATCGGTGATCTTCACCGTGGAGCCGACCGTGAACCAGCGCGGGTCGTCCACGCTGATCACGTTCTGCTCGCCGCCTTCGACCGGCGCGGTGAGGCGCGCGGCGCGCTGCCACGTCTTGCCGGCACGCACGGCGCCGAAGACCGTGCCGAGCTGGCGGAGGGAATCGACGCCCTCCGGCCCGATGCCGCCGGCGAGCGAGAAGAGCTCCGCCTCCTCGAGCTGCTCGGGCGCGTCGAGCATGCGCGGTACGCCGTCGGGCACGGCGATGCGCCAGTCGACCGTGGCGAAAGCGCGCTGGTCGATCACGTGTCCACCGACCGGGTGCGCGGTCGGCGGGCGCGGCCCGTCGGTGATCCAGTTGTCGTCCTCGTCCTTCTCGGTGAACAGGCCGCGCGTCGCCTCGAGCAACCGCCCACGCTCCCTCTTGCGGTACGCGATGAACTCGCCGCCGATCCAGATGTAGCCCTCGTCGGGCAACGTCGCGGTCGTGCGCACGTCGAGCTCGACCGCCTCGTTCTCCAGCGGCTTCGAGAGGCGCGAGACCAGGCCCATCATGTTCGCCAGCACCTGCGGGCTGGCGCTGTTGAGATCGATCCGAGACGCGAGGTCGTCGACGTCGAGATCCCACATCACGCCATCGGTCTTGTTCGCGTCGAGAAAGCCCTCGGCGAAGCGGTTCGTCACGTCGCACTCGGCCGCGTCGTCCCAGTCCGGCGTCGAATCGAGCGCGGGGTGCGACTGCTGCAGGTGCACGCGCGCGTGCCTGGACGCCGCATCGAGCGTGACCCGCGCCTGTGCGCGGTCGGCGAGCTGCGCGCTCGCGCGGTCGGCGTTGCGCGCCGTCGTCAGGAACGGCGCGGTCAACATGAGCAGGGTCAGGAGGACGAACAGCACGGTCATCATCGCGAAGCCACTCTCTCGGCTCCCCGTCGAACGCATCATCTGGATCGGCTGCATCATCATCGTCCCTCCGCCGTCACTCGATCGTCCCGTACAGATTGACCTGAATCGTCTCGGTGCGGCCGCTCTCGAGCTCGAGCCCGACGATCACCGGCGCTGAATGTCGCGCCGGATCGAGCGCGCCCCCGGCCGCGAAGAAGACCTCGCGCGGCGTGCCCTCCGCGAACCGCACGCCCTCCGGCAGCGTCGCGCGCTCCTCGCCCGTCACGACCGCGACCACGAGGTTGTCGATCGCGCCCGGGAACGGCGTTCGCCCGCCTCCCAGGACGAGCGCGCCGCCCGGTTGCCAGACGGGGGGCGACTCCTCGCGCCGCGCGACCTCGACCGAGTCGGCGAGCACGCGCAGAGCGCTGCGGTCGTACATGAGGCGCAGCCGCGTCCAGCGCCCCGGCCGCAGCACCCCGGGGGGCGTCTCGACCTCGATGCGCGCGCCGCGCGTCGGCTTGCCCATGCGGTCGGTCGACTCGCCGAAGAACGCCACCTTGACCCCACCGAGCCCCGTGATCTCGCACGTGATCGAGCCGCCGACGTCGAGGAGCTTCGCCGCGGCGAAGCTCTCCAGGCGCACGGCGAGATCGATCGCGAAGCCGAGCCGGAAGTCGAAGATCGGGTCGTTCTGGATCGGCATCTCGGCGCGCGCGCCGAGCGCCTCGCCGTCGAACGACAGCGCGCGCCCCTGGTACCCGTCGTCGATCAGTCCATCCTCGACGACGTTCAGCACGACCCCGTCGATCCCGAACGCGCCCGAGATCTCGCGCGTCTCGAAGTGCCACGTGCCCGCGACGAGCATCCCCTCGGCGCGCACCTCACCCAGCTCGCGGTCGATCACGACACGCGCCGGTGCCGTGCGCGCCACGGCCGTGTTGTGCGCGGTGCGGAGCATGTTCTGCACGAGCCCGTAGGCCGCGCGCTCGCCGGGGTTGAGCCCGACGAACATGCCGGCGCCAATCCCGACGACCAGGCCGATCAGCCCGACGACCATCACGAGCTCGATCAACGTCAACCCGGCCCGGCGGCTCGGGGGACGTCGGCGATGGGCGTTCGCGGCTCGCACGTGATCGATCACCAGTTGCCTATGTCGTCGTCCGTTCCGAAGATCCCGTCCGGTCCGGCGGAGATCAGCTGAAACGTCTGCTTGTTGTAAGGGTCGCCGGTCTCGGGGTTCACGACGCCCTTGACCATGGCCTCGTGCTCGATGCCGGTCAAGGGGTCTATCGTGACGTACGTGACCGGTTTCTCGTAGTCCCGGCGATGGATGTAAGCGATCGGATTCTCCCATCCGTCGATGATCTCGAAGGCGTCGGCCTTCGTGTACATCGTGGCGCTCTTCTTGGTCGTGTCACCGTCGACGTTGCCGCGGTTCTCGTCCGGGACCTCGCGCGCGCGCCACTTGCTGGAGTCCGCCGGGTAGAGCGTGATGAACAACATCTCCGCCCCCATGTTCGTCTTGGTCGGCTTGGGGTCCATCTGCGACGGGAAGGTCGAGGGCGGGTAGTCGCCGCGCTCGACCTCGTGCTCCTCGACCATGGTCGCGACCTGCCGGATGAACCCGCGCGTCGCCTCCATGCGCACGATGTCCTCGCCGGTCATCAGCGTGCGCAGGACGAACACCGCGAGAATCGAGATGATGACGAGTACCGCCAGCATCTCGATCAGAGTGAAACCAGCCCGCGCGAGCGCCCTCGATCGTCCGAACCGTCGCATCAGTGAATCCTCCGCACGACGCGCACGTCGTCCATGTTGACCGAAGCCCGGCGACCGTTGGCCGCCTCGACAAACACTCCGAAGCGCAGGTCGTGAGTCGAACGGCCGAGGCTCTGGGCCTTGAGGCCCTCGAGCACCATCTCGCCGTCGACGAACAGGTTCATGCGCGCGTCCGAGCCGTCGCCAATGCGCTCGATGCCGACCTCGATCGGCTGGCCGAGCACCCACTCGTTCGTGAACAGGTCCTGGTCCTTGGGCTCGTCGGCGCCGGCCTTGCGGTACGAGCTGCGCACCTTGCCCTCCTTGTCGCGGTAGAGCAGCACCTCGGCCTGCACGGCGTTCACGCCCCGCACGACGCGCTCGCGCGAGATGAAGATGCCGACGTTGGCGTCGCGCGACTCGGCCCCGACCGTCAGCGTCACGTCGAACGACAGGAGCTTCTCGGCCGGCAGGGGCAGGAACGCGCGCGTCCGTCCCAGTGAGTCGAACTGGCCCTCGATCCACACCTTGCCGTCACGCAGGACGACCTCGGGTCCGACGCCCTCCTCGGCGATCCAGCCGTTGGCGATGCGGCGGCCCGGCCGGCGCTCGAAGCGGTCGGTCCAGACTTCCTTGCTCTCGTGGTCGGTGATGCGCTCGATCTGCTGCTCGGCGTAGCCGCGGTGCGCATCGCCCTCGGGCTGGTTGCGGCGGCTCTCGGCGAGCTGCGCGAACTGCGTCCGCGCCTCTTCGGAATCGCCGTTCGCGTAGTACCACCACGCGAGACCGTTGCGCGCGGACGCCAGCTCCGGATCTTGGTCCAGCGCGTTGCGGAAGCTCTCCTCGGCGCCGCTCGTGTCGCCGAGCTCGAGCTGGTTGAAGCCGCGCAGCGACTGCACGAGCGGCCGCTGCGCATCGATGCTCAACGCCCGTTCGTAGTAGCGCTCCGCGTCCTCGTGCAGGCCGCGCAGCTGCGCGAGCTCGCCCATCGCTACCAGGGCGTCGACGAAATCGAGCTCGCGGTCCAAGGCGTCCTGGAAGCTTCCCTGCGCCCCTTCGACGTCGTCCTGGGCGGCGAGCAGACGCCCACGCTGGTAGAGCGTCCAGGGGTCGGTCGGGTCGATCGCGTACGCGCGCTGGATGTAGGCGTAGGCCTCCTCGGGATAGTCGGTGATCTCGGCCAGCCACGAGAGCGAGCGCCAGGGCAGGTTCGCGCGGAACGGATCGGCCTCCACGGCGAGCTCGAGGAAGCGCCGTGCGGACACCCAGTCCTTCTGCACGATCGCCTGCAGGCCGAGACTCAGGTGCAGCTCGAAGCTCGCGTCGGCTTGCTCGCCGACGCTCTCGAGGTCGGCATCCTCGCCGTCGGTGAAGAGGCTCGCCGCGAAGACGCCGGCGATTCCACGCTGGTCGGCGGGGTCGGCGTTGCGCGCACGCTGGAACGCGGCGAGCGCGTCGCGCATGCGCCCCATATAGAGGAGCGCCCGACCGTGGTCGGCACGGATGCCAACGCGTTCAGCACGTGTCTCCGGCGTGCTCGGCTCGCGCCGCTCGGCCTCGGCGAGGTGCTCGAGCGCAGCCTCGCCGTCACCGGTCTCGAGCAGAAAGCGGCCGTAGCGCCAGCGCAGCTCCCAGTTCGTCCGGCTGACACGCATGCCCTCGCCGAAGAGCTCCTCGGCCCTCTTCGGCATGCGGAAGCGCGCGTACAGATCCGCCAGTCGAGCATGCACGACCGGGTTCGTGTGGAAGCCGTTTTCGAGCAGGTCCTTGTACTCCTGGAACGCCTTGTCGAACTCGAAGCCGACCTCGTAGCAGCGCGCGATGCCCAGGCGCGGATCGGCGGAGTCGCTGTTCACCTTCATTGCGAGCGTATAGACCTCGAGCGCAACCTCGAGCGCGCGCGGCGCCTCGTTGCGCAGGCGCACGCACTCGTCGGCGAACAGGACGGCCTTCTCGAAGTCACCCGGGCGGAGCGGGTCCGAGAACTCGCGCAGCGTCAGCTCGATCCAATTGACCGTGTTGTCGGCGAACGCGAAGGTCTGCACGCGCTCGCGGGCGTACGGTACGGGATCCTGTCCCGGGAAACGCTCGAGCCCTGTCGCGGGGTCGACCTCGACGAACAGGATGTCGTCGTCGAGCCTGCCCGACAGGTCGTACCGGTCGCTGTTGCGAACGTGGCCGAAGCGCAGACTGCCGAGCTGGATCGAGTCGTAGAGCCGCTTGTAGCCTGCGATGCGCTCGGCGCGCGCCTCGGGATCATCGGGATCGACAGGGAGTTGGGCGGCCGCATCCTGCCCGTCATCCGCCACGTCGCTGACGTCGAACAGACCGGGTTCAGCGGTCGGTTCGATGCGCTCGCGCAGGTGCGCGGACATCGCGCGCGGTCCGGGCCCCCACGCCGCCGGCGGGCGCAGCGCTTCGAGCGACTCGATCGGCGGCAACACGAGGTCGAGCGGCGCCAGCGGCGAGGTGTCGCGCGGCGGCGAGAAGAGGTCGCGCCGGAACTCTCCGTCGCGGTCGCCGTCCATCAGGGCCAGTGAGACGTTCGGCGCCGGATAATCACGGAAGTCGGCTGGCTGCGAGCTGGTCCGCCTGCCGCCGCGCGTACGCGTCGGGCCGGTGTCCTCGAGGTCGCCCTTGGCCATCCAGCCAAGCGCCAACAGCGAGACAGCGAAGACGACTTGTTCCTTGCGAATCCGCACGCTCAGGCCTCACCTTCCGCATCGAGCTCGATCGGGCGCAATCGGACGACGAGGAAAGTGATCGCCGCGGTCACCTCGTCCTCCTTGTTGCGCGCGGCCTTGATCTCGAACTTCTCGATCGCGAGCGGCTGCCCGAAGCGATCGGACTGGGTCATCATCAACATGTCGCTCACGGCATCGGACGGCGAGACGATCGTCATTTGGACGCGGGTGCGCTCGACCGATCCGAGGCCGCCGCGCGAGTTGAAAGCGGGGTCGAGCTCGATGCGGATCTTGCTGATGTTCTTGACCCCCGAATCGATCGCGCAGCGCAGCGCGCGTTCGAGCAGGTCCACGGCCTCGAGGTGGCGCTGGATCGTCTGAGCGCTGTTGGTCTTCACCGGCTCGATGCCGAGCCCCTCGGGCAGCAGCACGCGGTGCCGGCTGCGCAGGACGTCGAGGTCGCCGCGCACCTGGTCGACCGCTGTGTAGTACTGGTTGCTCGCCGACCCAGCTCCCGGGTCGAGCTCGAACCCGGGGCGCGGCACGAACGCGACGTTGCCCGCGAGCGCTCCGAGCGCCGCCTGAAGAGCCTCGTTGTGCTCACCCGCGCGCGTCTTGTCGGCGCTCGTGTGGCGGGCCTTGTTCTTGAGGCTGTTCTTGTAGCCGGTGCGCGTGCGCAGTGCCTTCTGCAGATCGGAATCGACGACTCCGCTGACGACGAGCGTTCCGATCAAGAACACGAGGAGGCCCACCGCCACGGAGACGATGAAGCGCTTGTTCTCCTGCCAATAGTCGTTGAGGTCCATGTCAGTTCGTCTCCTCGGCCTCGCCGTCGCCATTGTCCTCGGCGGGCGGTGGCGGTGGCGCGAAGAGGGTCATGTCGATCTCGAACAAGTCCTGGTTGAATGTCTCCAGCACGGCGGCGTCCGGCATCGCCGTTCTGAGCCCCGCCATCATCTGCTGCTGCTGGCTCGTCGTCGAGTCGGTGCCTTCTCGCGCGCGCCCGCGGATCAAGAGGATCGGCCGCTCGTAGTTGCGCTCGACGCGCAGCTCCTTGTCGTGGCTCCAGTCGCTCGAGAGCTCGGTGAGCCAGAAGTCGTCGGGCAGGCGCTCGTCGAGGAACTCCATGGTGCGCGCCATCTGCTCGCCGGTGCCGGCGACGCCCTGCAGCTCGTCGACGAGCCCGGCGAGCGCCTCGTTCTCGTCCAGCAGCGTCTCGGTCGCCGAGTGCACGCGGTCCGCGTCCTTCACCCGACGCGCGAGCCCGACGTTCTCGGTCTCGACGGCGTCGAGTTGCTTCGACTTCTGGTACGCGGAGAAGCCGAGGTAGGCGACCCCGAGCACGGCCGCCGCGATCAGCCAGATCGTCCCGCCGAAGAACTCGCGCTTCTTGGCGACGTCCTGCGGCAGGATCTCGAGCGAGTAGGCGGCCGGATTCGAACCCATCGTCGCGAGCCCGAGCGCCACGACGGCCTCGAGCTTGTACTCATCGAGCAGCTCGGCACCCTCGGGTTCGAGGCTCGACGCGTCGACGACACGGAAGGGATCGAAGTAGTCGACCGGCACGTTCATGCCTGACGACAGGTACGAGGTGAGCCCGTCGAGCGCGGAGCCGCCGCCGCACAAAAGCACGCGGTCGACCTTGAGACCCGTGATCCGCACCTGGCTCTTGCAGAACAGGATCGCCGACTGCAACAGCGACAACAGCTGACCCGCCGCGCCCAGGATCGCCCGGCTCGCGCGCTCGTGGTTGGGCGTCTCGTACTTGGCGCCGGGCTCGAGCGTCGCGATGTCGATCTTCAGCTTCTCGGCCTGCTCGGCACTGCAGTTGAAGCGTTGGGCAATCGCGTCGTCGAACAGGCGTCCGCCGCCCGACAGGTTGCGCGCGAAGAGCAGGTCGGGGCCGCGGCTGATCACGACGTCGATGTTGTCGTGGCCGATGTTCGCGAGCAGGACCGTGTCCTCCTCGACAACTCCGTAGTGCGTCCACGCATTGTACAGCGCGATCGCGGACGGGCTGAAGCTGTCGAGCGTGCCGCCGCTCTGCTTCAGGCCCTCCATCTGCTCGCCCAGCATTTGCTCGCGCGCCATCGCGAGGAGGACGACGTCCTCGCCGTCGACCTCGGGCAACTGCGGCAACAGGTTGAAGTCCGAGGCGACCTCCGAGCCCGACTGGTCGCCGATCTCGGCGACCTCGAAACGCATCAGGTTGCGCAGCTGCCAGTCCGGGACCTCGGGCACGCGCGTGTAGCGAATGTTGACGTCACGGCCCGTCAAGCCAATGCGCGCGTCGGTGGGCTTGAAGGGCAGGCCGAGGTTCCTCCAGCCGTCGTCCAGATCGCCGCCGCGGTTTTCGGTCAGCGCGAACTCCGACACGTGGAACGTGTTGCCCTTGTATTGGCCGCGCAGCACCTTGGAGGTGCGGTGGCCAACGTCGATTCCTGTGCTTGTCTTGGCCATCGGCTTAGCGCGACTCTCCGTAGTGGTTCTCGAGGTAGGCGCGGACTTCGGCAGCGAGGCCCTCGGACTCGGTCGCTTCCAGCGCCGCCAGGATCGATCGCAGGCGCTGCACTTCATGCTCGTCGAGCTTGGCCTCGAGCAGCTTCAAGTCGCCGTCGATCGCCAGGGTAAGCTCGTGCGCGTCCTTCTCGACGTCGCTTCCTGCGTAGCGCTGGGCGACCGTCTCCGCGCTGGCGCGGCACTCGCGGTAGAGATCGACGAGCCGGAAGAAGCGTGCCCGCTCGACCTCGCCCTCGACGGCGCGCACCTCCTCGATGCCCCCCTGCACCAGCTCGGAGATCGTCTCCTGGCCGCGCACGACGGCCTGCTCCTCGTATGGGTAGCGATCGAGCAGCGTCTGCCACTTCGCGATGCACTCGCCGAGCCGCCCGCCGTCCCGCGCGTCGTCGGCCTCGGCGGCGATGGCGATCGCGGCGGCGCGCTCCTCGCGGAAGCGCAGCTGCACGAGCACGTCGGCGCCGGCCGGAAGCTCGACCTGAATCCGGTAGGCCGTGCCCTGCACGCGCCCCTTCAGCTCCACCTCGGTCCCGAAGGAGACCCGCACGAGGTCGACCCCACCGCCGAGCAGGACGTCGGTGGCCATGGTCGCTTCGATGTCCGCGTTGATCGTCGAGTAACCGATCTTGCCGATTCCGGCCAGGCCACCCTGGATCGCGCCCGGCTCCGCCAGGAACGAGAACGTGCACGATCCCGATCCGCCGTGGCGGATGCGCAGGCCGTTGTCCTCCTCGCTGACGTCGATGCGTTGGAACCCGCGCCCGACCCCCTCGGCGTCCTTGAAGCGCAGGTTCGAGATCAGCACGCGGTCGACCTTGAACAGGCTCGCCTCGAGCGCCGCGTCGCCCAGCGTGTAGAAGCGGTACTCGTCGATCGTCGAGGTGGGCGCGCCCGACCCGGCCGGCGTCATCGCGACGTCGTCGAAGTCGACGCGTCCGCCCTCACCCGCGGGGGCGGCGCTCGCGAGGACGAGCACGCGCGCGCGGTCGTAGCCCGCGGGCACGGTCGTCTGCACCATCAGCTCACCGAACGCGCTCTCGTCCGCAACGCCCGCCGACCACGCGGTCGCGGGCTGGGGGGCGTCGGGCCCTTCGGAGAGCGAGAAGAACTGGATGCCGAGTCGGCCGAGCACATCGCCGGGAGCACGCACTTCGGCGCGCGCCTCGAAGCTCTTGCCCTCGGCGACCCGCACGTCGCCCGATCGGTGGACCGCCGCTTCGCCCGCTTCGAGGGACGCGCTGATGCCCATCTCGCCCGAGTACCGGGCGCGGGGCGTCGGACTGAAGCTGGCGGGCAGGCTGTCGCGCGACTCCCAGGTCGAGGTCTCGCCCTCGAACGAGTAGCCGTTCTCCAGCAGGTTCCCCTCGGGCGAAGCGACCGGCCGCAGCCGCTCGCCCGCGCCGCCGGAGCCGCCCTTGAGGAAGTACGCGGCGGCCGCGCCACCGGCGGCCAAGACGCTGACGATCAGCACGAGCCCCAGCTTCGATCCGCGCTTGGCGCGGGCGAGGTTCTCGGCGCTGACGCGCAGCTCCGGCGTGTTCTCGTTGGCGTGGTCGACCGCGTCCGCCTCGGGCGTTGGCTGCGCGGCCGCCGCCTCGGGTGCCTCCGTGTCGAGGAACGACATCGCCACGTTGCCGAAGATGACGCGCGCCCCGGGCTCGATGCGGGACTCGAGGACGCGCGCCTCGCCGATGCGGGTGCCGTTGGTGCTCCCGACATCCCGCAGCAGGATGCCGCGGTCGTCGACGTGCAACTCGGCGTGCTTGCCCGAGACGGAGTTCTCGAGGATCTGCAACGAGTTCCCGGGCCGGCGCCCGATGGAGAAAACCGTCCCGGTGATCGGGATCGTCTCCCCGGCACGCTCACCGCTCTCGAAACGCAGGGAGTAGCGCTGGCTCATGGGGGTCAAATTGCGGGCACCCGCGCGGCGACCGCGGTCGGGGCGGGGGGCAAAGGAGGAGGAGGGGCAGGGAGGCTCGGACCTGGGGGGGCGCGATCCTACCCCGCATCGCACAGGGTGTTACACGCTTCGCCGGGCGAGTTGCGCAAGCGGAACAGGATAACGACGCGCGGCCCTGGTCGCAATTTGGGCGCGGCTTCAGCGCAGCTCGCGCCACCGGGTTGTGGCGGCCCCCCCGGACGCGCAGAATCCGCGCCGACCCATGGCTGCTCCAGAGCGTCGCTTCCTGATCTCGCATTCGAACACGGGAGTCCCGGAAAGCCTGGCGCCCGAGGAGTTGCACCACGCGCGCAACGTCGTGCGCCTGCGCCCCGGCGATGCGATCGTCGGCCTCGACGGACGCGGCGGCCGCTACCCCCTCAGGGTGCTGGCCGTCGATCGTCACGCCATCGCGGTCGAACCCACGGGCGAAGCCGAGCACGAGCCCGCGCCGGGGGAAGCCGGTGCCCCCCTACCGCGCATCATCGCCTGCGCGCCGCTGCCGAAGGGGCCGCGGGCGGAGGCGATGATCGATCGGCTGACCCAGCTCGGGGTCGCGGCCATCGTGCCCCTCGTGACCGAACGGGCGGCCGAGGGAGCGCGCGAGCTGTCGCGGAACCGCCGCGAGCGGCTCGAGCGGACCGCCCGCGAGGCGTGCAAGCAGTCGATCCGCACCTGGTTTCCCGTGCTCGCCGAGCCGGCGCCCCTGGCGCAGGTGCTCGCCGAGGTGAGCGGCGGCGCGTGCCTCCTCGAACCGCGCGCCGCGGCGCCGTTTCGCGGGTGGTGCGAAACGGCGACGCCCGCGGCGTGGACGCTCGCCGTCGGACCGGAGGGCGGCTGGACCGAAGAGGAGCGGAAGCTCGCGCGGGACGCCGGAGCACAGGAAGCGCGCCTCGCGCCGCACGTACTGCGCGTCGAGACCGCGATCGAGGCGGCGGTGGCGGCGTTGGTGCAGCGGTTCGTGTAGGGGATCGAATCCGATTAGGGGTGCGAATCGGTCAGTACGGTACCGCGACACTTCATAGCGGATTCGCCCCTAATCGAATTCGATCCGTTGGCGCAACGAAGTCCAACCGCCGTCGGCGACGACCACGTGATCGAGCAGGGGAATACCGATCAGCTTGCCCGCATCGATCAAACGGCGCGTGACCGCTTCGTCCTCGGTGCTCGGTTCAGGGTCGCCGGAGGGGTGGTTGTGCACGACGACGAGTGCCGCCGCGCCCTGTCGAATCGCGGGGCGAAAGACCTCGCGCGGATGCACGAGCGACGACGTCAACGTACCTTCGCTGACACGCGAGCGGTCGAGCAGCCGATGCTTGGTGTCGAGAAGGAGCACGTGAAAGCTCTCGCGCTCCAGACCCCGTAGTTCGGGCCGCATCAGCCGCGCCACGCTCGCCGCCGTGTGCAGCGGTTCGGAGGGCCGGCGGCGCGCACGTTCGGCCGCGCGCCCGAGCTCGAATGCAGCTTCGATGCGTGCCGCCTGGTTCGGAGTGACGCCCGCCTCACAGCACAGGGTCGCGGCATCGAAGCGGCTCGCGCGCGCGAGTCCGACGCGGGCGTAAAGGCTGCGCACGCGCTCGAGCGCCGCACTCCCGCGCCCCCCGATCAGTGTCTCGAGCGGGTCGCGGCCAATCACCGGGTCCGGGGCGCTCGGCCCATCGACGTTCGGCTGCCACACAGAAAAAGGACCTCGGCGAACGAAAGCGGGTTGCATCCGCGTCCCGCTAAAACCAGTGCCGCACGTGGCACGCAAGTGCACACCCGTTCCCGTTCTCGAAACACAGCTCCGATGCGAAGAAAGGATCAAGGATCCAACGGAAAAGAGGAAAGGATCTTCACAGCCGGCCGATGGTGTTTGCGTGGGCTGCTGAAGGCCCACGAGCGAAGCAAGGTGAGAAGCGATGGGTCCCTGCTTCGCGTTTCGCGGCTTCGAGCTATGGGAGCCTGGGCGTTGGAAGCCGCCCATCCTCCGGCTCTCGGAGTGGATGCGGACGCGAAGCAGGTACCTTCTGAAGGGGTATCTCTAAGGAGTAGGACCCCGGCATGCGGACTCCCTGGTCCGCAACGCCAACCCTCGTCCAAAGAGTGGAACCGGACGAGTCAGACGGGGAGGCCGTTCGAGGATCATGCGTCCTAGAGCGGCCTCTTTAGCTAGGAGCTTGTTGCGGATAGGCCGCAGCACCGCTAAAACCGGCCATTAGGGGCCCTCAGGGGCTCTTCTCCTGCAGCGTGCTGGTAGCTGTTGCGAGCGGGGCCCGAGGTTGTCGATTCTGATGGTACCGTCAGATCGG
>JAAELL010000251.1 GCA_024226735.1 bacterium | reverse complement strand
CCGCATGGACTCCAAGGCGCCGGGTTCGCCCTTCGGCAAGTAGGCGCTGAGCTGATATCCTTGCCCCTGCTTGCGCATCGGGAGCGTCCGTGTTTCGAAGTCCTCGGCGCTGTGGAGTGTCTCCATGCTCGCCACGGGGCCCAAGATCCAAACGCCGACGGAGTCGGCGTAGGCCGAGCCACCCTTGGAGAAGCCGGTGAAGGCGCCCAGGGCGACCTCCATGCCCTTCTCGCGGAGCTTCTCGGCGACGACGAAGCAGGACATGTTGAAGTCGCCGCCGAGGATGCGCACGCGGTACTTCAGGAGCTCGTCGCCGAGATCCCGGAACCACTGCGCGTGGCCCGCCGCTGTCCCGGTCGCCTTCTTCGCCGAGGCGTAGTGCATGTGGGCGTCCGCCACGACGATGGCGGTGTGCCCGGCCTGCGGTCGTCTGAACTCGGCCTCGCAGATGAGCAGCCGAGACTGGGCCACGACCTTCCTCTTGTTGGCCGTGAACGTGCCGTCATTGCTGCGCAGCCACAGGAGCTCGGTGAGCTTTGCGACGTGGCTGCGCCGCCCGGCAACGAGGAGCGTGTTGCACTGCTCCTGTCCTCTGCAGACGAGGAACTGAAACTCGGGTCTCTGAGAAGGCACGCCACCGCGTGCGCCCTGCGGCTCTGGCCCGCCACCGCGGGCGCCCGAGTCGGCCGAGGGGGCCGCCATCAGAGTCGCCGCCGCCCCCGCGTGCGCCTCCTGGAGGAGGAGCAGCGTCCCGGGAGTGGTCTTGAGGTCCACGTCGATGTGCCGTGCGAGTTCGCGGGACTCGCGGGTACCGCCCCAGTTCCCGCAGAGGACGGCGTAGGCGCCCACGTCGTCACGGCTGGAGTTGGGGACTTTCGGCCCGCCACGGCGAGCTGCCTCATCTCCCCCGTCCCAGTGCGAGGCGACACCCGACATGATGTACATCGCGCCTGAGTCTCGGTCCAGAGAGTTCGCGGAGTAGAACGTGGACTCCTCCCAGCCTCGGGCCGCAACCGCGGCCGCAGGAGGCTCAGCTACGGCCGCGATGTTCTCGAAGGTGAGGCGTGGCGCGGACATTGCCGAGGGACAAGGCTAGGGGAGTGTGGCCGGCGGGGGAGGGAACAAAAAAGGCAGGCTGCCCCTCCGTGTCGCGGGCGGCAGGGGTCATGTGTGTCAGTGGCCGAGTGTGGGTGAACGGGTGCCTGCGCGCTTGCGTGTCTGCGTGCGCGTCGGCGTGCTCGCGTTCGTGCGTGGGCGCGTGCGCGCTCGCCCGCGCGTGCGTGCGTGCGTGCCTGCGTGTGCGTGCCTGCGTCCCGGCGCGCGCGCGCGTGCGTGCGTGACGTGGCTGCGTGAGTGCGTTCGTGCTTGCGTGCGTGCGTCTCCCGTGCGTGGCCTGTTCCTCTCGCGTGGCTCGGCCACCTCGCTGTTCTGTCCGGTGTCGGCGCTGACCGCCGTCTGCTTTGCGGTCCTGCTGGGCCT
>JAAELL010000250.1 GCA_024226735.1 bacterium | reverse complement strand
GGCCCGCGTCCGAGGCAGCGCCAGTTGCGCCGGCGTGCTCCGGAACTCGCGAGCCGAGGTGGGAAGACGGCCATGTCCGGGTCGTCGACGACGAGTTCCCGGTGCGCAAGTTCATGCGAACCGGGTTGTCGCGACTGGGCTATCGCGTGAGCTGCGTCAGCAATGGGGCCGCGGCCGTGAAGTACTTCGCGAGGCACCACGGCGACGTCGACCTCGTCATTCTCGACCTCACCATGCCGAAGATGGACGGCCGTGATTGCTACTACGCCATGCAGCGTGTGGATTCACGCGTACCCGTCGTGGTCGCGACCGGAAACGCGATCGAGGGTGCCGCGCAAGAGCTCCTCGATGCCGGGGCACGCTTGGTTCTCAAGAAGCCCTTTCGGCTCGACCATCTCGGCGAGACCGTGTGGACCGCGATTCGCCAGCCCCAGGAGACCTCGTAGTACGACGAGTCCTCGTCACTGACCTCGCTGCGGGGGCTCGGCGCCCGCGAGAGGCGGGTTCATCTCGAGCCGCTTCCTCAGGAATTCCCGCGCTCGAGCGCCTCGCGCATGCGCTCGCGCGCCTGGTGCAGTCGCGAGTACACGGTTCCGGGTGGCAGACCGAGCACGGCGGCGATCTCGGTCTGCGGAAGCTCGTCGAGGGCGGCGAGGGCGAGCACCGCCCGCTGGGGCGCGGGCAGCCGGGCCATGGCGGTGAGGATGCGGGCGGCGCCCTCTCGCTGGGCCAGCGCCTCGGGTGGCTCGCCGCCCTCGAGCGCGAGCTCCTCCGGCAACGACGCCGCGGAGTGACGCGCGCGGCTCGAGACCCGCGCCGCGGCCCGCACCGCGATCCGGTAGAGCCAGGTCGTCAGCCGCGCGTCGCCCCGAAACCCGTCGGCGCCGCGCAGCACGTCGACGAATGTCTCCTGTACGGCGTCCTCGGCCAGGTCCGGTCGTCCCGTCATGCGCAGCGCGATGCCCCAAAGAGACGCCCGGGTACCCTCGAAGAGCTCGCCCGCGGCCCGCTTGCGCTCCTCCCGACCACCCCGCAGTCCGGCCGACAGTCGCGCCTGCTGGTCGCGCTCGATCACGGGGCGACCTCGCCCTCGTCGAAGTCGCGGAGCCCACGGTACGCACGCGGAAAGCACCAGAAGACGTGCACACCGGCGCTCACCGCGAGCACCGCCGCCACCATCAAGCCGGGCCTCGAGTCCGGTGCCAAGACACCGACCAGGCCGAACAGGAGGGCGAGCGCGACGTCGAGCAACGCCTGCGTGAAGTGGTGGGCGAGCTTCAGCTCCAGCTCGCGCCGGCACAGCGCGAAGAGGTCTCCCTCGCTCACCGCGGCAAGCGCCCGCCGGCGGTCACGGAATCCGCGCACGCGGCCCGGGAGCACCGCCAGCAGGAGCCCTCCCGCGACCATCCAGGCGCTTGGCGCCCAGAAGCCGGCGCCGACGCACACGAGCATCAGGCCGGTCGTACCCACGAGCTCCCGCGTCGGGCGATGCAGCGCCCGACGCACCCGAGGTCCGAACTCCTCCCAGCTCCGCCGACTCCCCAGCCGCCCCGCAACGGCGTTGAGATCCTGCTCCAGGCAATCCAGCTCTTCCGCGTTCACCATGCGGGGTTCGAGTGAGGTCGAGGTTGGATCCTTCGGGAAAGTTGGTGGATAGTAGTCTGCCGTGCCGGGAAGTCCCGTGGATCCCCGGCGACCCCCGGCGACCGGGGGGCACCGGGCCCCGTCCCGGCCACTCTCATTACCCACCCACGCCAGCGCCGAAGCAATCCGGCACGCGTGCTTGCGGAGTGGAGGCCCAGAAGGTAATCGGGGGGTGGTGACTCGAGCTCGACCGTCCGGCTCACCCTGTCAACCCTGATACGCCCCCTCAACACAGCCTCCGGGTCGCGAGGCTCTCTCCCACAACTACCGGCATGAAAGTTCGTACCGCAACCGCCGTCCTCCTCCTCGGACTCCTGACTCCCGGCTGCATTGCCGTCGCCGCCGCCGCAGGCGCCGTCGGCTACGTCCAGTACGATCGGAACGCGGCCTCTCGGTCCTTCGACACGGATCTCGATGACGCGTTCGAGGCGGCTCGAGACGTCGTCGTCGCCAACGGCTACCTCGTCAAGCAGGTTGAGTCCTCGGAGCCGAACCACCTCAGGCTCGAGGGCGACAAGATCAAGGTCGGCCTGGAGGAGTTCGAGGGCGGCAAGGTCAAGATCACCGTGCGCGTCGGCACTTTCGATACCGAGGAACATCGCAAAGCCGCCGGCGAACTCCTCGACGAGATCGCAAAGGCCCTCTGAGGCCACCGTGTCCACCTGACACGACCCGTTCGCCGAGCAGTACCGGTACCTGGGGCACGCTCTCCGTTTCCGGACCTTCGGCCTCCGCCACCCGCCAACCGCCACCCGGTGGGCGGCTGGTCAGGGGGCCTGGCCGTTGGGGTGGCACGAGTAGCACGCGGCCGACGTCCACGCGTAGCCCGGCTCGCTCTTGTGCTCGTCCCACATATCCTGCTGGTTGTGCTCGTGGCAGTGGGTGCACGAGAACTGCTGGTAGTTGGTCGGGTTGAGGTGACAGTCGGTGCAGCTGAGGTTCTTGTGCTTGCCCGAGCCGATGGGGAACTGGTGTGAGAACGTCGCCCCGAACCAGGTGTTCGTGCTGAAGTGACACGACTCGCAGGTCGTGGGGAAGTTCGCCGCCTGGTGGTTGGGGGCCGTCGTGTTGTTGTACTCGCTCTGGTGGCAGCTGACGCAGTTGCCGGTGATGCCGACGTGAACGAAGCTGGCGCCGTACCAGGTGGTCGTGCTGCTGTGGCAGTTCTCGCAGGTGGTGGAGAAGCCCCCTGCGGTGTGGTTGGGGTTCGTGGTGCCGTTGTACTCCGCCAGGTGACAGCTGACGCAGTTGCCGGTGATGCCGATGTGGACGAAGCTGGCGCCGAACCACGTGCTCGTCCCGTGGCAGTCCTGGCACTGCGTCGGGAAGCTGTTGGACGCGTGGTTCGGGCTCGTCGTCCCCTGGTACTCGGGGAGGTGACAGTCCACGCACTGGTTCGGCGTGCCCGCGTACACGCCGCCGAGGTGACACGCCGTGCACAGCGCGCCGGCGTGCTGGCCGGTCAGCGGCCAGGCGTGGTTGAAACCGGCGCCCGCCCACGTCGTGGGGATGTGGCAGCGGTCGCACCCGTCGACCCAACCCTGGGCCAGGTGAGCGGGGGTGGTGGCCCGCGCCAGGTCGTCGGCGTGGCACCGGATGCACTCGGTGTCGGTGCGGTCGAAGTTGCCTATCTGTGCGCCCGCGTGGCAGCGCCAGCAGGGTGACGACGCGTGCGCGCCAACCAACGGGAAGCGCGTGCGGTTGTGGATCGCGATCTGCTCCGAGGGATGCCAGTTCTGCTGGTCGTGGCAGGTCTCGCAGTTTTGGCCCAGCTGCGTCCGGTGCACGTCCTCGTGGCACCCGGCGCAGCCCCGGCGCGCGAAGACCGCCACCGGCCCGCGGTCGTTGTGACAGCGCAGGCACTCGGCCGACTCGTGCGCGCCCTCCAGCGGCGCGCCGGTCTCGAGCTCGTGGTCGAACTCGAAGTCCGCGCGGATCCTGCGCCAGTCCGCGCCCTCGTGACAGATCGAGCAGTCCGCCGGGAACGCGTCGTGCGGCACGACGGGGCCGCGTTCGGCCCACCAGCCCTGCTGCGGCACGGCCTCGCTGGAGATCGCGCAGGCCAGGGCCAGGTAGCTCAGGCCGACGACGAGCAGCGCGGCTCGCGTGTGCTTGGGGTTCGAGTCGGTCACCGTCATCTGTCGCTCCTAGAACCGTCGCTGTAGGTAGAACCCCAGCGCAAAGGAATCTTGCTCGTCGCCGAAGCGCTGGTCCGCCGACAGGGAGAGGTTCCAGTCGTCTCCGAGCGTCGTGTCCCACGAACCGCGCAGGACTTGCTGCAGGAGATCCTCTTGGGTGCCGACGAAGCCGTCCTGTTCGTGCTTCGCGAGCTCCCACGTCACGGCGAGGTACCCGCGGCCGGTCGAGCGCGTGCCCCCGAAGCGGGCGCCGGTCACCGAGCTGAACGCCCCGGTGTTGGTGAAGAGCGTCGCGTTGACTTCCCCGCGCTCCCAGAGGAGGTCCCGCCACGCCGCGCGTACCTCGCCGCCCGCGCCGTCTTGCTCTTCGTCTTCCCACCAGTTCACGCGCCCGTTCAGGCGCACGTCGTCGGAGAGCTGGTGCCAGCCACCGAGGGACAGGCGCAGCACCTCGCTGTCGTCGAGCTCACTGGCCGGGAGCATGGTGAATTCGTAGCGTTCGATGTCGGGCCAGCGCACGCGCGAGAGGTCGGCGTGCACGCCGCTGCTCGCGCTGATTCGCCAGTTGCCCCCGAGCCGCAGCTCGGTCAGCTCGAGGCCCGATTTCACGTCGTCGCCCGAGGTGTAGTAGTCGACCCACGCCGACCCAAAGAGCCACGCGCGCTCGCTCGGTCGCCAGTTCGCATCGGCCACGACCAGGTCGCGGTCGGCCGCGCCCTCGTGCCAGGTCTTCTGCGCGCCCACGCCCCAATCGAGCGTGCCGTCCACGGGCGCGTCGTGACGGAAGAACAGGGCCACCTGCATGTCGTCGCTGCTCTCCAGCTCACCGTTCGGGATCGGCGCCAGCCCGAGCGACGCGCCCCAGCGGTGACCTGCCGCCGTGCGCTGCTGGTACTCGACGCCGTCGAGCACGCCGAACTCGGGAAAGGCGTCCTGCAGGAAGCGCCCGAGCTCGATGCGCCCCGCGCGCTCGCGCGTGTCCCCGCGGTACCACGACAGGCGGTCGATGCGCAGGTGCGACTCGTCCTCGTCGTTGCCGTTCTCCACGTCCGCCGTGCGCTGGAAGGCCTCGGCGCGGAACTTGGCGCCGCCCCCGTGCCCGAAGGGGTTTTCCATGCGCGCGTCGACACCGGTCCGGCCCAACAGGTAGCGGCGGTCCTGCTCGTCGTCCCAGGTGTGATCCGCTCCCAGAATGTAGCGCCCCGACAGCCGCGGTTCGCGATCCTCGGGCGTGCTGCTCTCG
>JAAELL010000249.1 GCA_024226735.1 bacterium | reverse complement strand
TGCGGTTCCTCACCGAGGCGGAGATCGGGGAGGACTTCGTCCACGTCCCGGCGGGGCCGTTCGTGTACGGGGAGGGCAAGAACACGACCACGAAGGAGCTCGCCGACTTTCTGATCCGCAGGACACCGGTGACGTTCGGGGAGTGGGGCGAGTTCCTGGCGGCCGTTGAGGCCGACGAGGGCATCGATGCTGCGGCGAAGCTGATCCCGAGCGACAGGAGCGACGGCCACTACATGGAGCGCGGCGAGGACGGGAGCTACCGCTCGCTGCCCAACAACATCGAGGGCCCGGCGCGAGAGCGGTGCATCGTGCAGTTCGGCGAGGACGTGGACTCACTCCTGCCGCTGACCGGTGTCTCGTGGCACGACGCCAACGCCTACTGCGCCTGGAAGACGAAGGCGACGGGACGCACGTGGCGCCTGCCGACGGAGTACGAGCGCGAGAAGGGCGCACGCGGCGTGGACGGCCGCCGCTTCCCGTGGGGCGATCTCGAAGACGCAAGCCTGTGCA
>JAAELL010000248.1 GCA_024226735.1 bacterium | reverse complement strand
GGTCGCCGTGCGATCACGGATGTCCGCCAGCAGCTGCTGGTAGTAAGGCAAGGGTTGCGCGCTGCAGTCGATGTACTCCATTCGTTCGCCGTCGACCACGTAGAGGTTGTTGCCCGACGCCTTGCGCGCCAGGTCGACGTACTTGCGCACTTCGATGTACCCCTCGGTGCCGAGAATCGTCAGCCTGCCATCGCCCCAGGTCGACAGGCCGTCCGGCGTGTACCAGTCGACCCGGATGTAGCCGTGACCACGATCACTGCGCAGCACCACTTCGCCGAAGTCCTCGAGGCCCGGCGTGTCGGGGTTGGCGTGATTGGCGACCGTCGCGCTGACGATCTCCGCGTCGTCGGAGCCGGTGAAGATCAGGAACTGATCGATCTGATGACTGGCAATGTCGGTTAACACACCGCCATAGGCCTGCGGGTCGAAGAACCAGTCCGGGCGCGTGGCCTTGTTCAGGCGGTGCGGTCCCATCCCGAGCGTCTGCACGACGCGGCCGATCCGGCCGCTCGCCACCAGTTCCGCAGCCTTGTACACGGCGGGCACTTCGAAGCGTTCCGAGAAATTCACCGACCAGATTCGATCGGTTCGGGCAACCGTCGCCTTGATCGCGTCGAGTTGCGCGAGGGTGATGCAGCCGGGCTTGTCGCACATGACGTCCTTGCCATGGCGCATCGCCTTGATCGCGATCCCCGCGCGATCACGCGGTATCGCGGCCGTCACGATCAACGCGATCTCGGCATCCTCGTAAAGCGCGTCGGCATCGTCAACGCGCGGCAGTTGCGGATACCGTTCGATGAAACCGCGCAACGGGTGCGGCTCGCTGTCGGTCCAGTAGCCGACGCATTCACAGCCGAGTTCGAGCAGACGTCCGACCTGTTCGTAGATGTGGCGATGATCGAGGCCGATGGCGGCAAACTTCATGTGCGAACTCCCGTCAAGTCGTCTGGGGCGCGGAAAGTCATTGGGCAACGGTCACGTGACGCCGGCCGCGCGCCGATTGCAACAGGGCGTCGATGAGTCGGTGCACCGCGAGCGCGGAGCGCCCGCTGCTCAGCGGGTCGCGACCCTCGTCCAGCGCGTCCAGGAAGTCTTCGATCAGGCGCTGGTGCCAGTGATGCGGAAAGGCCATCGGATCGGCGCCGCCGCCCGTGCCGCCGCTCTCGCCCACCGTCTCGCTGCGACCGTCCCGGTACTGCACGCGCAGCGCGCCGGCATCGAGCGTCGCCGTGCCGCGGCTCCCGGCCAGGGTGAGACTCTCGCTGCTGCCGGGGTAGAGTGCGGTCGTCGCCATCAGCGCGCCGTGGGCGCCGCTGGCGAACCGCAACCCCGCGCCGACGAAGTCCTCGCTCTCCATGGCGTGCACCGCGCTGGTCGCGGCGACAGCGGCGACCTCGCTCACCGGGCCGGTCAGGCTGAGCATCAGGTCGAGGGTGTGGATGGCCTGGCTGATCAGCACGCCGCCGCCGTCGCGCGCGTAGGTGCCGCGCCCCGGTTCGTCGTAATAGCCCTGCTCGCGCCACCAGGGCACGTTGACCTGCACGCTGTGGATTTCGCCGAGCGCCCCGGACTGCACTCGGGCCCGCAACGCGACCGAGGCTTCGCGAAAACGATGCTGGAAGACGATGCCGAGGCGCACGCCGGCGGCCTCGCACCGCTCGACGAGTTCCGTCGCCGCCGCGGTGGTGCGCTCGACGGGCTTCTCCATCAGGATGTGCTTGCCGCGTGCCGCCAGCGCTTCGACCAGCTCGCGGCGGGCGTTCGGCGGCGTGATCAGCAGCACCGCACCGATCCGCTCGTCGTCGAGGATCTGCGCGACGTCCGTCACCGCGGGCAAGCGGTGGCGTTGCGCGAAGCCTGCGCGCCGTTCCTCGCTCGGGCTCCAGACCGCGTGACAACGCACACGCTCCGCCAGAGCCAGCAGGCTCCGCGCGTGGGGGGCGCAGGCCATGCCCAGTCCGATCATCGCCACGCCGTGACGCATTGCTCAGTACCTCCTATAGGCTTTCAGAAAAAGGTTTT
>JAAELL010000247.1 GCA_024226735.1 bacterium | reverse complement strand
CCGAGCAACTCGAGCGCCGTGGGTTGGAAGTCCTCGAGGGCGACCAGCGAGGGCACGCGATGGCCGGCGCTGACACCGGGGCCGGAGACGATCCACGGCACGTGCAGGACCTCCTCGTTGAGCAGGTATGCGTGCTCGATCTCGTGGTGATCACCAAGCCCCTCGCCGTGGTCGGCCAGGGCGACGATCACCGTGTCTTCCTCGAGGCCCTGCGCGCGCAAGTACTCGACCAGACGACCGACCTGCTCGTCGACGTAGGCGACCTCGCCGTCGTAGCTGCCGGTCTCGGCACTCTCGTCCTGGACGCCCTCACCGTGGGGATGCCAGGGGAAGTGCGCGTCGTAGAGGTGGACCCAGGCGAAGAAGGGCTGGTCGCTCTCGCTCTCCCCGAGCCAGTCGAGGGCCGTGTCGACGACCACGCTTCCGGGGCGGTAGGAGGAGAGGCCTTCGGTGACCTCTTGCTCGTAGGCCTCTGTGAGGTCGTCGTCGTAGACGTCGAAGCCGCGGTCGAGTCCGAAGCGGCTGTCGAGCACGAAGGCGGCGACGAAGGCGCCGGTGCGATAGCCCTCGCTCGAGAGGTGCTGGGCCAGCGTCGGCACGCCCTCGGCCAGCTTGTGCATCCCGTTGACGCGCGCGCCGTGCTCGGGGGGCAACACGCCGGTCATCAAGGACGTGTGCACCGGCAGTGTCATCGGCGCGGGGGAGTAGGCCTCCTCGAAGAGGACCCCGCGCTCCGCGAGAGCGTCGAGGACGGGGGTGTTCGCACTCTCGTAGCCGTAGGCCCCGAGCCGGTCGGTACGCACCGTGTCGATCGTGACCAGGAGCAGGTTCGGGCCATCGCCGGCGGCCGGAGCGTCGGAGCAGCCGGCGGTGG
>JAAELL010000246.1 GCA_024226735.1 bacterium | reverse complement strand
GGCGATGGGGGAGAGGTCGGCCTCGGACATGGGAGAGAGGGAAGGGATTCCGGGTGAGACGACTCTACATTAGTTAAATACCGTCCCCGGGATCTGGCACGGGGCTGGCTGGCACAGGATAATCTCGGCTACTGCTGCCCAAGCATGCACTCCAGCCAGGAAAAAGCGACCTGGACCTCGGCGGAAGACGAGGTCCAAAGGCCCCTTGGGGCACTACGGGACCGGCTCTCCGAGCTGGCCCTGGACCGTACGTCGAGCTCCCGCGAGCTGGTGCTCGAGACCTGTGCCGTGCTGCGTGCCTGGGTGCACGAGCAACCCCTCGGATGGAGCTGGGGCGAGGCCGTGCGCGAGCTCGAGGAAGGGCTCGAGGTCTGGGCCGAGGGCCAGGGCTGGCGCGGGACGGCGGCGCGGCTCCTGGCCACGCTCGGGGCGGCGCGGAGACTCGACCGGCATGGTCCTCGTGAGGTGCTCTCGGAGGAGCTCGGGCTCTGGCTGCACGGGGAGGCCGACGCGCGGGACTGGAGCGGGCGGCCGCTGGACGCCGGCCGTCGCATTCCCGACCGCCGCCCGACGGCCGAGCTCGCGGTGCGCCGCGGCGGCATCACTCGAGGCCTCGCGCGTGGCGAGACGATCCTCGTGCTCGGGGTCTCGGAGACCGTCGTCCTGGCCCTCGAGTACGCGCGCGACGAGGGTCTCGACCCCCACGTCCTCACCGGCCAGGGCGGCCCCTGCGCGGACGGGCTGCGTCTCGCGCGGCGTCTGCGCGCGGCGGGCGTCGCCGTGACGGTCGGCTGGGACGCCGGCCTCGTGTCCCAGATCGACGAAGCGGACCGCATCTGGCTCGGGACCGAGGCGACCGACGGCCGGCGTTTCCTCGCGCTCGTCGGCACCGAGTCGTTGCTCCGGCGAGCCCGCGAGGTGGGCGTACCCGCCGAGCTCCTCGTCGAGACCGACCAGCACCTGCCCGCGGGCGTGCCGCTCCGCGCTCCGGCGTGGTGCGAGCGCGACGCCTGGCTGCTCTGGGACGGCGCGCCCGCGGGCGTGGAACTCCGCACGCAGGCCTTCGCGGCCGTCCCGCTCGAGCTCGTCCACACCGTGGGGGCCGAGGGCCCCAGCACTACCGGGGCCGCGATTCCCGCCCCCGACCGAAGGACCTCCATTCAAGCATGACTTCGACCGAAGAGCTCACCAACGAAGCGCCCGAGAACCCGGCCGAGCCGAGGCTCGTCGAGCGCGAGATGCGCGAGTCGTACCTGACCTATGCGCTCTCGGTCATCCACTCGCGGGCGCTCCCCGACGTGCGCGACGGGTTGAAGCCGTCACAGCGACGAATCCTCGTCGCCATGAACGACCTCAACCTCGGCCCGCGCGCGAGGTATCGCAAGTGCGCCAAGATCGCCGGCGACACTTCCGGCAACTACCACCCGCACGGCGAGTCGGTGATCTACCCGACGCTCGTGCGGCTGGCGCAGCCGTTCTCGACGCGCTACCCGCTGATCGACGGTCAGGGCAACTTCGGTTCGATCGACGGCGACCCGCCCGCCGCCATGCGCTACACGGAGGCGCGCATGGACGGCACCTCGGTCGAGATGATGCAGGATCTCGACAAGGCGACCGTCGATCGTCAGCAGAACTACGACGAGTCGCGCACCGAGCCCGTCGTTCTCCCGGGTCGCTTCCCGAACCTCCTGTGCAACGGCTCGGACGGCATCGCGGTCGGCATGGCGACCAGCCTGCTGCCACACAACCTGCGCGAGGTCGTCGCCGCGCTGCGCGCCGTGCTGACCGACCCGGACGTGACGTTGCAGGAGCTGTGCGCGATCGTCACCGGCCCCGACTTTCCAACCGGCGGCACGATCATGGGCCGGCGCGGGATCCTGCAGGCCTACACCACCGGCCGCGGCCTGGTGCGCGTGCGCGCGAAGCACCACGTCGAGCAGGTCCGCACCAAGGAGCAGATCGTCGTCACCGAGGTTCCCTACCAGGTCCGCAAGACCTCGATCATCGAGAAGATCGTCGACGTCGTGAAGGACGGCCGGATAACCGGCATCTCCGACGTGCGCGACGAATCGGACCGCGACGGTATCCGCCTCGTCATCGAGCTGAAGAAGGGCGAGGACCCGCAGGTCGTCATCAACCAGCTCTATCAGTACACGCCGATGCAGGCCACCCAGTCGATCATCAACCTGGTGATCGACCGCGGCCAGCCGCGCACGCTGTCGCTGCACGGACTGCTCGACGCCTACATCGTCCACCGCAAGGAGGTCATCCGCCGCCGGACCCAGTTCCTGCTGACGAAGGCGGAGGAGCGCAAGCACATCGTCGTGGGTCTGCGCACGGCCGTCGACAACATCGACCGCGTGATCCAGATCATCCGCGGCAGCGCGGACACCGACCAGGCCAAGGCCTCGCTGTCGGGCGAGTTCCAGCTGACAGCGCGCCAGTCGCAGGCCATCGTCGACATGCGCCTCGGTCGCCTGACCGGCCTGGAGCGCGAGAAGCTCGAAGAAGAACACGCCAAGCTGGTCGCGGAGATCACCGACCTGAAGGACATCCTCGGGCGCGAGGCGCGCGTCATCGACATCATCCGCGCCGACCTCGACGACATGGAGAAGTCCTACGGCGACGACCGCCGCACCGAGATTTCCAGCGAGGAGATCGACGGGGGTTTCGACATCGAGGAGTTGATCGCCGAGGAGATGATGGTCGTCACCTTCTCCAACGCGGGCTACGTCAAGCGCGTGTCGCTCGACGTCTACCGCGCGCAGGCGCGAGGCGGGCGCGGGATTCGAGGCTCGGACGCAAAGGACGGCGACGCGCTCTCGTCCCTCTTCATCGCCGGCACGCACGACTACTTGCTGTGCTTCTCGAACCGGGGCCAGATCTACTGGCTGAAGGTCTACCGGTTGCCCGAAGCGTCGCGAACGTCCCCCGGCCGCGCGATCTCGAACCTGATCGAGCTACAGTCGGGTGAGCGCATCACGAACGTCTTGCGCGTTCCCGAGTTCGACGAGGAGAGCTGCGTCGTGTTCGCCACGCGCGGCGGCAAGGTCAAGAAGACCGCGCTCGAGGCGTACTCGCGGCCGAAGAGGGGCGGCATCCGCGCCATTCTGCTGGAGCAGGAAGACGAGGTCGTCGGCGTCGAGCTGTGCGCGCGAGACGACACGATCGTTCTGGCCTCGGCACACGGCCAGTCGGCACGCTTCGCCGAATCGGCGGCGCGCGCGATGGGCCGCACGAGCTACGGCGTGCGCGGCATCAAGCTGCGAGAGGGCGACCGCGTCGTTGCGATGGTCGTCGTGAAGTCGGACGAGGCCTATCTGCTCACGGTCTGCGAGAACGGCTACGGCAAGCGCACGCCGATCGCGGACTATCCGGTCAAGGGCCGCGGCGGCTTCGGCGTGATCAACATCCGCGCCGGTGGTCGCAACGGCGAGGTGATCGGCATGCGCCACTGTCACGGGGACGATGACGCCATGTACATCACCGAAGGCGGCATGATCGTGCGCTCGCCCGTCGCCGAGACGCGCCCCATGGGCCGCAACGTCCAGGGCATGCGCATGGTCAATCTCAAGCGCGGCGATCGACTGGTCGGCGTCGAGATCGTGACGCGCCGCGACCTCGAAGCCTACGGCGTCACCGAGGACCTCGCCGACGAAGGTGAGAGTGAGTGACGCCGGCCCAGGCCGCGTGACGTGACGTCGCTCTGCTCGGGTCGCTCGAGCGCGCGGGAGAGAGCCCTCCATCGTGTCACCACGCCGGCGGCGGTACCGTAGCCACCATGGTGGAGGGGCACGGGGACGAGGAGCGCGGCGCTGACGTCGTCGGTCGACACAAGCGGCTCGGCGCGCGCACGATCCTGATCTCGTCGTTCACTCTCGTCAGCCGCCTGCTCGGCTACGCGCGTGAATTCCTCGCGGCGGTCTTGTTCGGAGACACATCGCCGATCTACGACGCCTTCGTCACGGCTTGGCGCGTGCCGAACCTGTTCCGGCGGCTGCTCGGGGAGGGGGCCGTCGCGACCTCGCTGCAGACGGCGCTGACCGAGGCGGACAGCGATCGCGGGAACGAGGCCGGGCGCCGGCTCTTGTGGGACACCTTGCGGCTCGCGCTCCTGATCCTGCTCGGCTTGTGCGCGCTCGTGATGGGCGCGGCGCTCTTGATGGGGGACACGATGCCCATCACCGGTTGGCGCTGGCTGGGGCCCGATCCCGCGCCGGTGCGCGAGCTGATGGTGCGCCTGACGCCGTTCGTCGTGCTGGTCTGTCTGACCGGGCTCGCGGGAGGCGCGCTCGCCGTGCGCGGGCGGTTCGCCGGCGCGAGCGCGGGGCCGGCGGTGATGAACCTGGTGGTGATCGCCTCGCTGGTGGGACTGGGTGCCGCGTTCGGCTGGACCGGACTCGATCCGAGCGACGGGGCGGAAGGTCGCGAGCGCCACCTGGAGATGGCGCGCGTGCTCGCCTGGGGGATGCTCGCCGCGGGGCTCGCGCAGCTCTTGATGCTCCTGCCCGAGATGCGCGCGGCGGGCTTCCTGCGGCGCGCGAGGGTTGCGAAGGAGGCGCGCGTGGCGGACACCGGCTGGACGGTCTTGCGCGCGAGCTTGCCGCTGGCGCTGGGCGCGGCGGTGTATCAGATCAACGTGATGGTCGACGGCTTCATGGCGCAGGCCCTCCTGCCGCGGGGCGGACCGACGACGTACTACTTCGCCAACCGCATCCAGCAGCTCCCGCTGGCCTTGATCGCGACCGCCGCCACCAGCGCCGTGTTCCCCGCCCTGAAGGCGTTCGGTCACGAGCGTCGCTTCGGCGAGCTGCGACGGCTGCACGACCGCACCCAGTTGATGGTGCTGTTCGTCGGGCTGCCGGCGACCGTGGGGTTGTTCGTGCTGGCGGAGCCGGTGGTCACGGTCCTTTTGGGGCACGGGGAGTTCGGCGCGGAGGGGATCGAGCGCACCTCGCGTGCCCTCTCCGTGCTCTGCTTCTCGCTGCTCCCCGCGGGCGCGGTGGGGCTCGCCGGGCGGACCTACTACGCCATCGGCGACTTCAGGACGCCGGTGGTGATCTCGATCGGGATGCTGGGGCTCAATCTCGCCCTGAACGTCGTGTTCCTGGTCGTTCTGGGGCTCGATGTCGAGGGTCTGGCGCTGGCCACGGCGATCTCGAGCTGGGGCAACCTGGCGCTGCTCCTGCCGGGGCTCACACGGCGCCTACCGGGGGCCTCCGGCGAGCGCGTAGGGGCCTCGATAGCCCGGATCGCAGGCGCCGCGGCAGCCAGTGGACTCGCAGCCCTCGGGACCCACCTCGCACTGGGCGGAGAACCCGCCTCGCCCGCGCACCTGGTGGCCGCAATCCTTTGTGGTGTAGTCGTTTACGCTCTTGCTGCACGCGTGCTGGGGGTTCCCCAGTGGGCCCTCTTCCGGGCTCGGTTCAGGCGCCGGGCCGATCGAAGCGACGCCGGACGTTAGGATGGCCCAAAAGTAAAAGCGGGGGTAAGTCCAGACGCCACAAGATCTGGTGGATCCGTGGTCAAAAAAGTCTACCGAGCACCACATGGTGCACTTACTGTCCGCCCTGCGCCGCATGAGGGGAGGAGCCGGGTGGCCTGCCCCCTGCGGAGAGGGCCACCCGAGGGTTTGGGGGTCCCCTGGAGAGGGCGCGGACCGCTGGGGTGGCGCGCCGCGGGCTCTCCGTGCGCATCCTGTCATTCCCGTTCGTCCAGCCTACTCGAGGAGCCTCGCGCGTGAACCCCGTCACCCTGTCGACCGAGTCCAAGCCGGCAACGCCCACCGCCGCAACGCCCACCGCCGCAACGAACTCCGACGCCCTGAAACAACTCGAAGCCGTCGACCCGCCGGAGGACCTGCCCGAGCCGTCGCTTTCCGAGAACGCCCGCAAGGTCCTCGAGCGGCGCTACCTCAAGAAGGACCCGAACACGGGCGCGGTGTGTGAGAGCCCTCGACAGCTCGTATGGCGGGTCGCGTCTTGCATCGCGACCCCCGAGCTCGACTTCCCCGACGGCACGCCGGACAAGGCGCTGGCCATCGCGCGCGAGTTCTACGGCCTGATGGCGCGGCGTGAGTTCATGCCCAACAGCCCGACCCTGATGAACGCGGGCCGCGAGATGGGCATGCTGTCGGCCTGCTTCGTCCTGCCGGTCGAGGACTCGATCGAGGGCATCTTCGACTCGATCAAGGCCACGGCATTGATCCAGAAGGCGGGCGGAGGCACGGGCTTCTCGTTCTCGCGGCTGCGCCCGCAGGGCGACCTCGTACGTTCGTCGGGCGGGACCACCGAGGGACCGTTGTCCTTCATTCAGGTCTTCTCCAAGGCCACGGATGCCATCCAGCAGGGGGCGTTCCGGCGTGGGGCCAACATGGGCATCCTGCGCGTCGACCACCCCGACGTGATGTCGTTCATCCGCTTCAAGGACGACCTCGGGCGGCTCCAGAACTACAACATCTCGGTCACGGTCACGGACAGGTTCGTGCAGGAGTTGCGTTCCGACCCGAAGACCGTGCATCAGGTCCAGAACCCGCGCTCCAAGCAGTGGTCGGACCTGAAGAAGCTCGACAAGGAGGGCGGCCCGACCGGCGAGCACTGGACCGTGGGTGAGATCTGGGACGAGATCATCGACCACGCCTGGCGCAGCGGCGAGCCGGGGGTGGTGTTCATCGACCGCGTCAACGAGCGCAACCCGATCAAGAACGTGGGCTTGATCGAGGCCACCAACCCCTGCGGCGAGCAGCCGCTGCACCCCTTCGACTCCTGCAACCTGGGCTCGATCAACCTCGGTGTCCTGGTCAAGGGCGAGGGCGAGAGCGCCGAGTTCGACTGGGACGAGTACCGGTCGATCATCCACACCACGACGCGCTTCCTCGACAACGTGATCGAGGCCAACCGCTACCCGTTGCCGCAGATCGACAACATGTCGAAGACCACGCGGCGCATCGGGCTGGGCGTCATGGGCTTCGCCGACGCGCTCTACAAGCTCGGCGTCTCCTACGACACCGAGGAGGGAACCCGCTGGGGCGAGGAGATCATGCGCGTGCTCAACGACGAGTCGCATCTCGCCAGTGAGATGCTCGCCGAAGAGCGGGGCGTGTTCCCGGCCTGGGAGGGTTCCGACTGGCAGAAGCAGGGTCGCCGCCTGCGCAACTCCTACACCACGACGGTCGCGCCGACGGGCACCATCTCGATCCTCGCGGACTGCTCCGGTGGCATCGAGCCGATGTTCAGCCTGGCCTTCATCCGCCAGGTGATGAAGGACAACAACGGCGTGCCGACGATCATGAAGGAGCTCAACTACGTGTTCGAGGCCGAGGCCAACAAGCAGGGCTTCTACTCGGACGAGCTGATCGACAAGATCGCCGAGGACGGCACGCTCGCGAACTGCGACGAGGTGCCCGCCGAGACCAAGCGCGTCTTCGTCACCGCGCGCGACATCACGCCGTACTGGCACATGAAGATGCAGGCCGCCTTCCAGCGGCACTGCGACTCGTCGATCTCGAAGACGATCAACTTCCCGCACGATGCCACCGTCGACGACGTGCGCTCGATCTTCGAGCTGGCGATCGACGAGGACGTCAAGGGCGTCACCGTCTACCGCGACGGGTGCCGCGACGTGCAGCCGATGGCGCTCAGGAAGTCGTCCGGAACTCCCGAGCGGACGGCCGAGACCGCGGCGTCCGTCGATGACGAGCCGAACCCGGTGCCGATCAAGCTGCCCGAGATCATGACCTGCCTGCGCATCCGGCAGTTGACGCCCTTCGGCAACATGCACGTGAAGGTCTCGGTCGACCCGATCTCCGGCAAGGAGCGCGAGGTCTTCGCCCAGCTCGGCAAGGGCGGCGACGTGGCGAACTCGGACCTCGAGGCGATCTGCCGTC
>JAAELL010000245.1 GCA_024226735.1 bacterium | reverse complement strand
GGCGAGGGACGGATCCGCCAGCATCGAGGCCAGCGCCTGCACCACCTCCTCCCGCTGCTTGGTAGCGGCCAGGAACTCCATGGCCCGCTGCCTGACCTCCTGGGAGGGGTCCCGCTTGAGGATGCTGAGGATGACGACGAAAGCCTCCTCGGCGGCCACGACGTGGAGGATCTCCATGGCGCGCAACCGACGAGTCGGATCGCGATCGCCCCTGAGGATGCTGATCAGGTTCTCCTTGAAGTCGGCCTGATCGTTGGCGAGCAGTATGCCCACCTCGAGCTCGCTCGCGCCCGCTGCCCTTTCCCGCATCGACGCGATGAGCGCCTCGCAGCGCCGATCGCGCTGGATCTCGGTGATGGCCTTGCGAATCTCCCGGAGGTCGACGCGCAGGTAGATGTCGTCCTGCAACGAGCGGTCGTCCAGGGCCGCGAGACTCGTCATGGCGGCGGCCACGACCCGCGTCGAGCCGTCGTCGACGAGTCGGATCAGCTGCGGCGCATGCTGAGTCATGCCCGCCGCCCCGAGCGAGAGGGCCAGCATGAGCCTCACGTTCTCGTCGGGGTCCTCCGCCAGCTCGACGGCCCGCTCGTAGCTCGCAGCATGGGGTCGACGGGCCAGGCTGGTCAGAACCGCGATGCGGACGTCCTCGACGGGGTCGGCGAGGCCCTTCTTGACGAGGCCGGCGAAGCGGCGTCCATCGACGGCCTCCAGGGCGCCAAACGCCGTGGCGCGCAGTTGCGAGTCCTCATGTCTCGTGCTTTCCGCGATGAAGCGCGCAGCCTTGGTCCCGCCGCAGAAGGCGGCGATGTCGACCAGCGAGGCCATGGCCTCCGTTCCGAGCTCGCCGTCGCCCAGCATCTCGCGCAACGCATCGAAGTCCTTGGCCGCCACCGCCCGGAGGTAGCCGACGATCTCCGTCTGCAGGGCCCGCGTGCCGCTGGGCAGCAGGCGCATCACCTCGGGCAGGACGCTGGGTTCACGACGCCCGGCGAAGTAGCGCACGGCCTCGATGCGCACGACCTCCGCGGCGTCGGTTAGCAGTATGCGGCCGAGGTTCCGGTCGATGGACAGGTCGAGCTCGCCCATGACCTTGATGGCCGCGGTCCGGACGTCCGGCACCGGATCCACCAGCATGTCCGCGATCTCGTCGACGGACTCGGCGACTCCGAGCTTGGCGAGCGCGT
>JAAELL010000244.1 GCA_024226735.1 bacterium | reverse complement strand
TTGCGCCTCCTCCGAGACTTGCAGCGAAGTCGCGTCGTCGCTGCGCCTTGCAGCGAACGCGTACGCACCGACCAAAATGCCGCACAAGAGTGAATCACACCACTAGCGGGTTTAGTCGTCCCTCTCTCTGAGCGGAGCTCGCCGGCGCGTTCACTCGAACGTCCCGTGGTGGCAGTAGAAGAACGTGTGCACCGCCTCGTCCCCGCGCTCGAGTTGTCCGTCCATGAAGTAGGTCGGCAGCCGCCGATCGCCCGTGTCCGGCTCGCGCGCCCGCATCGCGATGCGCAGGACGTCGCCCGCCTGGACCGGGAACGGCCGCACCGGGAAGAACGACTGCCGCCAGTGGGTCCGGAGCGCATCGGGCGCCGCGCTGAGCACGACGTTGGGCCCGAGGTCGACCTCGAACCAGCCGCCGAGTCCGTGCACGGTCCCGCTGCGCTCGATCTCGAGCGCGACCGTCGTCTCGAAGAAAAAGGCCGAGATCGGGGCGGTCGAGCAGTCGACGTCCGTCAGCAGGCTCGCGGGGCCCAGGAGCGCTTCGGTACGCAGGGGCTCGGTCGCCGTGATCAGGTGCGAGAGCTCGTGCTCGACCATGTCCGAATAGTCGAAGCCGTACACGGGGCGCTCCCACAGGCCGACGCCCAGGTAGGCGTGCACCACCGGGTCTTCGATGGGGGCAAGGTACAGCCGCAGCCGGCTCGGCACGATGCGCCCCTCGGGCTTGAGCCACTGGTCGCGCAGGATCACGACCGAGCGGAACATGCACTCGGCGAGGGCGAAGTAGCCCATCCACTCGGAGAGGATCACGTCGACCTTCTCGCCTAGCTGGACCTTCTCGGCGTGGCCGCGGATGAACTCGATCCGATCCTCGAAGCCGTTGCGCTTGGCGATGCGCTTGGCCGTGTTGATCATCGACGAGTTGTCGATCGCGAACACGCGCCTGGCCCCCGCGCGCGCGGCGAAGAGGCTGAGGATGCCGGTGCCGGTCCCCAGGTCCAGGACGACGTCGCCCGGCCGGACGGCGTCTTCGACGCCGCGTCGGAAGGCGTCGGTGCGTGCGTGGTCGCCGATCATCGTGCGGTGCACGGCGGGATCGGCGTAGCTCTCGAAGTAGCTTTCGTGCATGGGGGCGGCATCTCGCCAAACCCATGGCTCGGCGCCAAGCGGAAAAAGCGCCCCGACCCGAAAGTGGATCGGAGCGCGTCTCCGAAGGGGCACCCCTCGGCAGGCAGGCCGTTCATGCGGCGCACGAACTGGGTCGACGCCAGACTGGGGAGAGAGTGAGGTTGGAGCTCGGCCCCGCTGGCGTCGAATCGGGCTTGGGTCTAGAGACCCGCGTACTTCTCCAGCTTCTTGCGGTTCTTCTCGAGCGCCTTCTGCAGGGCCTCGGCGGCCTCCGCCACACCCTCGCCCGACTCGAGCGCGGCCTTGAAGGCCTGGTGCTTCTCGGCGACGGGCGCGCACTGGCCGTCGAGGATGAAGGAGACGATGCAGCCGGCCTCACTGATCAGCTGGCCCGAGCGCGTCGGGTCGGCTGGATCGAGGGCGAAGGCCCACACGTCCTCGAGGTCGCGCATCCCTCCGGCCTTGCGCAGATTCTCGAGCGCCCACTCGCGCGCCCACCAGGGCGACGTGCCGTCGGCGGCGTTCGGGTCCTGGAAGTAGCGCTCGCAGTAGGACGCGGCGCCGTAGCGCAGCCACTGCGGGACGAGCTTCTCGCCCCAGAAGTCGGTGGCGTTGAAGCCGTTCGGGTTGTTGCGCTCGATCAGGCGCGAGACCGTGTCCCACGACGGGTCGATCGCGTCGATGTACGACTGCGCCGCCGCGTGGCGCACGGCGTGCAGGCCGTAGGGGTCGAGCGTAGCGTCCTTGCGGTCCCAGTAGCACACGCCCGCGCCGCGGTAGACCGGCGGGTTGTGCGCGGTGTCGAACCAGGACTCACCGAAGTAGGCGTAGTGCACCGAGCTGTAGCCGCTCGCGTCGGTCTGGCTGCGCTGGTCGGCGACGCTGCCGGCCGCGAACGCGTTGTACTGGGCGATGTCCTTGAGGGCGACGACCTCGAGCTTGCGCGCCGGTACCTTGCCGAACAGGCGCGCGAGGTCGGGGTAGACGAGGTCGGCGTGCCAACCGACCCAGCCCGCCGTGTCGCGGTCGCAGGTCGTGATCGCGACGAAGTGCTTGGCGGCGACGCGCCACGGGTTGTTCAGCTCGCTGTGCGCGGTGTTGGCGTCGTTCTTCGACATCCACTCCTCGCCGACCTTCCACTTGCCCGAGCGCCACTTGTCGAAATCCGCGGGCGCGACCCAGACGAGGTCCTGCTGTTCCCAGCCCTCCGCCGCGAGCTCCTTGCCGCGGTCGAGCTCGGCTTTCTCATCGGGCCGCAACCAGCCGCCCTCCTCGGCCTTGGCCCAACCCATACGCATGAAGGGCACGTCGGTGACCGGCGCCCACTCGTCGCCGTAGCGGACGAGGCCGTGCTCGTCGAGCATGCGCTTGGCCTCCGCGCGGCGGTGCGCGGAGAGCGCCGCGTACGTCTCGTACCACTCCCCGTCGTACTCGTGGTGGCTGAGGCCGTGGTGCGCCGCTGCGTTCTTGTCGTCGAGCTTGAGCACGCGCTCGAACGCGGTGCGCGCGGCGCCTTCGTTCTGCTCCGCCGTCCAGCGCTCGGCGAGGGCGATCAGCTCGTCCACGTTCTTGCCAGCGGCGCGGATGGCGTCCTTGACGTCATCGGTAGCGCGCCCCACCACTGGTGTCACGGCGGGCGTGGGGACGGGGACGGGGACGGGCATCGGGGTGAGGAGGGAGATCAGAATCGCGTCGATCATGGCTCGATGGCGTGTGCGGAACCGAGGGGGAGGAAAGAGGTGGGCGAGCCCCCGCGTCCCTTGACGGGCGCGGGGACTCTCCCGTCGACAACTACATGGAGGTGACCCGTTCGATCAGTTCGAAGACCTGATCTGCGGTCGCAACCTCCTTCGACCGCTCGCTGCAGTGAGCGTCGAGTCGCTGGTCCATGTAGCTGATCTGCCATGCGCCCTTCTTGGCCGCGTCGTTCACGAACGATGCCACGAGCGTCATCTCGCGCGCGCGCTCGAGCTCACCCGCGTCGAGGGCGGCGATCACGGTCGAGTGCACCTTGCCCTGCGCCTCGCGCAGAGCGCCTTCTTGCCCGAGCTCCTCGAGGCACGTGCCGGCGAGCAGGACGTCGAAGGCGTTCTCGTGCGTGATCTTGCGCGCCTTGAAGGCTTGCACGAGGGCTTTCTTGGCCATCTTCAGGTCGCGCGCGACCGCCTTCTCGTCGATCGGCTTCGCGTCCGGCTTCTTCGCCTTGTAGCCCTTGGCGAGCTTCTTCTCGTACTTGAGCGAGTGCATCGCCACGAGCGCCGCGGGACGGACGCTGTCGCTGGTCTTGACGAGCTTGCGCGCCTGGTTGAACAGGGTGTCGCAGCCGTTCTCGGCGAACGCGAGCACGTGGTTCTCGGTGAACTTGGACGGCGCTTCCTTCCACAGGACCTCGCCGACCTCGCGCACGCGCTTGGACTTCGTCCAGCCGAGGATCTGGAGCATGTAGTCGCGCTGCTCGTCCGACGTGGCGTCCGCGGCGAACGCGTCGCGCACGAGCGGCGTCACGACTTCCCAGCTCTCGGGCTGCTTGACGAGGTACTTGACCAGCGCCTTGCCACCCTTGGACATCGTCTCGCAGGGCTCGCAGGCGCCTTTGTCCGAGCAGCACTTGCCGCTCTCGCTCGTGGTGCGCGCGACGGTCATCGCCTTGTTGGCCTTGATGAGCTGACCAAAAACCTCCGCGACCTCCGTGCGCTGCTCGGCCGTCATCGGCTTCGCCTCGTAGGCGTCCTTCTTCTTGCCGTAGCCATCGTCGTCGAGGGCGAGCGCGGTGCCCGCGAAGAGAGCGCCGGTCAGGAGAGTGCCGGTCAGGAGTTTACTGTCGAGAAGGGGCTTCAACATGGGCACATGGCTCCGTGTGTTCCGTTTTGGGGATGGGCGGGGGAGGGCCGGAACCAGGGGCTTCGGCACCACGCGAGCTTCAGTCCCCGGCCGCTCCGAAAGGACGCACGCGCTTTTGTAAAAGACGCGGGCCGCGCTCCGTGCGACTCACTCGCCCAGGAGCTCGGCGAGATGCGCACGCAGGGAATCCTCGTTCTCGAAGTCGCCGGCGCGCCGGGCGATGCGCCGCTCGAGCCGCCCTTGGAGCTGGCCGACGAGCGGAGTCTGCGCTCCGTCGGCGATGCCCTGGATCGACTCGAACATCACGACCAGGCCGAGGCCCGCGTCGTACTGTCCGATCTCGATCGACATGTCGAACGCGTCAGGCATCCACGCGCGCACGTGGTCCCAGTGCTCTCGGTTGCCGAGACGCGCGAGCGCTGCGGCGCTCGCCAGGGCGCGTGGAACGGCCTCCCGACCCACTGCTTTCGGTGTCTCGGGGGAGGAACCGTCCTCGAACATCGCGGCGGCGCGCATCAGGTGCTCGACGCCTCGGTCGTCCCCGCGCACCGCGAGGTACAGCGCGGCGGGGAGGGGGTCGATCTCGTCGGCCGCCGTGTCGTACCACGTCAGCGTCGCGTGCACCTCGGTCTCGAACTCGTACACGCCGCGCTCGCCGAGCGCGACGATCTGGTTCTGGGTGAAGGGGCGCGGGTCGACGCGCCACGCTTCGCGCGCGATGCGCAGCGGCGTCTCGCGCGGGTCGAGGGAGAGGATGTCGATGAGCTCTTGGCGCCAGCGCCAGGGAGTGTCCTCGGAGCGGAAGCTCGCGAGCAGCTCCTCGGTGAGGGGGATCCACAGCGCCGGTCGCTCCTCGAGGCGGCGCGCGCACTCCATGCCCGTGGTCTCGGGGTAGGGGAACGATCCGGAGAACAGGCCGACGAGCTTGACGAGCTCCTCGATCTCGTCGCGCGGGACGAGCTCCGGCGTCTCGCCGAGCGCGACGTAGGCCACCTCGTCGGCGCCGAGCACCGTCAGCGTACCGTCGATCGCAATGCGGGCGCGGCCGTCGTGGACGCTCACTTCGAGCCATCCCAGGGGGGCGCCCTCGAGCTCGGCGGCGAGAGCGGCGAACGACGCGACGCCGGTCGGCGCGGGCCGCTCGCGGTCGAACGTCGCGCGCACTTCGACGTGTGCGCCAGGATCGAGCTCGACGTCGACGTCCGCGGCGCGGAAGGCGACCCTGGCGGCGCGCGGGCTCGTCGCGCGCGCCTCGCCCCATTCCAGCTCGACGCGGCTTCCGTCGGCCAGTTGCGCGAGCCGTGCGAGGCTCCTCGGTGCGATGTCGAACGTGGCTCCTTGCTCGAGCGCGAGTCGCGCGGCCGGGCCCGGCTGGACCCAGAACGTCGTGCCCGGCTCGAGCGCGACCGGCTCCGCGCCGGCAGGTACGATGCCCGATGCGATGCGGTCGTCGCGCAGCAGCGCAATGCTGCCGCCCGAAAGCGAGACGCCGGGGCCGGCGTCGGCCACCTGGGGGCCGCCTGCGGGGCCTTGCTCGCCTTCCGCTCCGTCCCCCGCGCCGCGCCACAGGAAGACGCCGCCCGCGACGAGGACGAGCGCCGCCGCTGCCGCGCCCAGCGGGCCGCTCCAGATGCGCGGCCGGGCGGCCGGCCGCGTGGCCGGGTCTGCGGCCGACCGCTCGCGGGCCGCGCTCCGCCCCACTGGGCGTGGACCGCTCGCGCGCGGAGCCGAGTGGGTTTGTCCGTTGGTGCCCTTGGGCCGTGCGCTCGGATCTCCTTCGGCTTCGGGCGTGCCCGACTCGCGCTTGCACACGACGCTGCCGCGCACGCCGCGTTCCCACGCGCCCGCGATTGCCTCGGCCTGGTCGATGCTGGCGTCGTCCTCGTCGCGCAGCGCGCGTTCGAGGGCGTAGTCGAGGATCCGGTCGCGCGGGTCGGTCACGGGGCGAGCCGCCTTTCGACGCACGCCCGCAGGGACGAGCGCGTCCGCACGAGGATCGATTTGACGCCCGACTCGCTCAGCCCGAGCTCGCTGGCGATCGCGCCGCGCCCGAGCGAGCGGGCGTAGCGCATCTCCAACGTCCGCCGCGCCTTGTCTCCGAGGCGGGCCAGGCACGAGCGCAGGGCGGCGAGGTAGCCCTCGCCGCAGTCGCTACCCTCGAACTCCATCCACGCGGCTTCGGCGGCCGCGAGGTCCTGCATCGGGGGCTCTCGGCGAGCACGTTGCATGGCCTTGAGGAAGAGGTGCTTGGCGACGGTGCGAAGGTAGGCCGTGGTGCGTTCGGGACCGCGGTCCTCGAACTGGCCCGAGAGGAGCGAGAGGAAGACGTCCTGGACGAGGTCGTCCAGCATGTCACGCGGACAACCCAGGTACACGAGGAACCGGCGCACGGAGACTTGGTGTCGCCGTACGAGCTCTTCGATCGTCTTGCGGGTCGGCCGCGTGATGGCCTTCACTTGATCCCCAGTCCCCGAAGGGGGCAAACGGGCGCACCCAATCCTGAATTCTCGACCCGGGAAGATGCAAGCCCCCAAGGGGCTGCGTCGGTACGGCGAGGAGCAGCCACATTTCGGAGTGAACCGGCCGTCCCGGTCCTCCAGAATGCCGGCATGGCCGCAGGAGGTGCGCAGAAGGGGGTCGGTGGAGCGGCCGCAGGGGCGAGAGCCGGGGGCCAGGTCGACCCCTCGCGGGCCCTGACTGCGGCCGAGGCTGCCCGTTTGGCGGGCGTGCCGCGCGCCGAGATCGGGCGCGAAATGGATGCCGGCAGGCTCCTTTTCGAGACGGGCCGCCGGCGGGGCAGGGACGTGCGGCTTGTGCGGGTCATGGACCTGGGGCTCTTGTACCCGCGCGCGGTCGGGTCGGGGACGGAAGGCACGCCGTCCGACACAACTTCAACGGCGTCAACCGTTGAGCCCAGGACCGACGCCACCCTCTCAACGCAGTCCGAACCGTCGGCGTCGCGGGCCGATCGCGCGCCGCCGGAGCACTCCAACGCGCCCCCCAACGCGCCTCCCAGCGCGCCAGCCGCGGAAGCGCCCGACGGTATGCGTCACGCGGTCGAGGTGCGCCTCGCCTCGATCCAGGCCTCCAACTCGGCGCTGTCGGAACGCTTGCGCGACGCGCAAGACGTGCGCGAGGACCTGCGCGGTCAATGCGACGACCTGCGCATGCGGCTGTCCTCGATCGAGAAGGAGCGCCAGGCGACGACCGTCGGCCTGCTCATGGCTCAGAAACGGATCCTCGAGCTCGAAGCGGGACCCCGCCCCGCCCCCCTGCGCGCGTGGCGCAGGACGGGCACGTGGGCGATGGCGCTCGTGTGCCTCGCGGTGCTCGCGATGTGGCGCGACGCCGTGCACGCGCGCGAGACGCTCGAGGGCGAAGCGAGCGAAGGTGCGCTGGTGCTGGAGAAATCGCTCGCGGCCGCAGCCGCGGCACGCGAGGACTTCGGGGAGCAGCTCGCTCGGATCGAGGCGCACTCGCGCGCGTCCCAGGCCGAGTTCGAGACGGAGCGCGGGCTCGCGGCCGAGCTTCGGACGCGGCTCGAGGCGCGCCTGGACGAGGAGCGCACGAACGCGAAGGCGCTGACGCAACGTCTGGACAGCGAGCTGAGCCGCGCCGCCCAGCGCTGGGACACCGTGCAGGGCGCGCTCGAGGATTCTCGGACCGAGACGGCTCGCGCCGAGGCCGCGCTCGCCGGTGCACGTGAAGCCGCCGCGAGCGAGCGCGAGCAGCGCCAACGAGCGTGGCTCGCGGAGCGCCGACAGGCGGAGGAGCGAATGGATGAGCTCCTGGCGGAGGTGCGCGAGACCCGCACCGAGATGGCGAGCCTGCTCGCCCAGCCCGCCGCACCCGCGCAGGGGACGCGCCCCATCGCGCGGCGGTCGTTCACGGCGCGCATGCTCGCGGCGGTTCGATCCTGGGCCAGTAGCGAACAGTCCGTGCCGGACTGAGACGCAAAACGATCCATTCCTTGCAGGGCGGAAGACCCTCGTCGGGTCATAGGTCGACCGAAGCCGAGTCCGATCAGCTCGGCACGCGCATTCTCAATGCGTGTCAGGAGTCAACCCCGTGAGCCAATCGACCCATCCTTCCATGCGGAACGCGAAAGTGGAGTGTCCCGACTGCGGCCTGATGTTCAGCACCCGCGGTATCGCCGGCCACCGGCGGCTCAAGCACGACGTCGTCGCCGTGCAGTCGTCATCGTCCGCGTCACTCGCACGCTCCGAACGGAACGGAAGACTCGCCTCGACCGAGGTATCCGCCACGTTGACGACGCTCTGCAGCTGGCTGCAGCGGGTCGAGTCGCGGCTCGCGAACATGGAGGCGTTGGCGCTCGCGCCCGCGCTCGTCGGAGCCTCCGGCGAGCACGGCGGCCCGCAGGATGACGAGATCGTCGAGCTGCGCAAGGAGCTCGGTAGTGTCCTGGAGGACATCGCCGAAGCGAAGCAGGAGGCGGAGGTGGCCGAGGACGATACGGACGCGCAGAAGCGGCTCGGAGAGCTGCGCCTACGCCAGGCCCAGATCCTGATGCGCATGGGGCCCGACGCCCCGGGCGCGCGCGGTCACGGGCTCCTGGCGATGCTTTAGGTGTTAGCGGGGCCAAGGCCCCGCTGGCGCCGCTGCGCGGCACCGAGCCGCGAGTGTTTTTGGCTGGGTTCGACGGCTGACGCCGTCGAGACCGAGCGCTTGAAGCGAAACTTGACTCGAGTGCAAGCAATCCGGGGCTTCAAGCGCTCCGGGTCACAGGAACGCGACCGAGATCGCGTCCGTGAAGTTGCTCGTGCCTTGGTCGCGGAACCAGCACTGGAAGTTCCACGTCTCGCCGGGCTGCACGGGCGCGGGCGGACTCAGGGGCAGGCTAGCGAGGTCGACGTCGATCGAACCCGCCGGACCCTGGATGATCATGCCGGCGTGGTTGAAGCGGCCGATCCCGCCGCATCCCTGGAATCCGCACGCGAGGCACAGGATCCCTTGGCTGCCCGGCGGCTGGAACGTGCCCTGGTTCGAGCCGACGAGGAAGTAGCCGAATTCCCCGGCGGGCAGACTCTCGGCGGTCAACGTGAAGTCCTGGTCGGCGACGAAGAGTGAGCCGTCCGCCGAGATGCGCGCGGGGGCGCCGCTGCTGTTCGGGTTGGCCGGTGTGCAGTAGAGCAGACCCAGGGTGGGCTCGAAGACGTCGACCGTATCGTGCTGGGTGTTCCCGGCCCGGCCCCCGGCAAACAACGCCTGTCCTCCGACCGTCGTCGCCGCGATCCTGCGGCGGCCCAGGCTGAACGTCGTCGTCGACCAGGTTTGCGTGCTGGTGTCGAACAGGTCGACCGTGGTCGAGAGCGCGCCGCCCGCGAAGACGGCCCAGTGCCCGACGGAGGTCGCTCCGAGGTCGTTCCGCGGAACCGAGAGGTTTGCAGTCGTCCACGTACCGCTGGACGCCTCGAAGATGTCGACGGTGGTCGAGAATCCTCCGGCGAAGAATGCCTGTCCCGCGACGCTCGTCGCGGCCAGCCTCGAGCGCGCTTCCGAGAGCACCGCGGTCGACCAGGTCGACGTGCTGGTGTCGTAGATGTCGACGCGGTCGCTGTGCCAGGGCGCGGTCCCGCCGGCGAACAGGACGAGCGTCCCGACGGACGTCGCCGCCAAGGAGAAGCGCGCGACCGACAGTGCGGCGGTCGTCCAGGTGTCCGTCTGCGTGTCGTAGATGTCGACGAGCGACGACGGCGCGTCGGTGGAGATGCGTCCGCCCGCGAAGAAGACCTTGCCCGCGGCCGACGCGGCGACGAGCAGGTCGCGCCCTTGTGAGAGCTCGGCCGTCGTCCACGTGTCCGCTTGGCTGTCGTAGATGTCGACCCGCCGCGTCGGCCCGGCGGCGTTGCGCCCTCCGCCGAAGAAGGCGCGGCCGTCCGCGCTCGTCGCCGCGGGCCAGGAGCGTGCCATCGAGAGCGTGGCGGTCGACCATGTGTCCGTGCTCGCGTCGTAGATGTCGACGGTGTCGTAGCGGACCGGCGGGACCGTGAAGCTGCCCGTGAACCCGCCGCCGAAGAGTGCGAGCGTGCCGATGCTCGTCGCTCCGATCTCGTCACGTGCGACCGAGAGCGTGTCGGTTGTCCACTGGCACAGGGCGGCAGGAGCCAACGCGAGGAGGGCGGTCGTGGTGTAGAGAGCGCGCATGGACATCAACTCAACCTTATATAAGGAGCGTAGCGCGGTGTGGGGCAGATCGCCGCGTCGGCGAGCGGGTCCGCGGCGACCCCCACCTCGATTGTCCACGGCGCCGAACGCCGTTGGCCCGGATCAAGATTTCGCGCGGCTCCAGGGGCCCAGCGGGGCTCCCTGTCATCCCTGCGGTCCGAATCGTGGGAATCGCTTACGCTTGACCGGCGGATTCAGCCGAAGTCAACGGGGATACCCCTAGGCACTCCCCCCCCAGCTCCCCCCCCCTGATGACGCATCGGTGTCGACGTCCGCGAGCCATCGTCTCGATCTGGCTCCTTCTCTTTCTCCCGGCGGCGCACGTCGGTGCCCAGACGATCGTCGCGGACGATCGCGAAGCACTCGACCGCCTCGGTTTCGGTGTGAGCCTTTCGAGCACGACCCTGTTCGCGGGGGCGCCGGGCGATGACGACGGGGGGTCCGAAGCGGGCGCCGCCTACGTCTACGAGCGCGGAACGTCGGGTTGGGACTTCGTGCAGAAGCTCGTGCCGCCCGACCTGCAGCCGAACGATCAGTTCGGGCGCGTCGTCGAGGTGCGCGGCAACGTCGCCCTCGTCAGCGCGCCGGGCGCGTTCGAGGGCGCCGTGCGCCCCGCCGCCGTCTACGTGTTCCAGCGTTCCGGCGGCGTCTGGAACCAGGTGGCGCGTTTCGAGACGCCAACGGGTGAGACCGACGACCGCTTCGGATGGAACGCGGCGGTCAGCAGCGATTGGATCCTCGTCGGCGCGAGCCGTGACGACGACGCAGGGGCCGACGCGGGAGCGATGTACGTGTACAAGCGCTCGGGTGGCGCGTGGGCCCTGCGGCAGAAGATCGTCCTGCCGACGCTCGACCCCGGCGACTTCTTCGGGTGGTCCCTCGCGCTCGACGGGCGGTTCGCCGCGGTGTCCGCCTACGGCGACGACGACGCGGGGGTCAACGCGGGCAGCGTCTACGTTCTGCGGCGCCGCGGCGACCGTTGGCGACTACGCCAGAAGCTCGTCGGCTCGACGGTGGGCGACTTCGACAACTTCGGCTCGGCGGTCGCGATGCACGGCCGCTACCTGGTGGCGAGCGCCCCGAGCGACGCGTCGGCGGGGCCGGAGTCGGGCGTCGCGTACACGTTTCGACGCAGCGGCAGCACGTACGGCGAGGAGTCCAGGATCGCCGCCTCCGACGGGGCGGCGGGGGACGGCTTCGGCGTCTCGGTCTCGATCAGCGGCGACAAGTGTCTGATCGGCTCGTCCCACAGCGACGCCAGCGGCGAGGCCAGCGGCTCGGCGTACGTGTTCTCGAGGCTCGTCACGGGTTGGAGCGAGATCGGCAAGCTCGTCGCGTTCGACGCGCGCCCGTTCGACTACTTCGGGCTGAGCGTCGCGATCGACCGCGACGAGGCGGCTTGTGGCGCCTTCGGCGCCGACGACCGCGAGAACGGGACGGGCGCGGTCTACGAGTTCGACCGCTCGTCGTTTGCGGGACCCTGGTGGGAGCTCTACTGCTTTTGCGATCAGGGCCTGCCGTGCGCGAACCCCGACCTCTCCGCTGGCTGCGTCAACTCGTCCGGCGACGGCGCCCGGCTGCGCGTCTTCGGGTCCCCGAGCGTGGCGAAGGACAACCTGGTCTTGACCGTCGGCTCCGCGCCGCCGAGCAGCATCGGACAGCTCGCGATGGGCGACGCGACCGCCCCCGTCGTCTTCCATGCGGGGACGTTCTGCGTCGGAGACCAGGGCAGTGGCCTCTGGCGCTTTCCGGTCATGACCGCCGATGCTTCCGGAGCCGTCGTCCTCGGGCCGGGGATCGTGGCGGCGTCCTCGACGCGGTTTCCTCAGAGCGGCCACATCTTCGCGGGCGCGACGTGGTCGTTTCAGTACTGGTTCGTCGACGGAGCGGGGGTCTGCGCGTCGGACGAGCTGAATATGTCGAATGCGCTGACGGTGACGTTCCGCCCGTAGGTGCCGGTAGGTGTAGGTCCGGTACGCAGTACCGGACCTATACCTACTGACACCTACTGGCACCTACTGACACCTACTGGCACCTACTGGCACCTACTGACACCTACTGGCACCTACTGGCACCTACTGGCACCTACTGGCACCCACTGGCACCCACTGGCACCTACGGGCAGAACACGACCGCAAGCCCATCCGAGGTGTTCGACGTCACTCCCGGGTTGTTGTCGCGGTACCACAGCTGGAAGTTCCACTCCTCACCCGGCATGAAGACCTGCATCTGGGGCAGGTTGGTCATGTCCGGAGTGAAATCGATCTCGCCGGTCATGCCCGAGTTCTGGATGAACCCGTTGAAGCGGATCTGCGGAGCGCCGAGACAGAGGTTGCCCTCGCTGCCACCGAACAGCGGAATGAACCCCTGCGTGCGCGACATCAAGTAGTAGCCGAACTTGTTCGTCGGCAGCCCCGTCGTGTTGAGGTTCAAGTTGTTGTCCTGGATCCGCGTGCTGCCCGAGGCGGAGATGCTTCCGGTCATGCCGGCGGAATTCATGTTCGCCGTGCAGTAGTTCGTCGGCGGGGGACAGTCGAAGTCACCGACCAGCGTCCCCATCAGATTGAACGTCCCGCTGATGCCGGTCGTCGGATCCGTGAACGTCAGGGAGGCCATCTGCGGCGAGTTCAGGTGGATGTTCGTGCTCGCCTGCGTCAGCTGTCCCGCGATCGCGACCGGGTCTCCCATGGTTCCCGCCAGGTCAGTCATCGTGACTGCACCGGCCAGCGGCGTGACCGTCAGCGTGCCCGAGAGCGCGGTGACGGTGATGTCCGTGGTGAAGGAGCCGGCGACGACGTTGAACGGGGGCGTCGAGAACGCGAGCGAGAGGTTCGTGACGTCCACGATCGCCAGCGGCGGCAGGATCGGGATCGGGTTCGGGATGCGCCCGCTCAAGTCCGGCACGACGGCGGCGGCACCGTCGCCGGTCGCTTGGGCCGTCTGGATCGGCTGCGCTCCGGAGGTCATCAGGATGCCGAAGTCGCCCTGGAGCGCGAAGTCCTGCGACGGGTTGCCCTCGATCGGGCCGATCGAGGTCGTCCCGGACCAGGACCAGGTCGACGCTCCCTGATCGATCGTGAAGAGGACAGTGTCCTGTGCAGCGGCTCCGACCTGAAGGAAGAGCGCGGTGCCGATGAGCGTAGAGAGGTTCGATCGCATGTTGGGCCTCGTGGGAGAGCGGAGTCGGGAAGGCGGTCCGGAGGGCCTCGCACCCGATCCGATAAGCTTACAACACGGCCCGCCCCCGCGTGGGGGCGGCGCTCTCGATATGCTGCACCGGGACGTCGGTCTCGATATGCTCCCTGGCGCCGCCCTGGGACCGCATTCGAATCGGGCGCGCGCCGCACTCGACGATGATGTCCTCATGCACCCGAGCCGCCGCGCTGGCTGGCCTCGCATTCTGCGGCTTCAGTGCATGCCGTGCGCCGCTCACGGAGGACGCCTGGACGGTGAATGAGCGCGGCACGGTCGGCGTGATCGGGCGCGCGGGTATCTGGGCCGATTTCGAAGCCGAGGGCTCGTTCGACTTCGACGCCAACTTCGGTGACGACGGGTTCGACCTGACGGCCGACCTCGACGGCAAGTACGGCGGCGTCATCGGGCTCGAGGTCTTCGTCTTCGACGACGTCTCGCTCCTGTTCGGCTACGACCGCCGGGTCTTCGAGCCGGAGGAGACCGAGGGGCTGCTCTTCGACGACATCACGAGCGAGGAGATCTTCCTGGCCGCACGCTGGATCCTCCCCTGGCGCTGGCTCTCCGAGGGGCGGCTGCGCACGTTCGTCGAAGCCAAGGTCGGCTACCTGCCGAGCACCGAGTTCGACATGGAGTTCGACGTCATGCTGCCCGGGTTCGAGAACCCCGAGTTCGAGTTCGACGGGGGCGACTACTGGAACGTCGGCCTCGCCGCCGGGGTCCTGTACCAGCTGCGGGACGACCTCGTCTTTCAGTTCAGCCTGCTCTACGAGGTCCCACTCTCGGCCACCGAGGACGTCGTCGAGGTCGATTTCCTGGGCTTTCCGATCTCCCTCGACTCCGAGATCGAGCCCGAAGGCCTGATCGTGCTCACGGGCCTGACCTGGTACTTCTGACGCACGTTCCTGGATCCGGCGGCGGAGGATCGGTAGTTAAGTCGGGCATGACCGGCTGCGCACCGGACCCGAGTGCACGCACGAGAAACCCCTTGCTCTCGCTCGCGGAGGCTGCGGACCTCGCCGCAGTCGACGTCGACGAGCTCGAGAGCGCCGTGCGCGCAGGTTCGATCGCGACGACGGGCGGCGGCAGGCGCGGCGCGCTCGTCACCCTCGACGAGCTCGGCCGTCACTTCCCCGCCGTACGCTCGCGCGCGCACCTCGCCAGGGGCGGGGGCGGACGCGATCAGGTGGAGCAACGCCTCGCTGTCCTGCACGAAAACGCGCGCCTCTTGCGCATGGAGCGCGACGAAGCGCAGCGCGCACGGCGCGAGCTCGCCGAGCACCTGCGCGGAAGCCGGGCGGCACAGGAGGACGCGGAGCAATGTGTCGCGCGCGAACGCACTGCCGCGGACGCGCTCGCGACGCGCCTCGCGATCGCCGAGCGCCGCGTCCGGCGCCGCGGCGCGTTCGCCGCCGGCTGTGGCATCGCGCTCGTCGCGGTCCTCGCCTTGCGTCGCCCGCTCACGCCGCGCGCGGCGGAGCCGGACCCCACGGCGTCGCACGCGCTGCGCGACGCGCCGGCGACCCTGGCGTCGACGGGATCGGCGAGCGTACCCCTGCCGCTCTTCGACGGCCCGCACGCTCCGGCACCGACGGTCGTTCTCGCCCCGGGGGCGATCGGAGCCGTGCCGTCGCCAGTCTCGGCGCCGGTCTCGGCGCCCGTGGCAGGGGAGACCACGGACACCCAGCACGAGCCCGGGGCGGAAGCGCCGGACGTCGGGGCGGAGCCCGGCCCCGAGCCCGGCGACGCGGTCGACGAAACCGTCTCCGCGCGTCCCGCCGCGCCGCAGGCTACCGGCCCCGCCTGCCGGTTCTCCGCCCAGACCGGCCCCGGAAGCGAGCTGCGCGCGCTCCTCGGTCCCTGCCTCGGTCCTTGGAACCCCGAGCTTGGCGCGACCGTCGGCGGCCACGTCGTCCACGGCAAGCGCTACTGCGCCCAGCACGTCCTCCTGGCCCGTGCGCACGGCGGCTCGCTCGAGCGGGCGCGCGAGCTCGCGCGCGTCGCCGAGGGTGAGGGGCTCGCGCCCCCGCTCGTCCAGCGGCGGATCGCGCGCAGCGTCGCCCGCTTCCTGCGCCAGCGCGCGGGCGAGTGGACGACCGCCGGATTCGAGGCCGGCGTCCTCGACGAACACCGCCCGGGCGGTCCGTCCGCCGGGGACGGCCACTGCGTCGAATCCTGGGCGATCCTGCCCGGAGCGGACGGGGCCCGACGTCGGTTCCGGATGGAGCTCGAGCTGTCCGACGGACCCCACGCGGACCGCCTCGTGACCTTCGCCTGGCTCGACGACCTGAAGTGAATCGGTAGGACCGTACCTACCGATTCACACGGAAGACCCGACGGCTCTAGTCGTACCTCCCCGGGCCAGCGTGCCTATGCTGAAGGTCGACCGTGCCCATGCCTCGCATTGCCCGACTCACGTTCTTGCTCGTCTGGCTCGGCGGGACTGCCGGCGCTCTAGCGCCGCAGACCGACTCCGAACCCTTCGGTGAGCTTTCGACGCTCGAGCTCCTCTCGCGCTCGGCCGAGGCCTCCGAGGCGCTCGAGGCACGACTCTTGGCCGTCGACGCGGCGATCGCAGCGGAGTGGGCCGAGCTCGTCGCCGAGCCCGCGGCCGGGATCTTCCGCCTTCTGCCCCCGGGCAAGCACGACCGGCACATCAAGGTCGTCGGCGGAGGTGCGTCGTACTCGATGGATCGCCGCGAGCACGTGGGGGGCACCGGGGCGGAGCTCACCTGGGCCGGCGGCAAGCTGAAGGCTGGGGCGCAGCCCTTGCGGGTCGGCAACACGACGTTCTCGATGGGAGCCGGTGGCTCGATGATCTGGAAGCTGGGGTCGGTCCCCCTCGCCGGGCTGAGTGGGGATGTGCTCCCCGCGGGCCTGGACGACGATGGCCGCGGCAACTGGGACTACCTGTTGCGACCGCCGCAGCGCGGCACCGTCTTCCTGGGGACGAACCAGGGCATGAAACCCGAACACCGCAAGCGTGGCTTCGTCGCGACGATCGCCCCGAATGCCGCGGCGACCTACCTCCTGCGCACCGAGCCCACTCCCGGTGCGATGCGCGTGTACGCCTTCCGCGTGCCGTCCGTGGGCGAGGACGGCGCGGTCGTCGTGTGGCGCAGGCTCGCGGCGCGCGGCCAGGTGCGCAGCATGCGGGCGAGCTTCGCCGGCTGGCTGCCGCGCGCCGTCGAGCGCAAGGTGCGTCGCCCCCTCGAGAGCTTTCCGTCCGAGCTGGTGGACGCTCCCCTGGAGAGCGTCGCCGAGCGCGTCGAGGCGCTGCAGTCCGCCGCGGACGCGCGCGTGCATGCGATCCCCGCGGAAGTGCGGGAGCGCTACAAGGGCTTTCTCGCCGCGCCGGGCACGCGCGCGATCCGTCTGTTGCCCGCGGGCGAATTCGACATGGCGCTGAGCGGTCTCGGGGGCGCGTCGGGGTACTCGTTCTTCGCCAAGAGCCACGACCACACGCAGCACCCCGAGCTGCGCTACATCCTCAACACGACCCCGCGGGGCGCGCTGGAGCAGTTTCAGTTCACCGGCATGAACACCGGGGGCATCCACGACCTGGGCGACTTCCCGATCGAGGCCTTCCTGAAGCCCGATCAGGTCGCGCGCGAGATGCGCGCCGGGGAGCGCGAGGCGTGGGACGAGTTCCGCAAGCAGCGCTTTCGAGGCTCGTCGAGCAATCGGCAGGCCGCGGTCGTGCTCGGGCACACCTACCTCCTTCGCACGTCGGGCGGCAACGACCGCGACGTGTTCATCGCCTTTCGCGTCGCGCAAGCCGACGCGCTCGGCGTGACCCTCGTGTTCACCGGGATCGAGCGATGAGGTGGCTACTCGTCCTGTCGATCGTGCTCCTGGGGGCCGCGCAGGATCCCGAGCGCGACGGCCCCGGCGGCGAAGGCGCGTTCCGCCGCCAGAGCGCCTACCTCGCGCGCAACCCGTTCCACGCCCAGGTCTTCGACGGCTTCCTCGCCGCGTGCCGCGAGCGTGGCATCGACGGCGTGCTCGCCGACTACCGAGCGCGGATCGGCGCCGACCCAGACTCGCTCGCGCCGCGCGTGGTCGCGGCGCGGTTGTGCGCGGCCTTGGGCCGCGTGCAGGAGGCTCTGGCGTTGCTGGAGGGTGCCCGCGTCGGATCGGCCGGATCGGGGGCCGTCGAGTCTGGCGCGCGCCTGCAGGTGCTCCGCGCGCGGCTGTGGCTCGAGTACGACGCGCCGGCGCGCGCTCTCGCGGCGCTGGCGGTGGGGCCTCCGGCGGACGCGCAGTTCGAGACACGCAAGGAGTGGGAGCGCCAACGCGCCGAAGCGCACCTCCTGGCGGGCGACGAGCGCGCGGCGACGGTCGCGATCGAGGCCTACGTCGCACACGATCCCGAGGGCTACCACGCGCGCGTCGAGGCCGGCGAATGGCTCGCCGGGCGCGGCGTCGTCGACGCCGCGCTCGCGCACTTCGCGGCCGCGCTCGACGGCACCAGTGGTGACCCGGAGCGGGAGGTCTCGCTGCTCGTGCGGCTCGGCGAGCTGCACGAACGGCGCGCCGAGGGGCGCGAGGCGATCGCGCGCTACCGCGCGGCGCTCGCCAAGATGGGCTGCGGCCACTGGCGGCTCGAGGATCTGCACGGCCGCATCCTGCGCATCCACGTGATGGGCGGAGAGCTCGAGGCTCTGATCGCGGAGTGGCGCGCGCTCCTTGCGTCGGAGCCCTCCGACGTCGACCTGGCGCGCGCGCTCGCCAAGGCGCTCGAGCGCGCGGGCGATGAGCGCGGTGCGCTCCGGGTCGTGCGCGGCGCGCTCGACTACCTCCCGGACGAGGTCGCGCTACGCACGGTCGAGCGCCGGTTGCTGTGCGGGCTCGAGGAGTGGAAGGAGCTCGTTCGCGTCGATCAAGCGCTGCTCGCCGCCGCCGGCAGCGACGCGGCGGGGCGGGACGTCGAGCTGGAGCTCGAGCTCGCCGGGGCCCTGTTCGAGATCGGGCGCGCCGAGGCCGCGTCCGCGCGGATCGCGGCACTGCTCGAAGCGCGGCCGGACGAAGTGCCGCTTCGCCTGCGCGTCGCGCGCACGCGCGTGCGCCAGGGCGAGAGCGAGGCAGCGCGCGCCGCGTACGCCCAGGCGCTCGAGCGGGCGCCGACGGACGTGCCGCTCGGGATCGAGGTCATGCTCTTCGAGCGCGAGCACGCGGGTGATGCGCCGGCGCGCGTGGTCCTCGAGAGCGTCCGCGGCGGCGTCGTCGCCGCCGGGAAGGAGGTGCCCGCGCGGCTCACTGCGCTCGCCGACGCGTGTAGCGACCAGCAGTGGACGGACGACGCGCGCGCGCTCCTCGTGCAGGCGCTCGAGATCGAGCCGTGCGCAGGCAACCGTTGGCTCAAGCTCGCGGAGCTGGAACTGAAGGCGGAGCGGATCGACGCGGCCGCCGACGCGGCGCGCGCGGCTCTGACGCATGCGACGGAGGGGGGCGTGCGGCGCTCGGGGCTCGACCTGTGGTTCCGCGTGCAGCGCCGGGTCGGTGCTTCCGATGCCGCGATCGCGGGCGAGGTCGCCAAGCTCGTGGGCGATCCCACGCTCGATCCGGGTGGTTTCGACGTCGCCGCGCACCTGATCGCGGCGTCGGGTGCCGAGGCCGAGGGCGACTTCGAGCGCGCGGCGGAGATCTTGACGCGGATGGTCGCGGCGCGGCCGGACGACGTCGACGTGCACCGGCGCCTGGCCAGCGCTTACGAGGACGCGGGCCTCACCGACACGGCGCTGGGGCTGTACACCGAGATTGCCGAACGCTTCCCCGCCCGCCGGCGCGAGGTGCTCGGGCGGATCGTCGCGCTGCGCTTCGCGGCGCGAGAGACGGAAGCGTTCGGGCAGGCGCTCGAGGAGCTGGGCCGTGAGTCGCGCGGGAACGCGGCGGCGCTGCGCGAGGTCGCGGGCTGGCACCGCGAGGCGGGCGAGCTCGAGCGGGCGGCGGCCCTGCTGCGACGGGCGACGCGCCTGCAGCCCGAGGAGAGCGAGTACCGCGTCGAGCTCGCGCGCGTGCTCTTGGCGCTGGGCGACGAGACGGCGTTCCGTCGCGAGCTGTTCGCCGCGCATCGGGTGGGGGACGCCGACCAACGCCGCTCGGCGCTCAAGGAGCTGTTCTCCTTCCTCGGGCGCCGGGGCCGGCTCGACGCGGAGCTCGAGCGGCTCGAAGCCCGGCTGGCGAGCCACCCGTACGATCTGGAGAGCGCGCGCGTCCTGGTCGCGCTGCTCGAGCGCGGCTACGAAGTGGAGAAGGCGCACACCGTCGTCGATCGGCTGCTCGCGGTGCGACCGTTCGAGCCCGACCTGTTGCGCACACGAGCACGGCTGGCGGGCGCGCTGGGGGCGCACATGCGCGCGGCGCAGGATTTCGAGACGCTGCGGCGTCTGCCGGCCGAGGCGGGCGCGGATGTCGAGGCCCTCGATCTCGTGCGCGCGTACGCCTCCGCCGGCAAGCTCGATTTGGCGCTCGAGCTCAGCGTGGAGTTCGACTCGCCGATTCCGGTCGCGCGGGCGATGTGGGAGCGCGGCCACACCCGCGCGGCGACCGAGCTTCTGCGCGAGCACGTCGTGGTTCAGCCCGAGGCCGCGAGCGAGCGCCTCCTGCTCGCCGAGATGTTGTCCGAGCTCGGCCGCTTCGGCGACGCGATTCCATACGCGCGCGAAGCTGCGGAGCTGCGCCCCGACGTGTGGCGCCTGCGGCTGGAGCTGGCGCGCATGATGCAGAAGAACGGCGACGGCGGCGGCGCGCGTCGTGTCGCGGACGAGCTGTTCGACATCCCGTCGGCGCGCGCGGGGCTCGAGCGTCTGTACCGCACGCTGCAGGTCTACGACGGTTGGCTCTCCAAGGTCGAGAAGGTGGTGCGCGAAGCGCCGGACTTCGAAGCCATGGAGCGCGGGGTCGCGCTGCTGAGCGGATCGCGGCAGTCCGCGCCGGGGATCGAGCGCACAGTCGATTGGCTGACCGGGCGCCTCGAGGCGGGCGAGATTCCCGACGGCCACGACGCGGACTCGTTCGCGGCATGGATCGAGGGCGTGTGGGTCCGCTACTACACCCGCAACCCGCACGTCCTGCAGGCGGAGTACACGAGCAACCTCGGCCGTGCCAAGTCGGGCAAGCTCGACGCGCGCGGGTGGACGAAGATGGCGATCGCGTCCGGGGTGATCCACACCTCGCGCGGGCTGCAGAAACCCGACTTCGCGAAAGGGCTCGGGCGCGCCCCGCGCTCGCCGATTCTGTTGAGCGTGGCTGCGCGTGACGAGATGGAGCGCGGCGACTGGGATACGGCGATCACGCACCTCGTCACGCTGCGCGACGTTCTCGCTCCACAGCGCGAGGCTCTGCGGCGCGAGCGGGAGCAGCAGGTGCGTGGGAAGATCAAGGAACTCGCTCGCGAAGGCTTCGCGGGCGACGTGCCGGAGATGCAGCGCGTCGCGTTGCGCAAGCGCGCCGCGCGGCTCCTGCATACCTCGCGGGCGACGACCTACTTCGGGCAGAACCGCTTTCAGTACACGTGGCTCGAGGCGACGCATCAGCTCGCCGAGGCGTACGGCAAGCTCGGTCGTCCCCAGCTCGCGCACAGCACCCTCGCGGGCATCGAGCCGGAGGGGGAGGACGACGCCGTGCGCTGGCTCGACGTTGCGAACACGGCCGAGCGCGCCGGGCTCGCCGAGCGAGCGCAAGCGATCCGCGAGGAGCTGCTCGCGCTGCGCGCCGAGCTCCTCGCCGACCCGCATCTGCGGGCGTGCGTCACGCGCCAGCGCGCGTTCCGGGACGTCGTCGGGCACGGCGTCGACCTGCACGAGCGCGGTGGCGAGCTCGCGGTGGCGTACGAGCTCGCGCGCACCTCCCAGTCGCGGGCGCGGGCGAAGAGGCTGCTCGACGACCACGCGGCGGCCGAGCGCTTGATCGCTGCGTTCGACGTGCGGCGCGTCGCCCTCGGACCGCGGATTGGCGCTGGGGCGACGCTCGAGGAGCGCAGCGGCTTCTGGAACGTGTGCGTCATGACCGTGGAGATTCGAGCCGCGCGCGGTGAGCTCGACGCCGTGCGCGACGTGCTGGAGCAGCTGGCCGAACGGTTCGGGGACGCGTACGAGCCCCACGTTCAGCTGGCTGAGTTGGCGCGCGCGGCGGGCGAGTGGGACGTCGCCTTGGCGCACCTCGAGCACGCCCGCGCGTCGCTCGCCCCGGAAGCGCCCGGCGCCGCGCCGCGGCCCCGTGAGCGGCGGCCCGGTGAGCGGCGGCCGGAGGAAGTCGCCCTGTTCGCGCTGCCGCGCGCCGAGCGCGGGCGGACGCCGGCGCTGTGGGCCGCGCTGTGGAAGCGGGCGGAGAGCGAGTCGGTCGAGGTCGCCCTACGCGAGATGCGCGTTCACCTCGAGCGCGGCGACGCCGAGGCGGCGCTCGCGCTCCTGGCACGGCTCGTGCCCGATCCCGACGCGGGCGCGGAGCGCTGGGCGGGCCTGCTCTTGCCGCTCTTGCACCTGTACGCCCTCGGCGATTCGGAGGCGCGCCTCGCGGCGCTCTTGCACCACGCCTCGCCCGAGGACGGTGAGTGCCTGTTCGCCTACACGCGTGCGCTCTCGCGGGCGGGCGACGACGACCGTGCGCGCGGACTCCTCGTCGGGTTCGGCACCTCGCGCCGGCTGCGGGATGTCGTTCAGCGCGGCGTTGCGAGCGCTCTCGCGGCGCTCGAGTGAAGACGCGCTCGACGAGCGGTGCGAAGGCCTCGAGCGGCTGGGCGTCGTAGCCCGGGTCGAAGGAAGCTGACGGGATCACGGCGCTTGGCGTAGGCTCGTTGGCGGCCCCCGTTCGGGGGGCGGCGCGCCGCATGCGGCGTGAGGCCACAACCAGGAGAGACCCCCGAACCATGGGCGAATTGGGCGCGTCTCGTCGAAGCCTCATTAGCCCGTATCCGCGGACGCGAGCTGGCGCAAGAGCCGAAGTGGACCTTCATCCGAACGTCTCACCGGGGGCGACGTTCTCGCCGCCGGCGAGCATGAACGGCTCGAGCTCGACGCCGAGCCCCGCGCCGATGCGGTTGATGTAGGCGAAGAACCCGACGTTGTGGACGAGGTCGGTGACGTCGCGGTCGCTGAGGCCCGCGCGCTTGAGCGCCTCGACGTCGCCCGGGCCGACTGCGGTCGGCGTGCGCGCCAGCTTGTCTGCGAACCCGAGGATCGCAGAGCCGCGCTCGTCGAGCTCGGCCGTCCCTTCCTTGACCTGGCGCACGAACTGTGCGTCATCGACCTCGGCACGGAGGTCCTTGGCATGGCCTTCGAGTCAGTAGCGGCACCCGTTCGCACGCGAGACGACGACCGCCACCATCTCGCGCTCGGCGCGCGTCAGGCCCGACGGCGCGTACGCCACCGTGCCATAGAGACGTAGCAGGTCGTCGAGCGCGTCGGGGTTCTGGCTCATGACCTGGATGATTCCGGCGATGCGGCGGTCACGCTTCAGGCTGGCCTCGTACTGTCGAGCGAGCTTTCCGGTCGCCTGCTCGGGCGGAACGATGTCGATGTACGGCATGGGCTCACGTTAGCCGCGAGAGCTCCGGCTCGCATCGATCCCGCTTGCAAGTTCCAGGCCCCGCGCGGCAAGCTGGTATGGAACGAGGATCCCTTTCCGAGGAGCAGAAGAGTGCACCTGACCAGCCCCAGCTTCGACAACCACGGCCCGATTCCGCCCGACTTCGCCTTCGCCCGCATCGACCCCGATACACACGCCACGCTCGCGGGCAACAAGAACCCCGCATTCGAGTGGGGCGGTCTGCCGGACGGCTGCCTGTCGCTCGTGCTCGTGTGCGTCGACCCCGACGCGCCGACGGTGGGCGACGACGTGAACCAGGAGGGGCGCAGCGTGGCCCACGACCTGCCGCGCGCGGACTTTCATCACTGGGGCCTCGTCGACGTTCCGCCGCACGTGCCGGGCATCGGCGAGGGCGAGTGCTCCGACGGCGTGACCAAGGGCGGCAAGTCGGACCCCCCGGGCCCGCCCGGCTCACGCCAGGCCGTCAGCGACTTCACTGCTTGGTTCGCCTCGGACCCCGACATGGCGGGCACGTACAAGGGTTACGACGGGCCGGGGCCGCCGTGGAACGACGAGCGCGCGCACCGCTACCACTTCCGCCTTTACGCGCTCGACGTCGAGCGTTGTCCGGTCGAGGGCGACTTCACGGTGCAGGACGTGCGCGCGGCGATCGACGGGCACGTGCTCGGCGAGGCGGAGTGGACGGGGACGTATACGCTCAATCCGAATCTGTGATGGTCGCTACGAGAGTCCCCACCACAAGGTGACGACCGACGTCCCGCACAGATACCCGAACCTGCGCTGGAACGTGTCCTCCCAAATCGGCCGCACCGTGCGCAAGCGAGGGTCCTCGCGCAGCTCGGCGCGTAGGCCCCACAGACGCCCGAGCACCGCGTGCGCCTCGTCCCGGAAGCCGCACGCGAGATACGCCTCGGCGACCTCGAACCAGGAGTAGAGATCGTCCTGGGCGAGGGGGGCGCTGTCGCGGACGAGGTCGCGCGCGCGCTCGGTCGCGCCGGTGCGCGCCAGGCACACGGCGAGCTTGCGCTGCAGCTCGCTCGGCGTGAGCACCGCGCGCGGCCGCGGCGTCGAGACGGGTGAGGCCGGGAACGTGAGGCGCAGCACCCGGGCGTGGTGCTCGGGGTCGCCGCGCTCGGCCTGGATCGTCGACGCGGCGAGGACACGCTCGCGCTGGCGCCGGTCGTCGCGCCCGGTCCACGCTTCGACGTGCCGTCCGGCGGGCGTCGCGAGGGCCTCGGCGAGGCGCGTGTAGAGCTCGGCGGCCCGCGGCCGGCGGTCGAGCGCGTCGAGCACGAGTGCCGCCGCGGTCAGCACCATCGGGTCGCAGGGAAAGCGCGCGAGGCCCGGTTCCACGATGCGCGGATCGACGCGTTCCTCGCGCCGAGCCTTGCGCCACATCGACCGGTCGCCACCTGCGCCGGGCATGAGCGACAGGCGCATCAGGAGCGACCAGTCCCAGGCAGCGAGGGCGTCGTCGCCGGCATCCGAGTCGCGCAGCGCACCCAGGGCATCCAGCCGCGGCGCGACGAGCCGCGCGTTGCGGCGGTACAAGGCGAGCTCGAAGGAGTGCAGGTAGGCGCTCCACGCCGCGGGCTCGAAACCGGCGGGGACGGCGCCCTCGTCCTCGAGCCGCTTGCGCAGCGATGCGATCATCTCCAGCGCGCCGGGGGCGTCGAAGCGCTGGTGCAGGAAACCCTCCAGCGTCGTGTCGATCTCCTGGAACGATAGCCCCGCGCCGACGACGCGCTCGGCGCGCAGCCGGGTGAGCTCGCCGCGCATGCCGACGCTCTCGAAGAAATGCTCGAGCTCGGGTTCGGTCACCTCGAGCGCGATCAGGCGCCGGCCGCACGCGAGCACCTTTTCGCGATCCCCGTGCTCGTGGTAGAGCGCGCCGAGCTGGCGCGTCGTCTCGAAGCTCGGGCCCGCGAGGCGCTCGCGGGCCTCGAGCACCTCGATCGCGAACTCGGGGTCGTCCATGTAGCGGTGGTGCGCGGCGAGCAGCTCCACGACGCTGTCGTTGTCGAGCCCCGAGCCGTCGGCCCACGAGCGCAGGTACGCGATCGCCTCGCGGTAGAAGCCCGCACGCAGCAGCCCGCGGCTGAGCGGCAAGGGGTCCTCGATGCGCGCGCCCAGCTCGAGCAGGTCCGCGACGCGTTTCGCCTTGATGAAGGCGGGCAGGAGGCCGAGCACCTCGGCGTCGATGCTCTCGCCCTGCTCGACGAGCCGCCGCACGTCCGCGAGCGCCTCGTCGTAGCGTCCGCCGCGCGCGAACACCGCTGCCCGTTGCGAGATGAGCCGGGTGTCGTCCGGACGCCGGCCGAGCTCTCGCTCGAGCACCTCGTGCGCACGCACGTAGTCGCCGTCGAGCATCAAAAGGTCGACGAGCAGGGGCGGCGACTGCGTGTCGTACGGATTGTCCCGGACGCGCTGGCCGAGATCCGCGACGACGGCGGCGAGCTGGTCGCCCTCCGCGTAGAGGCGACGCAGGTCGGACGCCGCGCGCTTGCGCATCTTGCGCTCGCCCGTGCGGTAGGTGATGAGCAGGGCCGCGATCGCCCGATCGCGCACGCTCGCCTCCAGGGCCTCGCCCGACCGGGCGCGGCGGTCCATGTGCAGCTCGGCCAGCTCGTACGCGGAGCGGCCGTCGTCGGGGGCGACGCGCAGCGCCTGCTCGAGTGCCTCGATCGCGAGGTCCTTGCGGTCGAGGCTCGCGTACGCCCGCGAGATGCGGCGCAGGAGCTCGAGGCTGCGCGCGGCATCGCGCCGCGCGGCGGTGAGGCTCGCGATCGCGCGCCGCTCGTGGCCCTGCGTGGTGTAGATGCCCGCCTTGGCGATGAGGAAGCTCGCGCGCAGCTGCGGCTCCTTCTCGAGCAACAGGTTGTAGTGCTTCAGGGCGCGTCGCGTGCGCCCGAGGAGCACGAGCCGCTGCGCGAGCTGGCGGCGTGCTTCGATGTCGTCGGGCCAGCGGGCGAGGTAGTCCTCGAACACCTGTGACGCGCCGTCGCTCTCGGTGCTGCGCGGCCGCTCGACGAGGAGCCCCGCGAGCAGCAGGTAGGCGGCGCGTTGCTCGGGATCACGTTCGAGCGTCTCGCGTTCGGCACGGACCCACTCCTCGCGCTCGCCCTCCGATTCTGCGAGCGCGACGAGTCGGCCGACCGCTTCGGTGCGCAGCGTCCCGGCCTCGGCGACCTCGATCAGGCGCCGCAGGTGGGCGCGCGCCGCTTCGCGTTCGCCCAGCGTCACTTCCAGCTCGGCGAGCCGACTCAGGACCTTGGGGGTGTCGGGGACGAGCTCGAGCGTGTGCGCGTACAGCCGCGCGGCGGCCGCGCGCTCGTCGAGCTTGCGGTAGAGCTCGGCGAGGTCCTGCAGGCCGTCGAGATTGCCGGCGAGGGGCTCCTCCGCGCGCTTCAGGACCTCGACCGCGGCGGCTCGCTCGCCGCGTTCGAAGTGGAAGCGCGCCAGCTCGAGGTGCCCGCGTGCGACGCGCGGCGCGGCTTCGATCGCGCGCGTGTGGGCTGCCACGGCGCGCTCGGGGTGCTCGTGGCGCGCCCACGCGTTCGCGACGCGGCGCATCAGCGACGCGTCGCGGCGGCCAGCGAGGACACGCTCGAAACGCTGCTGCGCCGCCTCCAGCTTGCCGTCCGCGAGCAGTGCACTCGCGAGCTCGAACGCGATGTCGACGTCGCCGGGGGCGGCGCCCGCGAGTCGCTGCAGCTCGCTCAGCGCGGCGCCCGGTCGGCCGGCGGCACGCGCGGCGACGCGCAGCGCCCGGGAGAGCCCGGTATCGAGCGGGAAGTCGGCCGTCGCCTGCGTGAGGACGTCGAGCGCCTCGGCGGCCGCGCCGGCGCGCACGAGCGCGCGCGCCAGATCCTCGCGCATGGCGATGTCGGTCGGGGCCGCGGTCATGGCCGCGCGCCGGGCGGCGATCAGCTCCGGCAGCGTTCCTCCGCTCGCGTGCAGGTCGAGCACGCGCGCTTCGAGGTCGGTGCGCAGCCAACCACCGCGCAGGGTCAGCGCGCGTGCCTCCTCGTACGCAGCGAGCGCTTCGCGCCCGCTCTGGATCGATTCGAGCAGCCTACCCTTCGCGACGAGCGTCTCAGCGGTGCGGCGGCCGTCGCCCCGCGCCAGAGCGAGCGCGGCGTCGTACTGCGCGATGGCGCGCTCGCCCAGCCCGGACTCGACCATCAGGTCCGCGACGTCGCGGCGGTTGGCGAAGTCGTCCGGGAACGCCTCTGCGAGGTGGACGAACGCGGTGTGCGCCCCATCCGGCTCGCCGCGCCCGTGGTGGGTCTCGGCGATCGAGCGCAGGATGCGGCGCAACGCATCGCTGTCGCCCGTCGCTTCGGTGGCGTCCGCGGCGAGCGTCAAGGAGGCGAGGACAGCATCGGTGTCGCCGTCCGCGCGCGCGAGCTCGGCGCCGAGCAGGTGACGGCTCGTGCGCTCGCCGTCCGTGGCTGGAACCGGCAGGTCCTCGAGCAACGCCCGCGCCTCGTCGACCTCGTCGAGCTTCGCGAGCAAGCGCACGAGCACGACGCGGTCCGCGGCGTCGGCGGAGGGGGAGCGCACCGCGCCGCGGTACTCCTCGACGAGCTCGTCGAGCATCCCGCGTGCGACGGCGGCGTCGACGAGGTTGTCGAGGACGCGTTCGTGGTAGGGCGAGCGTTTCAGGTACGTACGGAAGCGCTCGAGACCGTCATCGTTTTGGGCGCGCTCCTGGGCGAGTGCGGGCGCCAGAGCGAGCTGGACGAGGAAGGCACAGGCGAGCAGGGCGCGGAGGGGCACGTTCGAGCTAGTGGTGTGATGCAGACATTCGCAGTCGTATCCCGGCCCGCCTGCACCCGTCACGGCGTTGCGGCTCCTCCGAAACTCCACGAAGTTGCGTCGTCACCGCGCCTTGTGGCCAGGCACAGGCCAACTCGGGATAAGACCGCGACTGTCTGCATCACACCACTAGACGAGTGCACGTGCCGGGTTGCTCCTTTCATTCGCTACCATTCTAGTGCCCTGAGCCGTATTCACGATGCCCAGCCCCCGCCAGACCACCCCCGAAGAGCGACTGATCGAGCTCGAGTCGAAGGTCAGCTACCAGGACAAGCTCCTGGAGGATCTCGATGAGGTCGTGACCGAACAACAAGCCCAGCTCGAGCGGCTCGGCCGAGAGGTCGAGCGCATGACCGCGCAGGTGCGCGCCGCGCGCACGAGCGAATCGGAGGGGGACGAGCCGCCGCCCCCGCACTATTGACGGAACTCGGACCTTGAAGCTTCAAGCACCTCTTCTCGCTCTCGCCCTGCTCTGTGCCTGTCCCGCCTCCGAGACCGATGCGGGCGACGGAGGCGAGACTGCCGGTACGCAAGGACAGACCTCGGCGGCCGACACGCCCGCCTCGGACGGACTCGAGACGCCCCCGGCGGACCCGCCGGCCGAGGTCTTCGACTTCGCGCCCGGCGGCCCGATCACCGATGCCGAGCTGACCGAGTTTCACGTCGAGATGACCTGCGCGATCGGCGGGGAGAGCGTTGGCACCATGACGTTCGCGCTGTGGAAGGAGATGCCGATCACGGCGCGCAACTTCCTGCGCTACTGCGCCGAGGACTTCTACGCTGGCACGAGCTTCCACCGCATCATGCGCGAGGCGATGGTGCAGGGTGGCGACCCGGCCGGCGACGGAACGGGCAAGGGCTCGTACGGGACGATCGCGTCCGAGGCCACCCTCAACCGCGAGTTCGGCCACCGCTACGGAGTGCTGGCGATGGCGCGCGGAGAGGAGCCCGATTCGGCTTCCTGCCAGTTCTACGTCTGTTGTGCCGATACCCCGGGGATCTGGGAGCTGGACGGCGAGTACACGGCGTTCGGGACGCTCGTGCACGGCGTCGCGGCGCTCGAGGCGATCGCGTCGGTCCAGGTCGTGCGCGATCCCGAGGGCGGCGAACGCTCGGTCCCGCTCGAGGTGGTGACCGTGACGGGCACGCGCGTCGTGCGCGGCGCGCCGGCAAGGACTGAAACGGCCGAGCGCCCGCTACCCGACCTCGGCGGCGAGCCGGCATTCGTGCGCGTGCAGTTCTTCGTCGTCAGCGAGGCCGGGCGTGACCCTGTGCCGCGCACCTACGCCGAGGCGCAGGCGCTCGCCGATTTCGCGATCGAGCGTGCGGGCAAGGGCGAGGACTTCTCGGCGCTCGTGCGCGAGTACTCCGACGTCGAGCCGCCGGCGGACGACCCGTTGCCGGGGACCGAACGTGTCGCGAACACCGGCGTCCCGACGTCCAAGTCCTTGCGCCGTCACTACGAGGGGATGAAGGAGATCGCCGACTACAGGCGCGAGATCTACGACGACGTCCAGATGGGCCTCTTGAGCAGCGACCAGTTCCGCAACATGATCAACGAGCGCCGCACCGAGGTGCTCGTGCGCCTGCGTCCACACATCGTCAAGCAGCGCGCGGACTTCCCCAAGGGCGTCGCGAACGCGATGTTCACGATGAAGGTGGGGGAGATCGTGCGGGTGGACCAGCACCCGTCGCTCGCGCCGGGCGGGTGGTACGTCATCAAGCGGCTGGAGTAGGGCACTCGAGCAGGATCCCGAACTCTAGTGATCCTAGCCTCATTCGGCGACGGCTACGGCTGACCAGCCGGCAATCGGAGATGTAGGTTGTCCGATTCAGACGCCGGACAAAAGCAGTGGGAAAGAACGAGACTAGGAGCTTGTTGCGGATAGGCCGCAGCACCGCTAAAACCGGCCATTAGGGGCCCTCAGGGGCTCTTCTCCTGCAGCGTGCTGGTAGCTGTTGCGAGCGGGGCCCGAGGTTGTCGATTCTGATGGTACCGTCAGA